>CABWYS010000001.1 GCA_902509555.1 uncultured SAR86 cluster bacterium
TTGTTGCACTCCCATCTCCAATATCAACAACATAATAATTTCCACCTGCATTAACCAAGATACATGTTTGCGCTCTTCCTGGGGATGGAAGTGGCGATCTTGAACCACACACAACAGCAGATAATGAATTATCATTTAGATCAGCAGTTGAGCTGCCCAACGTTTGGACAAATCTAAGCATAAGGCGATCTTGAACAGCTGGAACTCTTGTCAAAACCGACACCAAAATAATGCCAATTACAGCAATAATTAAGATGTATTTAATCAGTTTCATTATTTTAATCCTTGGTTTCGATCCTTGAACCAGCAAATATCAAAAAGAGGCCTACGCTTACCTCAACAACAATCGCAGACATTACAAATGGAGCACCATATAGCAAAGTTGAAAGGGTTCTATATAAGGCTGCTACCAATAAAAGCATAGATGGTGCATAGAACCAATGACGAGTTGTTGAAATTGCTCCTATTAATGTCATGGCACCTACAGTTATAAAGAAACTTCCAAGATCTCCTATCTGTGTACTAAGTCCCACTCCCTCCAACAAAGGCATGCCTAATGACTCTGCAACATTTGCTGGGCTGATGATCCACTGGAGTCCGTTTAAAAAAAACAAAATACCAACAAGACCAGCTACTATTCTTAATACATTTTTCATTTATTTCTCCTTTTGATTAGTTAGGTTAACGATGATTCCTTCGTTTGGATTAATTTTTCCATCAACCATTTCTTCATAAGTGCTGATAAAATTTTCTAAACCATGAATCTCTTTGACTTGCATCCAATTTTTACTTTGAAGCGCTCTAGCAGTCATGAACGAATTTGTTTTTTCAGCATAACCATCATGCCCCCAGTCCCCAATTCGCTTTTGGATGTGAGCTGGGGCAAAAAAGAATTCTGTTCGATCTCGAAGCATTGCCTGCCCTAAAGCATCCTCAGCAGTAGTCTCATTATCCCAGTGCGTCATACCAACAGTGAGACACTTAAGCATGTTATCTCCTAGCTCCCCATGGAGGGTTCCAAGAATTTCTCGATTACCAGCCATATCAACCATGACAGAACCCGCTGAATAATCTACATTACTAAGCTCATCGTAAGAAATCACTTCATCATAACAACCAAGGTTTTCTACAAACTTTGAGTTCGATGCAGATGTAAGTCCAACTATTTTAGGTGCATTTTCAGTATCAGCTAAACCTTGAGCCAGGCCAATAGCAGTTTTACTCGAGGCGCTAACTACAATTACTTGAGATGCTTCAAAGTATAAATCTTTAGCCAAAGAGTCACATAAACAAAATGCCGTGATATGAAGCGGGAATAGAAGAGCTCTGACTGCATCCATGGATGGATCGTAATTTTGATCTCCATTAAGCCTCACATAATTATTGTAAACAGGAGGGAGTTCTTTGCGGTGTTCTTTACCATCACTAAAGCTTTGATCAGAGACTTTAATTGGACTTAAAGTTAATGAGTCTGCAGCTGGAAAATAGCCAAAAAGTCGTTCTCCAACATTCAAATCTTCAATGTTTGAGTGGGTAATTTCTGCAAATCCCCACATGGGTATGCAGCCCCATTCATTATCTACATTATTTTTAGCTGGAAAAAATTTCCAATACCCAATCGTATCTCCCGCGACACCATAAGTGACGTTATTTGCTGTAAAAGCATAACTTTCAATTCTCACAGCAATTTCATCTTCATGAATAGAAGCCAAATTGGAATCTACAATCCTTGATTGAGTTAAATCTGATTTTAAAGTTTGAAATTGGCTCATAATATTTTTCTAAATTATTTTTTTTGTATTAGCGAAAGGCTAAAAAGAATGATTAAAACAAAAGTTACATAAGGAGCCCCAACTGCTCCAGGAGTAACACCAACAGTATAAATCCCTTGAATAACTATGTCTTCTCTAATTAAAGGGTATCCAAACGTTCTAAAGCTCCACTCAAATAACCAAAATAAATACATTAATGGAATAAGTGCTCGGTATCGAAAAATTACAACCCAGCAAACCAAACAAAATATTAACTGCACAAAGCCCCAAAGAGAAAAAAATCTATAAATCAGCAGCATTGGATCAGGATCACCTTCGATAGTTAAAAAATTTCCAATTTCATGAAATCCATATTTCTCAAAAAACATATGAACGATTGACCGCCATGTCATTAGAAGTGTGAATAAAATAAATCCCCAAAGAGCAATCTTTTGGCCATTAAAATTATTATCAGCCACGGGAGGGAAAATTTTATTGAGCACTACATAGCTCCTTCTTTTGTTTCTATGTTTAATTGCCCAAGCAGTCCTGCAGATCTATGTTTCTCACTTTCTTGATAATCTGAGCTCATCATCATTTCAAGCATTGCTTTTCTACTTGGATATCTAGCGATTGCAACGCTATCCCAGAGATCCTCAACCTCTCCAAGCATCAAGCGACTGACAACTCCTCCAAAAACTATTTCTGCTCCAACTTTTTTTAAATGTTCTTGAACTTCAATAGTATAAATTTGATAGGCCTCTCTCCCTGACATTTCAGTATCTCTGCCATCTTCGTATTCAGCTTTTTCTTTAAATTTAAGAAGATTAACCATTGAAATTGGTGAATCAATATCGCCCTCAAGAAACTCATTCATTTGAGTTTGATTGGGTGTGACCATGTTTTTAACTTCCATCCTTAGTCTCCTAAAGTAATTGCTTTCTGAAAAGCGGGTCTCGCATTTATTCTTGCAACATAATCTTTAATGTTTTCCATCTCGTCATTTACACACCCCAATCTATTAGCCATGAAACATGAGTGTCCAAGCATGAGATCTGCACCTGAAAAATCTCCTATTAGGTAATCTTTATCAGCGAGATTCTCATTCACAGGGGCTAAAGATTTTGTGAGTAGATTTTTTGCTTGATTTAAAACAGTTTCATCTCTTCTGTCAGGTGGTAATAAGATAGTTTGAACAACAATTTGATTCATTGGAGGCATAACCATGCCTTCACAATAGTGGTACCACTGCAGATAAAAAGGAAATTCAGGAGCATCTGAACTTGGCTTCAATCCTCCATTCTTATGTCTTTCTAAGACATAATCGATAATAGCGCCAGATTCAAAAATTGAAATGTCTCCGTCTTCTAAAACGGGTACTCTTCCTAGAGCGTGTCTTGCTCTATGCTCTAGAGATTTTAAGCCTTCTTTAGTAAAAGGCATTATGTTTACCTCATATTCCAACCCCAACTCTTCTAATAACCAAACAACTCGACCTGCCCTAGTTCCAGCAACAAAATGTACTTTTAGCATAATCTTCTCCTATTTATTTTTTCACCATTTTTTCTGCATTTTTTGCAAACTCTTTTGCCTTTTCATCATCATCTAACAAACTTTCCATTTTGATAGGAACTTCAAGCCCTGCGGTCATTCCAGGTTGTTCATACATAGCTTTCATCCATCTTTCTAAATGATCAAGACCCTCGATTGAGATCCCTGACCACTTATGAGTTCTAACCCAACACCAATTGGCAATATCAGCAATTGAATAATCTTTTGCTAACCATTCCTGCTTACCAAGTTGTGTATCCAAAACTTCAAAAAGCCTTCTTCCTTCATTTTGATAACGATCAATGGCAGGTTGAATTTTCTCAGGAAAATACCTAAAGAAAACATTGGCTTGTCCCATCATAGGCCCCACTCCACCCATCTGAAACATAAGCCACTCAAGAGCTTTTGCTTTTTCATTTAGATCCGAAGGAATTAACTTTCCAGTTTTTTCTGCAAGATAGATCATAATTGCACCCGATTCAAAAATAGATAAATCATTTGCATCTCTATCAACAATCGCAGGAATTCTGCCATTAGGACTTATGGCAAGAAATTCAGGCTTTTTTTGTTCATTTTCCATTAAATTAACTACGTGGGTCTCATAGTCCAATTCCATTGCCTCCAAAGTACATGAAACTTTGTGTCCATTTGGGGTTGGTGCTGTGTAAAAATCAATCATAATCACTCCTGAATAAAAGATACTAGAATATCAGATAATTGCTCTGGCCTTGTCCACTGATAAAAATGTCCACCGCCAATGTGAGGTGCGCTTTTTGCATTTGGGGCCATTCTAAGAACATCTTCCTCAATTCCGTTTGTTACAGGATCGTCGCCTGCAAAGACAGATAGAAATGGCTTGGTTGAAAGATTAAAAAAATCTCTTGCTTCTTTTTGAGCTTCTAAAGATGCATCTGGCAGCACTGGAACATGGCTTGGCATGGCTCGAGGACCCATTTTATATGTTGAGTCTGGGAAAGGTGCGTCATAAGCTTTAACTAGGTCCGAGGTAAATGGTGATAGTTTTCCTAAGCCCATGCTTTCAAAAAAATATTGCCCCGTCATTGACAATTTAGATCTTTTTTCCATCATGGTTGAGTTGATAAATCCTATTGGTAAATTTTCAGTATCCCAGCAAAATTTTTGCCAATACATAAATTTTAATGCTGGATGAAAAGTTGCAGATGAACCCTTTGAAGGACTCTTCCTATCCATTTGCATAACCTCTTTTTGCATGCTCATTGGGGTAAGTTTCAAATCACTTTCTCTAAAAGCTTGAACTTGATCTATAACCTCTTGCGGAACGTCCGGGTTATAAGGCAATCCAGTATTTCCCATGGATACCTTAATAAATCGATCTGGATCTTGGGCAACCATACGCAAGCCAATAAGCCCTCCCCAATCCTGCCCAAAAAAAGTGAGATTAGAGAAATTGTTTTCTTTTAACCAGTCACCCATCCAATCTACTTGCCTTTGATAGCTATAGTCCTCTCGCGCAGCAGGTTTATCTGATTTTCCATATCCTGGTAAGTCCGGGGCTATAACTCTAATGCCAGCCTTGTTAAGAAAGGGGATCATGCGAGCATAGAGATAACTCCATACAGGCTGACCATGCATTGCCATAAGCATTGGACCATCTTTTGGACCTTCATCAATATGATGAATTCTTAAATCTGCTCCATCATGGGTTTTAATGGTTGTGTAATGAGGATCAAAAGGATATTCCTTTAAATCATCAAATCTCTCATCGGGCGTTCTTAATATTTCCATTCCTAGTTTCTTAAAATAAAATCTTCACAACCAGTTTTCTTTAAAAAGGCCATAATTTGATTTTGATCATCATCATTTAAAGCATGAAATTCACCATTTATCCATTGCAGGCATTTTGCTTGATAGGTAAAGCTCCGTTGCTCCCATTGGGCGCCATCTATTTGAGCGGTCCAAGTCTTTTCTTCGGCAGCAATCGCTTTTGCATTTGCTAAAAGTGCCGGTAAGTAAACTTTGCCAACCTCTATAAATATGTCTACTAATTGCTCTTGAGCCTCCTCATAACTAACCCAATCATCGTCTTCAGGATCCAGGCCACTCAAATCTTCCATGAGATCCTGCCAGGCAAGAACTCGTGGTGAAACTTCGTGAGCGATTGCTCGAGGTGTTGGATCAAAGCCAGTTAATGCAACCAATTGACCGAATATTGCGTAATCAGCTGATGACGGGCGACTGCCAAATAAAAATGAATTTTTTGACAAGCAATCTTCAAGCTGTTGAAGAAATCTCTTATAACTTGCCTCAATGATTGGTGCAGTTGTTTCATTTGAACCTACAACCCAAAGTCGGCTTATCTGTAATTCAGAAATGCCTTTTTTGAAAGCTTGATGTGATTCATTATCGAGACTCACATCATGCAACAATGGTAATATAGTACCTGCTTTATCTATATCTTCTTTGAAGTGCCATCTGTAATGAAACATATATTTTGTGACCCACTCATCTCCAAAATCTTCTAAAACATAGTTCAAAAAAGCTAGTTTTGGATCATGAGGAATTACCCCTCTATCAGGAAATTCATTCTCTAAATGGTGAATGATTGGAGTAGAATCAGTGATTGCTTTATGCGCACCATCAACCTCAAAAATCATCACTGGAAGTAAAACGGGTTTTGGCGCCTCAAGGTTATGTTTTTCAATCAACTCCCTGGCATTACCCCACTCTACTGTGTATGGAATCCTTCTGTAACGAAGCAAGGCAAGCATCTTTCTTGTATACGGTGAAGCTGGCACTCCAATAACTGGGATAGGGTTCAAGCTTTTCATTCTTAAAATTTCTGAGCAGACATCCTTTTGCATGCCGCATTAAATTCGCTGATGGTTTCGTCGATGATTTGAGCGACTGGTTTGACTACATCAATCAACCCTGCTGACTGGCCAGTCAGAGCAGGCGCTGCATTCATATCTCCTCCAAAGTAGAGATCTTGAATTTTCATCATGTCAGTCATCTCCATGACACCAGCTTCATATATTTTTTCGGTAAATTCTGTTTTTAGCGCTCTAATGCAAGGTTTTGATTTTTTATTGAGAATCCATGTTCCCTGCTCATCTGAATCAATAATTGAGTTTTTAAAGTTGTCATGCACTGGACTTTCTTTGGAAGATACAAACCTAGTTCCCATCTGGATGCCTTCTGCTCCAGCCGCAAAAGCTGCAGCCATACCTATTCCATCAACAATTCCGCCCGCTGCAACAATAGGCAAGTCAGTATGTTGTCTAATTGCTTGAATTAACACTATCAAGCCAACCTCTTCAGGACTTTTAAAACCCCCACCCTCCGTGCCTTCAATAACCAAGCCATCCACACCTGCATTTGCAGCTTTTACAGCTCCGGCAACACTGGGCACAGCATGAAAGACCTTGATACCTGCATCTTTTAGTATATGAATGTATTTCCCAGGATCGCCAGCAGAAGTGGTTACAAACTTTATGCCCTGCTCTAACACCAATTCAATCATGCTCTCGTCCCTTAAGAACATTAAGGGCAGATTCACACCAAAGGGTTTATCTGTGAGTTTTGACATAGCTAAAATCTCAGCTTTGCAATTTTCAGTCTCTCCAGAAGAAGTTTCGATGATGCCAAATCCTCCTGCATTTGAAACAGCAGAAGCTAGCTGACTTCTGGCAATCCACCCCATGGGCGCTTGAATGATTGGATACTTAACCCCTAAGATTTCAGTTACTCTATTCATAGAATAACAATATCTATTGACATAAATTATGTCAATAGATATATTCTGAATAATAATGGCAAAACAAGACGGAAGAAATCTACGAAGCATCAATAGTCAAAAACTCATCGTGGATGCTTGCATCAAATTATTCAAAGAAGGCAATTTAGAACCGACTGCCCAACAAGTTGCTGATGAGTCCGGGGTTGGAATAAGAACTGTTTTCAGACAATTTGATGAAATGGAAAACCTCTTCAAAGCTGTAGATGCGGTCTTAAGCAAGGATTATGATTTTAATTTAAAGTACGACCCCTCCTCATCATTTGAGGTACGACTCCAATCCCTCACAAATCACATGAATGTAGTCTATGAAAAACATAAATTAATTATGTTTATGACTGTTTCTAAAATGTGGAAGTACGAATTTTTACGAGAAAATTATTTAATGTATCAAGATCGCATAAAAGATAAAACCGAGGAAGTTCTTCCCGAAGTTTTAGGTTTCGATGCTGAATCGAAGAATTTATTCCATGCAAGCCTATCCTTTGCAATGTGGACAAGGCTTCGAGGTCAAAAATTAAATAATAGTCAGATTAAAAAGGCTATGCTCAGGCAATGCCTCTTGATTGCAAACGATATCAGGTAATATTGAATTACTTATATCTTAGAGCTATTTCTCTAATCTAAAATCTAATCCAGCATTAGCTTGCAGTCTTGTAATAAGTTTTTCGCCCATTGCTGGTGCTGGAGTATAAATACCTCCAACAAGATCAGGGCATTCTTTAACCAAACAGATTGCACTTTCAGCAATCATTTTAGAAGTTGAGCCGTACCCAGGATCCATATCTCCTGAAACAGCTGCATGAATAGTC
This sequence comes from uncultured SAR86 cluster bacterium, assembly GCA_902509555.1. Classification (GTDB taxonomy): domain Bacteria; phylum Pseudomonadota; class Gammaproteobacteria; order Magnimaribacterales; family D2472; genus D2472. Next base: position 7,890 of record CABWYS010000001.1, read on the forward strand.
GATCCATCAGCTAAGTCTGCACAAAAAAGAACATCATAATTTCCATTATCTCTTGATTCTTTGGATGGGCCTTCACCAGGCGCTGGTGCATCAGCCAACGGATTCATGCTGCCAACAAATTCTGCTGCAGCTTTGCCCTCTTCACCTGGGCCTTGAATCCACATCTCGTTATAACAAAAATCTTCTCCATACATATGATCCATTAAGACATTAGATCTATGAACATTTTTGGTATTAATAGGAGCCATAAAAAATGGAGCGACCCAAGTTTCAAGTTTTTCATCATACACAGCTTTGGAGTCTGGAGTTTGCTCAGGTCCAGTAAAACCGTTAGACAGCGAAAATGGGTTTGCCAACACTGCAAATAATTCTGGTTTTTCTTTTAACGATGACATAGTCGCACTTAATGAAGCCGCTGTTCCACCAGAAAACTCGCCATTCATTGCTCTCACTCTTCCTCTAACATTAGAAGCAGGCTTGCCATGTTGAGCTATGACTTCTTTTTGCAAAAAGTAAACACCTAGGTCAAAAGGTATGCTGTCAAAACCACAAGAAAAGACAATTCTTGCTCCAGTCTCCTTGGCCTGCTCAGCATGCTCGTTGATCATTTCATGCATCCATCCTGGCTCACCGCATAGATCAACATAATCTGTTCCATTTGCAGCGCATTGTTTAACAATGCTTGGGCCATAAAGTTGGTACGGTCCAACTGTTGTTAATACGCATTTTGTTTTTTTAACCATTTCTGCAACACTTGATTCATCATTACTGTCTACTGTTAAAAGAGCCACATCATGGGACACACCCAAGGCATTTCTGACCGCAATTAACTTCTCATGACTTCTTCCAGCCATTGCCCAAGAAATGCTTTCATCATTACCATATTGATTAAGCATGTATTCCACAACCAGCTTTCCAGTAAAACCTGTAGCACCATAAACCACGACATCAAAATTCTTATCACTCATAAGAGTCTCCTTTGTAAATTATTTAATTAATAGCCAGCTTGTTCAGAATTGATAGTTTGAAACCATTCATTATCTAAAACTTCATAATTGCTAGAGTTAGGCTTCAAGCAATAAATCTGATCAGACACTTTATCAATATTAAATGCCTCATTCCTGAGATCATTTTTCTTCAATTTAAAAGTCCCTGTGGTATCCATTTCTTGAATAATCCTTATAAAGAGAGGCCGAGCGTATTTAGGGAGGCTATTTTCTACATGATTAGAGAAGCCTTGCCAATCAAAGCTACTGGCATCTTCAAGACTAAAAGCAGCCATGCCAGCTCTACCCTCACAGCCTGGTATCTCTACCCCATATACATTAGACATATTCACATCCTTGAAGCCATTTAAAATCTCACCCACTTCATTCGTTGAGACATTCTCTGACTTCCACCTAAAAGTATCCCCGACTCGATCGACAAATTGATAGTGAGTTTTACCCAATGCATAACCTACATCGACTGTTTTTATAAGATCTCCTGTATTAAACCAAGCATCTCCTTTTTCAAAAACATCTCTTAATATTTTCTTTTCAGTAGCCTGAGCATCTGTGTACCCATTAAAAACAGAATTCGGTGATATAAAAACAATCAATAATCCTGGATCATGATTAGTTATTTTTTTACAAGTCCCGTCTTCATTTTTAATAATCTTATCTTCAGCAACATCGTATTCAATCAAAGCTACTTGGGCATTAGTCATACCAATAGTTTTATCCTTATTTAATAGATTCATAAAGAGAGCATTACCCTCACTTGCGCCATAAATTTCAACAATTCTATCGACCCCAAACCTTTCTTTGAAAATGTCCCAGACATCTGGTCTAAGGCCGTTTCCAACCATCACTTTAAGAGGGTTATTTTGCTCAGCTGGTGTTGGCTCTGTATTAGCCAAATACCTACAAAGCTCACCTATATAAACCAATGCAGTTGTATTATATTTTTGTACTTCATCCCAAAAAGAGGAGGCGGAAAATTTTCTTTTAATGAATGTAGAAGCTCCAGCCTGAATAACAGCACATATTCCTAACATTAAACCGGTTGAATGGTATAAAGGTAAGCTATTGTGCATGCAGTCTGTTTCGTTAATTCTATAGCCAGCCATCTTAATGTTAACTGAGGCGGCCATAAGTTTTTGATTTGGGCAAATTGCTGCTTTTGGAACTCCTGTAGTTCCAGAAGTAAAAATATAACAGGCAACATCTTTTACTCTAACCGAATTTGTTTCTTCTAAATTATCGTCGTCAGAAAGATCTAATTGAGCTTTAAGATCTATAGCCCAATCTGGCAAAGAATACTGCGCAGTATCTTGTGCCCATAAAAAATCTTCTTGTTTGGTAATATTAATTTGATTTAACACATCCTCTAGAGGGCTAGCTCTTTCTGCTCCAACTATACATTTCACAGCATCAGAAGAGTTAATGCAATGAATCAAAGGATCGCCTGTTAAGCTTGTATTAATCAGGACAGCTATTGCGCCAATTTTATTTAACGCCAACAATGAAATAAGAAAACTAGGTCGATTTTCCATAAACAAAACCACCCTATCACCATGCTTCACACCAGTTGAAACTAGATATCTTGCCATGCTGTTAGCAGCTTTATTTGTATGACCGTATGTCCACATTTCATCTTCGAAGTATAAAAAAGGCCTTTCAGAAAATTTCTCAGTTGTATCTTGAAAAAGATGGGCCAATGAACCTGAGTCTTCTGGATCTGGAAATTTATAACGCATGACTGGGATTAAATATCTCAGCTCACCCACTACCCTAAAAAATTCTATTACTTTGTTAAACAATTGTTTCCCCTAAATATAAAACCTGCTGATGCTTAATAGACAAAAAACAGTTAATGAATTCTATCAAATATCAACATTATTAGTCGCAAATAAAAAAATGAGCCGTACTAATATAATGACCGTAATCTATTTAAATTCTTTGGAAATTGTATATATCGCCCAAATCTAATAATTGAGTTAATTCATCTAAAAATGTATAGGATTCTTGCATCAACTTTATATCTAATAAATCTTCTGGGTAAAGTTTATCCCTGTAATGTTTGCTGACTAGTGCCCTTAAATCCATAAGTTTTGTTGGGCTTAGCAAAAATTTTTCATTGAGCTTATCAAACTCATCATTGTTTACTACAGCTTTAAATCTTAAGCAGGCTGGTCCTCCTCCATTCATCATGCTTTGACGAATATCAACAAATTCAAGGTGCTTGATGGGTGATGAAGATTTAATTTCTTCCAGCCATCGCATGCAATTAGGATGATTGTGAACTTCTTCTGGCAGGAGCATCATCATCTCGTTATTATCAACAGTAATTAATTGCGAGTTAAGCAAATAACTTGATACAAGGTCATTAAGAGAAATGTCTTCAGAGAGAATTTCAATTGGGTGAAAGCCTTTCACATGTTCTTTGAGATGGTGCAACACTCTTTCTAATTCGACCCTGTCTGCAAATGCTTCTTGATGAAAGATAAAAACCTCTTCATTAGCCAGACTCACAATGTCATTATGAAAACTCCCTGAATTAATGGCTTGTTCGTTTTGTTTTAAAAATAGCACTCGTTCTGGATCAAGTTGATGTTGGGTTGAAACTGCTTGAGAAATTTCTTCTGCTTGGCGAGCAATAATGCCCTGATGCGATTCAAATGCAGGGCTTCCATAGACAAAAATTTGAAAGCCTGGCATGAGATGCTGCGCACTTACTCTTAGGTGATTTGCTGCGCCCTCGTCACCATAACCTGAAATATTTTTAATTGGATTATGCACTTGAGCAACTCCTCCAAACATAAGCTCTAATTGAGTCTTTGTAAATTCATGCTCAATGGAACGATGAAACATAGAATTTAAATTGGCTGGAGTAATATGGATGTTTTGATCATAGCTATCAATACTAGGAGAGAAAGTTGCTGCATTAGCTGCCCACATTGATGAAGCAGAATAAACATTTTTTAATAAAGCTGGATTTTGTTTGGTTGCCTGATTGATGACCTCTTCATCTGTACCACCAAATCCTAGAGCTCTAAGAGTCATTAAGTGTGGGCGCTCATGAGGCAAGAAAAATCCCTGTGGAATCCCTTGATCCATGATAAGCCTCATTTTATCAAGACCCTGCAATGCAGCGGCTTGAGGATTTGATGTTTGGTTGAGATGTTTTTGCGAGGCTAAATTACCTTGCGATAAGCCAGCATAGTTGTGAGTCGGCCCAATTAAGCCGTCAAAATTAATCTCACCCGAATAAGTCATCTATAGTTTTTTTACAATTGATGCCTTCGGCCATGCACAATAATCTGCAGCATAAAAACCTGCTGGTCTCAGGTTGCCACTTCTACCTATCCCGCCAAATGGAAAGGCTCCGGATGCACCCGTTGTAGTTGAATTAAAATTTATCACACCTGCATTAATTCTTTGTGTAAATCCTTCGAATAATTTCTCATTGTCTGAAATGAGCCCTGCTGCCAAACCATATTTTGTATTATTTGCTTCTGCCACAGCATCATCAAAGGTACCAGCAAAATACACCTGCAACATTGGACCAAAGTTTTCTTCATCATAAGATTTTTTCATGCCGGTAATATTGATCAAACTGGGTGTAACCAAGTTAAATGAGCCCCTAACTTTACGAGCCTTCAGAATTGATTTGGCACCCAGCTTGATTAGCTTATCTTGAAAAGCTAAAAATCTATCAGTGGCTTTGGGTGAGATTAATGGGCCGTAGTAAAGATTTGATTCATCTGTATAGGAAAGCGATTGAATCCTCTGCTTCAATTTAGCTAAAATTTTCTTGCCATTATTATTATTGGGAAGAATCAGTCGACGAGCGCAAGTACAACGTTGGCCTGATGAAATAAATGCAGATTCAAAAATAAGATCTACTGCGGCATTAATTTTTTGAGTCGACCAAACCACCAATGGATTATTGCCCCCTAATTCCAATGCAAGGATCTTCTCTGGGTAATCAGCCATGATTTTATTAATTTGTTTGCCAACTTTGTAGCTACCAGTGAAAAGCAATCCCTTGTTTAGAGGATGCTTGCAAAGACCTTGGACTATATCTTTGCCTCCATGAATCATATTAATCACACCAGCAGGCAATCCCGCTTTATCCCATAGCATCATCATATACTCTGCAACCATAGGAGTTGACTCACTTGGCTTATATACAATCGTATTTCCGGCAATAAGTGCTGGAGTTATATGACCATTGGGTAAATGTAGCGGGAAATTAAATGGTCCAACAACCGACATAACACCGTGAGATGCATGCTGAAGACTTGTCTGCATGACGCCCAGAGAATTTCTTTCAGAACCTGTGCGTTTTTTATATGCAAGAATTGAATTATTAAGCTTGGCCAGAGTGGCGGCAACCTCAGAAGCAGCATCATCATGAGTTTTACCAGTTTCTGTTGAAATAAGCTTAGTCATTGACAGCTTATTCTTTTCAAGCAAAGCATAAAATTTTCTAATAATTTTTATTCTTGTTTGGATCGATTCAGCTGACCATCCATCATGACTCTTATGGGCGGCATGCATTGCTGCATTTAATTGGGAAACATTGGCAAAATTGCCCTCCCAAACTATTTCACCCGTCAAAGGATTCATGGATTTAAATAACTTGTCTTTTCCCGAGGACCATTGATTTTGTATGTAAAGCATTAGTTGACCTGCGCTAGGGAGCCTGGCTTTAAATTCAAAGCTTTTGCTACTTTGGCTGAGATGAAAAGCTCCTTCTTATCTTTATCAAAAGCATAATTTTCTTTGACCACGGCAAAATCATCAATAGATGGATTTGCAATAAAGCCAAAACGATCAAAGTTAATATTTCTTTTGATCACAATAGGAAATAACTTTGCAGATTTAACTATAGGGATATCTTTAATTTTTGCCTCCAAGCATGGCCCTCCATCTAAAACGTCGATCAAACCATTAGGTCTAAAGTTTTGTTTTCTCAATAGTGAATATGCAGGCATGGCATTGGGATGTGGTTTGCCAATAACTCTTTGAACTTTTTTTGGCATATGTTCGATGATAAATGGATATTTGGGAATGGATTCCATAATAAAATGATTATCTATGTAACTAATTTCATCGGCTTTAAAAAAATCAAGATTAAAAAAAGTTTTACTAAATGAATTCCAAAAATAAGACTCGTCTTTAGCATTTTTAAATCCTCTAATTTCCACAAATAGCTTTGGATCAAAGCGTTGTTGATGAGCAGACATAAAAATGAATCTAGAAAAAGAAAGAAGTGAGCCTCGCCCCTTCCCTCTAAAAGCTGGCTTAAGAAATAAAGTTCCTAGCTCGGAATATGGCTGCTTGCAAAGGTGAAGAGAAAGGACATCTAAGTCCTTAGTGAAATTGAGAGATTTAGATTCAAGCTGTGAGATAGACTTCTTAAAAAAAACTGAAGGCTTCTTCAGTGAAACAGAGGTATAAATAGCTGATAACCCAACTATGCGACCATTGTCTTCTAGCACGAACAAATAGCTATCTTGATTTGGTTTCTTAATTTTTTTATTTTTAGATTTTTCTGACCAAGCAATTCTTTCTTTAATCTCTTTGGGTGTTTTTGGCATGGTGGTCATGCCTTTGCCAGAATGCTTGACTAAATGCTCAACACTTTTAAAATCTGAATTTTTTACAAGCCTTACAACTTTCATAAAGTCATTATAACAACTATAGGCTCTTGGGAGTGGTGATTAGTATTGGATAAATTGCTATTTCAATTTACAAATAATTTCATTAAAAAATTTTTCCATGCCTTCGATCTTTTTCTCTAGAGGTGCATCATTCATCGTTCCATATAGCATCCATGGATATGTGGTCATGGTCGTCACACCTAGATCTTTCATTTGCCCAAAACCTTCAAGGCTAAAAGCATCCCAGCAACTAAAGCAAATAAATTCATAATTTTCTTTGGGAGGTAGCTCTTGTCTTTTTTCGTTTAATTTTACTATTAAGGCTTCAAGCTCGCTCAAACTGTGCATATCTGAAATCCAACCATCATGCCTTGCTGCCCTGTTGAGAGCTGGCTCTGAAAAGCCGCCAACATAGATAGGAATATCTTTTTTTGGTGCAGGCAGCATCTCTAATTTTTTGAAATTAAAAAATTGGCCTTTGAACTCAACCATCTCTCCTGACCATAGCAATTTCATAATTTCAAGCATTTCATCGGCGCGGGCTCCTCTGCGTCGGAACTCTTGACCGCCAGCTTCAAATTCTTCTGGCATCCATCCCATACCTATTCCCAAGTCAAACCTGCCATTGGAAACTGCGTCAAGTGTGGATATCTCTTTAGCAACTCTCAGTGGATTTCTAGCCGGAAGAACATAGACACTGGTATAGAACCTTATATTTTTAGTAGCTCCAGCAAGAAAAGACAAAGAGTTTATAGGATCCGGCCAATCAGTGCCCTGCTCCCATCTCACACTTCCATCTTCAGTGTATGGATAAGGAACTGAAAAATTTTCTGGATGAATTAAATGATCTGAAACAGCAAGAAAATCATACCCAATCTCATCAGCAGCCATACCCAATGATTTCATTTCATCCATTGGTAACATTGATAGAGGTATTGCAAATTTCATATTCCCATAGCCCTGGTAACAAACCAAAAAGTTCCCATAGAGAATACTACAGCACCCGTAATTTTATGAATAGAACCGTAATAAGACTGAGAAAAATAACGTTTTGCTAATGCAAATAAGCCGAGTATTCCAAAAGCTACTGCTAACTGACCCAACTCAACTCCAAGATTGAAACTCAAGATTATCTGCCACAATCGATCCTGGGGAATCCCCACTTCTGCAATTGAGGAAGCAAATCCAAGCCCATGAATTAATCCAAAAAATACAGTAATCATCAAGGGGATCCATGGAGAAGGATAATGATACGTTAAGCTTAAATAAATGGTTAGAAATAATGCTAAGCCTAATATTAGCAGGGGCTCTAGAACTCCAAATAACGCTAATGGAAATAATGCAATAGATGCAAATATAAAATGTTTAATTCCCTTATCAAATTCATAATGATGCTTGAAAAACTTTTCAACAGCTAAAAGCAATATTGAAAATCCTATTAAAATCTCAACCATTTCTGAATGCACTCTCAAAACATTCATAGCACCAAGACCAAGGGTTAAGCTATGCCCGATAGTAAATCCAGTAATAGCAATAACGAGGTTTCTACCTTGATATAAAAGAATGAGGCCCAGCAAAAATGCTAGATGATCCCAGCCACTTAGAATATGCTCGATACCTGAAATTAAATAACCCCAATAGGAGCTTTGATTTCTGTTGGGTTGAGATAAAGAATTGATCTGCCAAACATCGGTTTGACTTGCAAACATAAATTCAGGAATGGTTTCACCATCTATGACTCCCCTAGCAATGTGGGTATGAGTAACGCCTAGGTCTTGAAATAAAGAAATTGAGACATTGGATGGTAATGTTGAGCACTTAAAATCCCAATAAAATTTTAAAACCCCAGCTGCATTATTTTCATTGAACTCTACTGGTTGATTTAGCTTGCATTTATCTCCAAGAATAATTGCATCGCCTAAATAGTTTGTAAAATATTCATATGATTGAAATTTTATGCCTGGATTTAAAGCTTCAAAAATACCCCTCTTAATTGTTCCCGTGATCCTAACCTCAACTCCACTTTCAAGATTGAGAAACTGAAACTTTGAATAAGATTCACTACGATTATGAGCTTCCAGCGGCAACAAAAGCTGAAAGATAAATAAAAGTAAAAGTTTTTTAGAGGTCATTTGCCTTAATAACGTCATACCAATTCCTTAGATCCTCTAAATATTCGTCTAACAGCTCCTCCCCTTTGAATCGAATAAATTCAGACTCCACTTGTTGATAGACATCATTAAACTCAGGCGCGCTAGATATAATTTTTTGCAGTGGCACTAATAAATGAAAATTTCCATCAAGCTCTATTAGCTCGCTCACCTCACCTTCCTCCAAGCTCAATGCAATCTGGGTGAGATAGGGTCCAATGTATTCCCTAATTTTCATTGCCGGCAACAAAACATTGGGCAGGCTAATAACTTCATTTTCAGCAAGCAACTTTGCAGCAACAAGATCACCTGCAATAAGCAAATCTCTTGCTTGATTGCCAGAGATCTTTTGATTGCCATTAAAACTTAGCTTTAAAAGTTGTAACTTAGGACTGGGCGTAAACAAATCCTTGTTAAAAGAATAGAAATCTTCAAGATCTTGCCTTGAAATGCGTAAATCATTTGTCTCGGCAATAATTGAACCAATCATTTTTTGAATAATTGTGCTTCTAATCTCCGCATCATTCTCAATCATTCCAAGATCAATGCCCCGCTGGATCAATAACTCCTCATCGATCATTCTTTCGAGAATATTATCTGGATCTGAGTCTATTAATCCGGTTTTCCTTGATTGAGCAATTGATTCTAAATAAATCTCATACTTTTCTTTTGAAATTGCTCTCTCATCAATTTTAGCAACCCAATTCAACTGAGTGACATCAATCTCTTTAACGAAACTCGAACCTATAATTCCAACGGAGATGATTCCACCTATAATTAGCAATGGATGAATTCCTAATCTCCATTGAAAAACATTTTTATGTTTTGATATTGGGGTCAAGGTCATCTTGATATGTTCTATATCATCCTCTAGATATACCTCTCCCTGAGGAACAAAACCAAAGCCCTGATAGAAATTTAGAAGTCTGTATTGTGCAGATAAACCTATCTCATAATTTGCGTACTTAGATGCGCAAAACTCAATGGCCTCCTTAGTCAAAATCTTTCCGGCACCTTCTCTTCTAATCTTTTCAGCAGTTAATACTCTGCCAATTTCTGGTCCTTCATAACGTTTTCCAGGCTTAGCAACTCTTATGTAACCCACCAGCTCATTCTTTTGATAGGCAAGCAGATGATCACAATCTTGATCTTTAAAATCAGCATCAATAAATGGACAATCTTGTTCAACAACAAAAACTTGCTGACGAAGATTGAGCAATGCATATAATTCATCTTTTGTGAGAGCAGAGTACGATTTCCATTTAATTTCCATCCGATGATTATATTTGTTTTATTACGTATAATCTAAATTCAAAATTAGGAGTTCTGCATGAGTGAGTTTTACAACATAAACGTTAAAGACATTGAATTAAATTCAGTGGATCTAAGCAACTATCAAGGAAAAACACTATTAATTGTGAATGTTGCTAGTAAATGTGGATTTACTCCTCAATACAAAGATCTTCAAAGTCTCTATGAAAAATATAAAGATCAAGGCTTGGAAGTTCTGGGCTTTCCTTGCAATCAATTTGGCGCCCAAGAAACTGGAACCAATGAAGAGATTCAATCTTTCTGCGATCTTACATTCAATGTCTCATTTAAGATGTTCGACAAAATTGAGGTTAATGGTTCAAATGCCAGCCCCTTATTTAAATATCTCAAGCACGAGTCTCCTGGGATTCTTGGCACAGAGGCAGTCAAATGGAATTTCACTAAGTTTCTTGTTAACAAAGACGGTCAGGTTGTTAAAAGATTTGCTCCCAAAGATGGGGAATCAGCAATCGAATCTGAGTTAGAAAAAATTCTCTAAGCTAAATCTTTAAACTCATTAGCAAAGCATCTTCTTTTGGAGAGCCGCTATAATAATTTGGTCGAATGGCATCTTTATGGAATCCTCTTTTTTCATATAAATTTATTGCTGGTAAATTAGAAACTCTCACCTCAAGAGAAATCACCTTCACTCCAATTGTTTTATTTTGAAGAATGATTTGTTGCAGTAGCTTATCTCCAAGACCCTTGCCTTGGTGAACTGGATCAATGGCAATGTTTAATAAATGTGATTCAGGAATAATTGGGGAATAGATGGCAAATCCTAAAATTTCATTCTCTTCATGCATAACTGCTGAATAATGACCGACTTCCATTGAGGAAAGAAATTGTGCTTTTGACCATGGCATTTGATTCGTCTTTTTTTCTATTTCCACAATAGCTAAAACATCTTCTAAGCTGGCAGGCCTAATCGAAGCAATCATTTAGGTTGATTGCAAAGGCTTGAGTTTGCTCCAAAGGTCTTTCTTTAGATCTGGATTAGATAGCATATCGTCTAAGGTCGGTGAAACAATGAAGTCTAGCCCATCAAGCAAATTATTTAACTCATAAAATACTAAAGTAGCTTTAAGATCAGAAGAAACTTTAAAATCTTTTGTATTAAAGGGTTCTCGAGAGGAAGAAGTTACAACTCCTTGAGAGGCCGATTGGTTGGGGCCATGAATTGCCTCAATAATGGCTTCAAGTAACTTTATCTCTTTTTCTGAGTATTCATCTACAGAATTAGCATGTAATGTTAGAATATTGTCCTTTTGAAAGAAGTGAATGTTAATTTCATCATTTTTAGTAGGGTTTTTTGCATCCTTAAATAGAGGGATGCCAATTTTAGAGAGAATATACTGAGATTTATTTGATAGCATCACAAGAGCAATCATGAAAGATTTAATAAAAAAATACAAACCTTTTGAGCCTATTCCTTTGAAGGGGAGAAATTGGCCAAATGAAGTTATTCAATCAGCCCCAAGATGGTGCTCTGTTGATCTGCGCGATGGAAATCAAGCCCTCATTGAGCCCATGGGTCATGAAAGAAAAAAACGAATGTTTAAACTGCTTTGTGATCTTGGATTTAAAGAAATTGAGGTCGGTTTCCCAGCAGCGTCTGAAACTGATTTTGAATTTGTTAGATGGTTAATTGAAGAAAAAAAAATTCCCTCTGACGTTACAATCCAGGTACTAACTCAAGCGCGTGATCACATTATTGAAAGGACTTTTGAGTCTCTTAAAGGAGCCTCGCAGGCAATTGTTCATTTTTATAATTCAACCTCTACCCTGCAAAGAAAAGTTGTTTTTGATCAAGATAAAGAAGGCATTAAAAAAATTGCAACAGATGGTGCATTACTTGTAAAAGAACTTGCATTGGCTAATCCTGAAACAAAGTGGTCTTTTGAATACTCTCCTGAAAGTTTTACCGGTACAGAACTCGAATACGCAGCAGAAGTTTGCGATGCTGTAGTAGATATTTTAAAAGAAGTGTCTTCTGAAAAAATCATCATCAATCTTCCTGCGACAGTGGAGATGGCAACTCCTAATGTCTATGGTGATCAAATAGAGTGGATGAATGAAAATTTAATGAATCGAGAAAATATCTCTCTTTCATTGCATCCGCACAATGATCGTGGAACAGCGGTTGCAGCTTCTGAGTTTGGTCTAATGGCTGGCGCTGATAGAGTTGAAGGAACCCTTTTTGGAAATGGAGAGAGAACTGGTAATGTTGATATTGTTACCATTGCACTCAATCTGTTAACTCAAGGAATAGATCCAGAGCTTGATTTTTCTGATATTAATTCAGTTATTAGAGAAGTTGAGTACTGCAATCAACTTCCAGTTCATCCAAGACATCCGTATGCAGGAGATCTTGTTTTCACTGCCTTTTCGGGGTCTCATCAAGATGCGATTAAAAAAGGGCTTAATGCTCTAGAGAAGTCAAACAACCCAGAATGGGAAGTCCCCTATCTACCTATTGATCCAGCAGATCTTGGTAGATCATATGAGGCAGTTGTAAGAATCAACTCACAATCAGGTAAAGGCGGAATAGCATTTATCCTTGAAAAGGATCATGGTGTTTCTCTACCTAGACGATTACAAATCAATCTAAGCGAAAAAGTTCAAAAGGTTGCCGACGAGACTGGAAAAGAAGTTATGTCTCGAGATATTTGGAAAGTTTTTGAAAAAAACTACATAGATGTTGAACGCAAACTTGAATTAATGAATTATGCCTTATCCTCAACAGAAGATTCCGAAGGCAATACATCAGATCAAGTAGAAATTACATTAAGAGATCAAAAGGATGAAGTGACTATCTCTGGGGTTGGTGGAGGCCCTATTGAGGCTTTTGTATCTGCGGTCAATAATCATTTTTTAACATCAATTACTGTCTCTGATTATCACCAACATTCTGTTACCTCAGGCGCTGATGCAAAAGCTGCTGCATACATTGAATTAACTCAAGAGGGTCAAAATGAGTGGGGCGCTGGTATTGATGGCAATACTGTAAAGGCCTCTTTTCAAGCCATTGTGGCTGGACTAAATAAACTAATTATTTAAAGTCAGGCTGACGCTTTTCTAAGAAGGCTGTAACCCCTTCCATGTTTTCTGCTGAGCCAAAAATATTATTTTGCGCTTCGGCTTCCGCATTAAACGTTTCATCATAAGACTGAGTTAATGAATCATTCATTAATTTTTTAGTTAATGATAGGGCTTGGGGAGATCTCTTAGATAAATGCTCTGCCCATTTTTTAGTTTCAGCGGTTAAATCGTCTAATTCTACTACTTTGTTAGCGATACCCATGTTCAAGCAATCTGCAGAGGAAATTTTCTTCGCTTCAATTGCATATTCTAAGGCTCGAGCATAGCCTATGGCTCTTGTTAAAAGAAAACTAAGTCCGCCATCTGGCACCAAGGCAATATTACTAAACACAGACATAATGTAGGCATCTTTGGCCATAATTCTTAAATCACATGCCATAGCCAATGCGGCTCCAATGCCAGCAGCGGCTCCATTAATTGAACCAATAACTGGTTTTGGCATTTCAATGATATTCTTTAAAAAAGGATGATAGCCTCTTAGTAAAGCATCTTTGGTGTCTGACCAGGATGCGTCTCTCTCCGTTAAGTCAGCGCCAGCAGAAAATCCTCTGCCCTCTCCTGTTATTACCAACACTCTGATTTGAGAATCATTTTTTACTTTTTCAGTTGCATCTCCCATATCCCAAATAAGTTGTTCATTAAACGCATTCATCATTTTTGGACGATTAATCGTTATAGTAGCGACCCTATTTTCAATATCTAAGCTTATAGTTTCATAACTCATATTTTTCTCCGAATTGATTGATTATTTCTTATTTAAGATCAAATCACCATCACAAAAAGTTAAAAAAGCACTCTTTTGATCGTTATCTACTCTTGACCAATTTACCTTTGTTCTTGCGCTAGGACTAGAATAAATAAATGCTTTTAAAATTTCGCCGATAATTTTTTTATTTGGCATGGCCACATTATTAATTTTTATCCAATATCTAATTACTTCCACACAAGCATCTTCCTCAAGCTCAAGTAAAAATTTTCTATGTAGTTTAGGGCCTCTAATATGTTCCCCAAATTGCTGAACAAGCAGAAAATCATGAGCTTTTTTATGTTTTGAAACTAGCGAAGCTGTTTGTTGAATTTGCATGCTTGCTTGAGGCCATCGATTTGAGGCTATTTTGAGAACTTCATTGCGAATAAAGTTACGATCTTGGTTATCTTCAAAGTTAGTGTTATCAGAGATAAATTTGATGTTGTTATCAGACAGATATTGAGTGAGATCAGACTTGGTATAGCTAAGCCAAGGTCTTAAAAGTAATCCTTCTCCCAAGGTGCGTTTTTTCATCGGCCCTTGCAGGCCATCTATACCTGTGCCTCTAAAAAGTCTAAATAAAATCGTTTCAGCCACATCATCTGCATGATGAGCCATCAACAATTGATCATGGGATTGTAGAGTATCTTGAAAAATTTTATATCTAGCATTTCTCGCAGCCGATTCAAGACCTGATTTTTTTACATTTATATTCACACCATGACTTTGAAAAGGAATATTTCTTTCCTCGCAAAATATTTTGCAGTGTTCTTCCCATTGATCTGAGTCTTGATGAAGTGAATGATTGATATGGATTGCAGAGAGATTGCCATACAAAAGTTTGCTCAGATTAAGCTCGTAACAAAAGTGCAGAAGTGCAGAAGAATCTCCGCCGCCACTAAAGGCAACAATTATATTTTTATTAGGATCAACTAAATCAAAAAACACTTTTGGATCAAACAAAATCAGGCACCAATTTTAAGCAAGCGCTGATAGCGTCTTTGAAGTAACTCCTCTTGAGAGAATTTTGATAGCTCTGCTATGTTTGTTAACAAAGATGATTTAATGTTTGCTGAAACCGCATCATAGTCTTGATGTGCTCCACCAATTGGTTCAACAATAATCTCATCAACGATGCCTATATTTTTTAAGTCTTTTGCTCCCACTTTCATGGCTTCAGCAGCCTCTGGAGCCTTTTCAGATTCTCTCCAAACTATTGAAGCACATGCTTCTGGAGAAGCGACAGAATAGGTACCATATTCTAATATAGCGATATGATCACCTACACCCAGGGCCAAGGCACCTCCTGAGCCCCCCTCCCCAGAAACCACAACTAAGATTTTTGTTTTTAGGCTAGACATAACAGCAAGATTTCTAGCAATTGCTTCACTCTGCCCTCTTTCTTCGCCCTCCACACCCGGGTATGCCCCAGCTGTATCAATGAAAGTAATAACAGGCATATTAAATCGCTCGGCAAGCTGCATTAATCTTTTAGCTTTTCTATAACCTTCTGGCTGCGGCATTCCAAAGTTTCTTTTAACTTTTTCATAAGTATCTCTGCCTTTTTCGTGCCCAATGATCATGACCGGCATGTTCTCTAATTTTGCGATGCCCCCAACCAATGAGGCGTCATCACCAAACTGACGATCTCCATGAAGCTCTTCAAACCCATCAAAAATTCTTTCAATAAAATCTAATGTGTGCGGCCTGTTAGGATGTCTTGCAACCTGAACTTTTTGCCATGTAGACAATTTAGAATAAATTTTTTTCGTCAATGTAGCTTGCTCAGATTTTAACTTATCAATCTGAGGTAAAAGTTCTGGATTATCAGAGGCAGCCAATTGCAAAGCTTCTATCTTCTCTGCAACTTCTGCAATTGGTTTTTCAAACTCTAAAATATTAATACTCATTTGTTTAATTTAATCGCCTCATCACCGAACATATCCTTAAGTATTTTGATATTTTCGGATGAAGGCATCAGTTTAAATTCATCTCCAAGCTCTATTATAGCCTCAGAGTCCTCATGAAGAATTTTTAAATGTATTTTACAGTTTCCATGCTTCCAGAAATCTCCATTTAAATTTTTTAAACTGGTCATATTGGATTGAATAGAATCATTTGGCAGTTTTCTTGCGTCGATCATTATGGATTTATTGCCTTGGCTCATTTTCGACTCGAGTGAAGTCACAGCCCCCACTTTCATCTTATACATCCTCCTGTTTAATTCCTTAGATTTGTAATCATCAATTTCAACCGACCCTGCAAAAATAAGAATAGAATTTACCTTTAGTAATAAGTGGTATTTTTCTAAAACATCGGTGCTAACTGTTCCTTCCATGGTGCCTGTTCCATCATCAAAACTAATAAAAGCAATTTGTTTATTTGAGCGATCTCTAATTTGTCTGTATGAATTGAGTAAGCCAACTATTTTTACTCTACTAACATCATCTGTAACTCCACCGATCGTATGAGATCTTAAATTTTCGACCATACCCTCTATTGCAATTACTGGATGTCCTGAAAAGTAATATCCAAGCGCATCTCTCTCATGATTAAGCAAATCCTCTTTCGATAAATCTTTTACATTTACGTATTTCTCATAAGGATCAAATGTTTCTTCCATTGAAGCAAAAAGATCAGATGTTCCGGCCATTTGTGTGCTGTTTTTTTGCCCTTCTCTTAGCATATCTTCCATACAGGCCAGTGCTATGGATCTAGATGGTGCTAATTCATCAAATGCTCCGGCTTTAGTCAAAGCTTCAATAGATTTTTTACCGCCCAATCGAATATTTACTTTTTTTGTAAGATCAAAGAGATCCTTGAAAGAATGCTTTTTTCTAACTTCAATGACATGATCAATGAAAGAATCTGCTACTCCCTTAATTGCGCCCAATCCATATTTAATATGCAGATCTTCGTTAACATTAAAGTGCTTATTGCTGGTTTTAATATCTGGAGTTAATACCTTTATTTTCATTTCCTTGCATTCATTAATCAAAGTGCTGATCTTATCCGTGTTGCCCAATTCTGTTGAAAGAACGGCTGCCATAAAATGCTCGGGAAAATATGTCTTTAAATATGCAGTTTGATAAGACAGCATTGCATAAGCTGCAGAATGAGATTTATTAAAACCATAGCCTGCAAATTTTTCAATTAGATCAAATATTTTCTCAGCAGTTGCTTTTTTAATATCATTTTGAGAACAGCCATCTACAAATATTTGCCTTTGTTGCTCCATCTCTTCAACTTTCTTTTTACCCATAGCTCTGCGTAAAATGTCAGCCTGACCAAGGGAATAGCCGGCTAAAACCTGTGCAGCTTGCATAACCTGTTCTTGATACAAAATTACCCCATAGGTCTCTGATAATACTGGCGCAAGCAATTCGTGAGGAAAAGTTACCTTGCTCTTCCCATGCTTTCTATCAACAAATTCGTCATGCATACCTGATTCCAAAGGCCCGGGCCTATACAAAGCAAGTAAAGCAACTATCTCTTCAAATTTAGTAGGCTTCAACCTTCGAATCAATTCTCGCATGCCCGTTGACTCTAACTGAAATACAGCGGTAGTTCTTCCAGAGGCAAGTAAATCAAAAACCTTGGGGTCATCTAGAGTAAGAGAATTAAGATCTAAGGTTTTTTCATTTTTTTCACTTAAGGATTGATTAATAGTTTTTACTGCCCGATCTATTACTGTAAGAGTTCTTAATCCTAAAAAGTCAAATTTAACCAGCCCAATAGTCTCAACATCATCTTTATCAAACTGAGTCATGAGTGAATCAGACTGTGGATCGAAGTAAGTAGGACAAAAATCTGCAATTGATCCAGGAGCTATTACTATTCCTCCTGCATGCTTGCCAACATTCCTGGCTATTCCCTCAAGTTTATATGCCAAATCAATGATTTCAGAAACTTCCTCCTCATCCTGAATCATTTTTTTGAATATAGGCTGAGAGCTGATAGCTTTTTCTAGAGTCATGCCCGGAATGAACGGTATCATCTTAGAAATTCGATCTCCTAAAGCATAAGGTTTGCCTAGAGCTCTTGCCACATCCCTGACAACAGCTCGTGCTGCCATTGTTCCAAATGTTGCGATTTGAGATACAGCAGACTTTCCATATTTCTGTCCAACATAATCAATAACCATATCTCTTTTATCCATACAAAAATCAATATCAAAATCTGGCATCGATATTCTTTCTGGATTGATAAATCTTTCAAAAAGAAGATTATGTTCAATTGGATCTAGCGCCGTTATCCCCAAAGCAAATGCGACTAGCGAACCAGCTCCTGATCCTCTGCCTGGCCCAACTGGAACATCATTGTCTTTAGACCATTGAATAAAATCTGCTACGATTAAAAAATAACTTGAAAATCCAGTTGCATGGATTTGCGTTAACTCATAATCCAAACGTTTTAGATAGATTTCTTTTTCCCCTGATGAATATGATTCTATAATTTCATTTAATTGCTTCTTAGAAAGCTCGGATAAAAAAGAATTAAAATCATGCTCCTCTGGAACTGGATATTCTGGCAAGAAATATTGATCTGTTGTTAGTGTTACATTACATTTTTGAGCAATGGCTACAGTATTATTTATTAAAGTATCAGGATCACAATCGCTAAATAAGTTAGAGATATCCTTTGAAGATTTAAAAAATTGCTCGGGACTAAACAACCTCTCACGATTTGCATCATTCAATGTCTTACCGGTATTAATGCATACTTTCGTCTCATGAATATCAAAATCTTCTTTTTTAGAGAACATAGTGTCATTGGATACAATAACTGGAATAAGAAATTCAGACGCTAATGGTAAAATACATTGTATAAATTCTTCCTCTAAACTTTTACCTACCCTTTGAAGTTCAATACAAAAATCATCCTGAAAGGTTTCCTTGAAAGAGAGTAATTCTGTTTTTAAATCTTCATTCTTTTTAAGTTTAACTAGATTAAAAATAGTTGATGAAGGGCCCCCAGCAATTACTATAATATTTCCTGCACAACTACTTAAATCTTCAAAAGTTATAGAAATATAGCCATTTTCTTGCTGGAGTTGAGACTTTGAGATAATACCCATCAAAGACTTTAGCCCCTCATTATTTTTTGCAAGGCAAAGAATTTCACCAAATTCTCCAGCATGTGATTTTAAGTTAAGAGTGGTGCCTGCTATAGGCTTAATACCTGCTGCCTCGGCCTTCTTAAAAAATTTTACCATGCCAAACATATTATTCAGATCAGTCAGAGCGACCGCAGGCATATTTAACTTCTGAGCATTATCAATAATCTCATTGATTCTAAGCAATCCCCTGGAAATACTAAATTCAGATGAAACTCTAAGATGAATAAAAGAAGTTTGCATAAAATTAAACAATGACTCCTTTGAATGACTTGCGATGAAAGGATGTATAACCTGACTCTTTCAGAGTAGTGAGGTGATGGGCAGTTCCATACCCTTTATTTTTTGCAAAATTATAAATTGGGTATTTTTTATCTATCTCTTTCATGAAGTCATCTCTATGTACTTTGGCGATAATTGAGGCTGCTGAAATTTCTGAAATTAGCTTATCACCCCCAATCACTGCCTTACAATTTACCTTAATATTTGGAATAAATTTTCCATCAACATAAACTAAATCTGGTGTAATGGATAAATTCATTATAGCTTCTTGCATGGCAAGCAATGTCGCTTGATGAATATTTATCTCATCAATTTTATCATTTGAGACACTGGCAAAACTATAAATAGATTGTTCTTTAATTATTTTAGCTAAGGTCTCTCTTTTGATGGAAGAAATTTCCTTCGAGTCTCTTAATCCTGATATAGGATTTTTTAAAATTACTGCTGCAGCTGTCACTGGACCAGCTAAACACCCTCTTCCCACCTCATCAACCCCAGCAATAATCACAATAGATCATTAATTGCGTTTGCAGCAACTTCAAAACCTTCTCCACACATAGAGTCATTAATCTCTGAGAGGTAAGATCGATAGTACTCAGGCTCAGAAGATATTTTAGAAAAACTACTAACAATTGATTCAGGCGTTAAATCAGATTGAATTAATTCAGGAAAAATATGCTTCTGAAGAAGTAGATTTGGCAGCCCAACAAATGGCGTTCTAACCAGTCGACTTAAAATTGCATAATTTAGTTTATTTGTTTTATAGCAAATAATTGGAACAGAGCCTAAAACCGCTGCCTCTAAAGAAGCTGTGCCCGATGTAACAATTGAAATTGAAGATAAGCTAAGAAAATCTTGAGCGGAATCAATGGATAGCTTATAAGGAATTTCATTAATACCTTTTGTTGATAGAATCATCTCAGCTAATTTTTGATTTGCAGCCGGTATTACAAAATATCTATTTGAATTCAAGTTATGGAGTTTTTTTGCTGCTGCAACATAAACCGGCATCAATTGAGAAATTTCGCTTGCTCTGCTTCCAGGCAAGATACTAATCAATTCTTTTGAAGAATCTAGGTTATATCTTAAAATGAGCTCTTGCTTGTTTTTAGGTTGTAGTTGACTAAATGGATGGCCCAAAAAAAAGCTATGCATGTTTTTTTTATCATAAAAATTACATTCAAATTTAAATAAGCACATTGTTAAGTCCACATATGCTTGGATGGCTTTAATTCTATTTTCTCTCCATCCCCACACTGAAGGGCTTACTACCTGAATTGTCTTGATATTCTTTTGTTTGAGCTTTTTATGAAAAAACATATTGAAATCCGGTGAGTCAACGCCAATAAAAATATCGATATCATTTAAAATAAAGAGATTTAATAGTTTTTTTCTAATTGACAAAATTTTTGGAAGATTGATTAATGGATCAATTAGACCCATTACATGAAGGTCCTGATAATCAATTTCTGGAGGCGTGACAATAGTTCCAGTATTCACCTCAGGCCCACCCAAACCATACAAATCAACATCAAAGATATTTTGTAATGATTGGACAAGTTTTGATCCCAGCCTATCCCCTGAGTGTTCGGCAGCAATGATGCCTACTTTTATCTTCTTTTTTGACACCTATCGAAGTAAGCCTCTTTCAGATCTTTCAACTGAAGAAATAAAGGTTGTAAGCGCTTGATTATGATCTTTATTCAATGCATGCAAGTGTTTAATTGCATCATCGAGAGAATAACCTTTTCGATAGATAATTCTGTAGGCTTTTTTTACCAAGTTTACTGAATCAGTATCAAAATTATTTCGCTGCATTCCAATGGTATTCAAGCCTATTGGCCTCGCTGGATTAGCGGCAACTTTTACAAATGCAGGCACATCCATGGTAATTAATGTATTCAAACCTGTAAAAGAATAATCTCCTAATGAGCAAAATTGATGAACCAAGGTAACAGCTCCAAGAATTACATTATTTCCAACCGTGACATGCCCAGCCAAACCAGCAGTATTTGCAAATACGTTATGATTACCAACCACGCAATCATGGGCAATATGTGAATAAGCCATAAATAAATTTTCATCGCCTATAACCGTTTTAGACTTATCCTGAACAGTCCCACGATGAACTGTGACACCCTCTCGAAAAATATTATTTTTACCAACCTCTAAGGTAGTAGCTTCACCATTGTATTTTTTATCAGGAGTGTCCTCACCAATAGTAGAGAATTGATAAAAGATATTACCAGCCTTAATCTTAGTTGGTCCCTTGATAACAACGTGAGAGTGTAGAATGCAATCTGGGCCTATTTCTACATCAGGTCCTATAACGCAAAAGGGACCAATTTTGGCAGATTGATCAATTTTTGAAGAAGGGTCTATAACTGAATTAGTCATACTTACTTAGGTCGGTCTGCACAAAGTATCGTTGCCTCACAAACATTTTTTCCGTCTACTTCAGCCTTACAATCAAATTTCCAAATCCCTCTTTTTTCAGATCGAATACTTGCATATAAATTAATAACTTCACCAGGACTTACTGGATTTTTAAATCTCACTTTATCAGCACCAGCAAAATAATAAATGCTTCCCTCTTCCGGGGTCTTGTTCATAGTCATAAATCCTAAAATACCAGCAGCTTGAGCAAGAGCCTCAATAATTAAAACTCCAGGCATGACTGGCTTATTAGGAAAATGGCCATTAAAAAAATCTTCATTAATTGAAACATTCTTTTGCGCATGAATACTCTTACCCAATTCAACCGAAACAATTTTATCCACAAATAAGAAAGGATATCGGTGAGGTAAGTGTTTTAATATGTCTGAAAATTCATAGCTCATTTTGATTGCCTTTGCTTGATAAAGACCGAAGATTTAGCCCAATCTTTTTGCTCCTGTGCTGGCATTATACCGACATAATTTCCAGGCTTATCAATACTTTTAGTAATAAGGGTATGAGCGCCAATTAGAACATTATCAGCGATGTTTAAATGACCAAGGATTCCAGATAAACCACCCATTTGAAGGTTTTTTCCTATAGTGGTTGAGCCTGCTATTGCGCAAGATGCTGCAATTGCAGAGCTCTCACCCAAAATCACATTATGAGCAATATGCACTTGATTATCTAATTTAACTCCATTGTGGATTTCGGTATTGTCTATAGCTCCTCGATCAATAGTGCACCCCGCTCCAACTTCCACATTGTCACCAATTATTAACTTACCTAATTGCTCAATTTTGATGTATCCATCCTTTTGAGGAGCATACCCAAAGCCATCAGAACCTAGTATTGAATTAAAATGAATGATGGTATTTTGTCCTATTTCAACATTCATTACCAAAGAAGAGTTTGCATGCACAATGGAATTTCTACCTATTTTACATTCCGGACCTATGTAGACATTGGGACCAATTATCACAGAATCGTGCACTTCGGCTGTTTCATGAACAAAGTAAGAAATAGATTTATCGGAGTATGGGTTGCGATGCTTTATAAACATTGAAGAAATTATCGCGTACGCAGCATATGGATCTTCAGCAATAATCCCAGGAGTTTCAAGCCGCATAGATAACTCAGGGCTTACAATAATTGCAGAGGCAGATGATTCTTTAAGAAATTTTTTGTATTTAGGATTAGCTAAAAAAGAAATGCATCCAGAGGATGCATTTTGAATTGTGGCTATAGAGCTGATGACTAGGTCCGGATCGCCAACCAGCTCACCTTTAACTTTATCAGCTAAGTCTTTAAGGCTATACGATGGCCCAGACAAACTTAATTGCTGTCTTCGCCATTCGCCGCAGCGACATCAAGCATTGATGTTACATCATCAGTAAGATCTAGAGCCGTGTCAGCAAATAAAACATTCTCTCTTCCAAGAAGCAACTTAACCTCTTTAGCAGCAATTAATTCAGAAAGAATTTTTTGAAGAGAGGGATTTAGATCTCTAAATACTTTGTCGGCAGTTTCACTTTGTTTTGCTTGAACTTTTCCGACAATAAACTCTATGTCTTTACCTTTTTCTTGAATATCTCTTTGCATATCAGCAATTTCTTCCTGCGAAAGAGTTTCAGCATCTTTTTGGAGTTTTTCAGCAATGGCCTGACGCTCAGATTGTAATAAAGTAGCTCTTTCAATATTAGCCGCATACTCAGTTTCTTCTTCTAAAGCCTTGAAAGCATCTTGAGCAACTTGAGTAGCTAACACAGCATTACGCATATCAATCACAGCGATACCCTCTGCAGCAAAAGCTGGGATGGCTGCAAGCAATGATGCAATTAATAATGGTACAAATAATAATTTTTTCATCTTTAACCCCTTACCCTTAAATGGTTGTTACATTTTATATCAATTGAAATAAAAAACACTAACTAATCTCTAAAACACTTGTCCGATGGTGAACTGGAATTCTTCGGTCCTATCAAACGGTCCATCGTTAAATGGCTGAGAAAAACTAAAGCTCATTGGGCCAAAGCCTGTTATCCAAGTTACTCCAACCCCAATTGAATATCTTAAATCTTCGATAGATGGCTCAAAGCAATTAATCTGGTATTCCTGACAATCTGTAGAGAAAACATTACCGAAATCTAAAAAGAATGCAGATCGCATAGATCTTTGGTCTTCGATCATTGGAAGTTTGAAGATGAGCTGAAGACTACCTTCAACTAAGAAGTTCCCTCCAATTGGGTCTCTTAGCTGCTGAAAACCATAAGGATTTTGAGCAATGGAATCTGGGACTCCATCACCATCGGTATCAATAATTAATGGGCACTCCCCCGTTTTTGCATCGAATTCGTAGCACGGTGATGGCGTCACCCTAGGTCCCAAAGTATTAGACTCAAAGCCTCTTAATGAACGAGGGCCTCCTGAGTAAAAATTTTCAAAGAAAGGAGTTTTCTCAGTGTCTCCGTATGCTGCGGTGTATCCCAATTCTCCATCAAATCCAAAAACAAGATTAGCAAAGCCTAAAGGGCGATAAAATTTTTGTCGTATATTTGTTTTAAAATAAGTGAGGTCACTGCCAGGAATGGTAGCTTGGAGCATGATGTCTGTTGAAGAGCCATAGGTAGGAAACATACCTCTATTTAAAGTAATTCTTGACCAAACAACTTGAGCTTTAAAAACATCAAATACTGTTCCTTCCGATGCAAGAAAATCTGCTATCTCTCTTGATGGGAGAGAGCCCGGATCAATATCGGTATTATCAAAATTAAGATTTAACCCTATTCTTTGGGTGTCACTTATAGGATAACCAAACTGGACACCCCCACCCATAGAGTTTGTTAGATAGTTTGCAACGTTATATTCACCATAATCAGTCACCCTATAATAGATACTATATCCCCTACTAACACCGTCCATTGTGAAATAGGGATCAAAGAATGATACGTTATAGGCTTCTTGATAAACACTTTTGTTGATGCCTAAATTAAACCTATTACCAGAACCAAGATAATTATTATCTGATAGATTTAAACCTAAATTCATCCCAAAATCACTGTAGCCAATCGAACCTCCAATGCTTGAAGTGCTCTCTTCCTCAACAGTAAACTCAATATCAACTTGATCTTCTGTGCCTGGTACTGGGATTGTTTCTACATTAACTTCTTTAAAGAAACCCAGTCTTTCTAAGCGAACTTTCGATCCTTCAATTAAATTATCGGAAGCCCAAGCCCCCTCAAACTGGCGCATCTCTCTTCGCAGAACTTCATCATTTGTTAAATAGTTGCCTGCAAATAAAATCTTTCTTGCATAAGTTCGACTTCCAGGTTGAACAAGGAAAAAGAGAGATACAGTATTATCATCTTGGCTAATTTCAGGATTTCCAGTGACCTCAGCAAACGTATAGCCTTCATTACCCAAGAGATTAACAAAATATTCTTCAATTTGAGTTATTTGTGCTTGAGAGTAAATTTGATCTTTTTGACTATCAATCACAGGTGTATACATTTGCTCATTTAAGGGCATGTCACCTATAACAGTTACTTCGTCAATTGTGTATTGCTCCCCTTCAGTAATACTTAAGGTAATGAAAATATCCTTTTTATCTTTTGAAACAGAAACTTGTGAAGATTCGATAGAAAATTTTAAATATCCTCTATCGAGATAAAAAGATTCTAAATTTTCTATGTCGCCTTGTAATTTTTCTTTTGAGTATTTATTTTTATTCGAGAGAAAGGAGTACCACTTACCCTCCTTAAGCTCAAAACCGGTCATCAAATCTTCATCAGAAAAAAGTTCATTGCCGATGATATTAACTTTTTTTATTTTAGCGCTTTCACCCTCATCAATGATGATCTTTAGCTCAATGGTATTTCTTGGCTTGTCAACGGTCTCAATCTCTACATTTGCACCATATCTGCCTTGCGAAGCATACTGTCTGACCAGCTCACTCTTCATACCATTTAGAGTAGAGCGCTTATATACTTGGCCTTCTGCAATGCCAGCACCCTCAAGCCCTTTTAACAAATCCTCTGATTTTAATGCTTTGTTGCCCTCTAGCTCAATCGCAGAAATAGATGGTCTTTCCAAGACACTGATAATTAAGGCGTTTCCATCTTTACCGATTTGAATATCATTAAATTGAGCAGTTGCAAATAATGCTCTGGAGATTTCAGAAACTTTTCCTTGATTCATAGTGTCACCAACATTCACTGGGATAGCAGTGAAGATGCTGCCAATAGAGACTCTTTGCAAGCCAACTATCCTTATATCGGTGATCAAAAACTCATCAAACGCAGTAGCTGAAAATGATATGAAAGCAAGAAGGTACAGCGCTATTTTTTTCATTTGAAAGATTACAAAAATTTAGAGATATCGTTAAATACAGCAAAGATCATAAGAAATCCAACTGCCACCCAGCCTGACATATAAAATAGATTTTCCATCTTTTCCGGCATAGGTGAACCTCGAACAGCCTCAATGCCCAGCATAACAAGTTGGCCGCCATCTAGAACTGGAATTGGCAATAGGTTTAATACTCCCAAACTAATACTTAACAGAGCCATTAGATATAAAAATGGCATGAAACCAGCTTTAGCAGTATCTCCAGCCATCTGAACAATACCAATTGGACCACTAAGATTTTGCGTGCCTAAATCTCTGGTAATCATTTTGCCAACAAAGGTTAATGTTTTAATGCTCAGGTTATATGTTTCATAGGCTCCTTTTGAAAGAGAGTCAAAAAAGGATCTTTTTAAGCCAGGCATTATGCCTATATATTTTTCTTCGTTACCGTCAGCATTTGTTCTGGTGCTCAGCGGTATATTTAAGTATAAAGTTTGCTCAGCTCTAAGAATCTTTAAATCTAAATCTGAGCCCTGATAGTCTTGTAAAAATACTCTTAGATCCTCAAATGACTTAATAGACTGACTGTTCACGGCCAAAATACGATCATTAATCATTAATCCACTTTTGGCAGCTTCTGAATCTTTTGCGATCACACCTACAGTAGGTTGTAATTTCATGGATAAGTCAAAACCCATAAAATTTTCTGGTGCATTTTGCTCGTCTGGATTTGAAAGATAATTTTCTACAGGAACAGATACAGTATATTCAGATGCGCGTGAGCCAGTGATAAAATTAAAATTAATCATTCCATTGGTTCCTGATAATGAAAGCAACTCTAGCCTAATATCCTGAAGGCTAGAAACTTGTTTTTCATTAATAGAAATAAGTATATCCCCCGCCTTGAGCGAAGAATTGCTCTGAAGGTATTGAGAGGAAATATTAGATACCTCGGGGATAAATTGACGCTCAACAGAATTAACAAAGATTGCAGATAAAATGCCTATAGCAAGTATAAAATTTGCAACTGGGCCTGCCAGCATAACGAGTGCCCTTTGCCACTTCGGCTTGCTTTCAAAAGTATTCTCATTTTGCTCATCAGTTAATGGTTGCTGGAGTTCCAATTCCTCTAATGCCGCTTTCTCTGTATGAAATGCTACATATCCGCCCAATGGAAGTGCAGATAGAGCAAATTCAGTGCCATGCTTATCGAGTTTTTTATAGATAACAGGACCCATACCCATTGAGAAGCGATAGATATGAATGTTACACATCCTTCCAACAATAAAATGCCCAAATTCATGTATGGCAATGAGAACGCCTAGTAATACTATTGCTGAAAGTAGATAAATCATGTTATTGAAAAATTTAGTGTAGAGATTTTATCACCTTCTCTGCTTGAATGCGTGCTTGTTTATCATAATCAAATATATCGTCTAAAGTGTTCACCTTAGAACATGAAAAGTGATTAAAAGTTCGTTGAATAACTTGATATATATCAACAAAATCAATCTTTTTAGTCAGGAAGGCATCTACCGCAATCTCATTGGAAGCATTGAAAATAACCCCTAGGTTTCCTTTCTTATTGCAGACTTCTCTAGCCATCTCAAAAATGACATCTCTTCCATCTAAAATTGGCTCAAATGATAAATTTAATCCAGGAAAATCAATTGCTTCAAAATTAATGGATAGCCTTTGATCCAAGCCTAGCGCATTTGCAATTGGTACTTCCATATTTGGATTACTCATCTGAGCTATGGTAGACCCATCAATAAATGTAACCATTGAATGAATAATACTTTGAGGGTGAACCACAATCTCAATCTGAGATTCAGGAATTTGGAAAAGATAATGAGCTTCAATTAATTCTAAACATTTATTAACTAAGGTTGCGGAATCAATCGTAATTTTGGTGCCCATACTCCAGGTAGGATGTTTTAAGGCATCTTGTAATGTCACCCCACTTAACTCCTTAAATGTCTTTTCCCTAAATGGACCTCCTGACGCAGTGATCATAATTTTAGAAATTTCTTTTAAATCTCTATGCGGAGGAAAACATTGATAGATAGCATTATGCTCACTGTCAACTGGAATAATTTCTGAATTTTTGGTTTGAGCAAGCGGCATTAAAATATCACCAGCGGCAACTATGCTTTCTTTGTTTGCGATAAGAATAGTTTTACCAGCGTCAATAGCAAAATAACTTGCTTTCAAACCAGCAAATCCTGAGATTGCTGAAATTACGATGTCAACGCTTGGATCTTGAATCAGCGCTTGTAATTCGTTTTCAGTATTGAGAATATTTGAATGTGATTGCAACAAACCATGTGATTTATCAAGATGAGATTCAGCTATGAAAATATGTTCTGGACTAAACTCTTTTGCTATTTGTTGAGCCTTATCAAGGTTGCCTCCAAGTCCAATACCAAATAAATGAAAATGTTCTTTATTTTGCCTTATTACATTTAGACAGCTATCTCCAATGCTGCCCGTTGCTCCCAATAAAACAATATTCTTCATGCCATTAATTTAGTTAATACAATAAAAATTGGCACAACGGCAATATGTGAATCTAAACGATCCCAAATACCTCCATGCCCAGGAATTAATGATCCACTATCTTTTAAAGACTTATCTCTTTTGAGCTGACTTTCAAAATAGTCGCCAATAAATGCAAAAGGTAGGCTAATTAATGAAGCTACTACTAAATCAAATGAAATTAAGTTGTAGAAATATATTACTGATACAAAGATTGCGGCAAATCCAATCCCACCCAACAAACCTTCGATGGTTTTGTTTGGACTAATTTCTGGAAATAGTGGAGTTTTACCAATGCTGCTGCCAACTAGATAGGCCCCAACATCAGCTAAAACAGTATTAAATAAGATTACAAAAAGTACAAAAAATTTATTTATATTATTAAATTCTGAAAATGCTATTAAATATATGAGGCCATACACAAAGCCAAGCACCAATAAAAACCCCAAATAGTTATTATTAAAACTGAAAAATGTTGAACTTTTATTTGTTATCAAATAAAAGCCGTATATAAACCAGAAACTTGAGATGATCAAAAGAAAGAAATCTATAAAGCCTTTTGTATAGAAGATAGAGAATAGAACAAGGGTTACAAAAAATATGATTTGCTTTAAATCTATTTTTAACTCAGATAGCATAAGCCATTCTTTGATCAACAGAAATCCAGCAGCCATTACAAGGGTCAAAATAAGGAAAATATTTTGTAAGTATAGGACTCCAAATATACAGAAAACTAAACTTAATGCAGCGGGTAATCTTTGAAGAATATTTTTATAAAGTTCGTTTGCCAAAACGCCTCTCCGTATTTGAAAATGCTTCTAAGCACTTTATAAATTCCTCCTCCGTAAAATCTGGCCAGAGTGTGTTTGTAAATTGAATCTCAGTATAAGCTAAATGATATAACAAGAAATTACTTATTCGGTGATCTCCACCAGTTCTAATTAATAAATCTAGTTCATTAATAGGCGCTTTTAGGTATCTGAAAAAAATCTCATTAGAAATATCTTCTTCAGAAAGTTTTTCTGATTTAATATCGCTTGCGATTAATTTTGTTGCTTCAATTATATCTGCACGGCCTCCATACCCAAGTGCAATATTTAATTTAAGCCTTGGATCTTGAAATGCAGTCGCTCTTTCAGCTTCTTCGATCGCACCAACAACATCATCACCAAAAGAGGAATAGTCTCCAAAAAAATTTAATCTTACCGCTTGATTAACTAATTCTGGAACTTGGGAATCTATCGCGCTAATAATCAGTTTTTTAATTCCAAGAATTTCTTTTTTAGGACGCGACCAGTTTTCAGTACTAAAGGCATATAAACTGAGAGACTCTAACTGAGCTTTTGCCGCAGACTCAACAATTTTTCTAACAACATCAACACCTTTTTCATGTCCCGAAGTAACATTCAAAGTATTCTTTTTGGCCCATCTGCCGTTGCCATCCATGATAATTGCAGCATTAATCCCTGGAAGGTTGAGTGATGATTGCTTCTTTTCTGCCATTCTGGCTGGATATGAAATAACTAAATTTCTATTAAATCTTCTTCTTTTTGTTTTAGCTCTGCGTCAACAAGGCCAATAAAATGATCAGTTTCCTTTTGAACTAGATCTTCGATCCGCTTGAGATCATCCTCAGAAAAATCTCCAGCTTTTTGTTGATCTTTTGCAGTGTTGTTTGCATCCCTTCGAGTATTTCTTATAGAAATTCTAGAATTCTCAGCTTCATTTCTTGCTTGTTTGATGTACTCTTGACGAGTCTCTTCTGTTAAAGCAGGCATTGTTAGCCTAATCAAATCACCACTTGTGCTTGGGTTTAAACCTAAATCGGATGCCATAATTGCTTTTTCTATTTCTCCAATAAGAGATTTATCCCACGGAGAAATAGCCAAAGTTCTTCCTTCCTCTACAGAAATATTTGCAGCTTGATTGATTGGAGTGGGATTTCCGTAATAATCAATTCTAACAGAATCAAGAATGCTGGGATTGGCTCTACCTGTTCTAATTTTATTAAATTCATGAGCTAGTGAATCAATAGCTTTCTGCATCTTAGGTTTAATTTGATTAATAATTTCGTTCATAACTATGATATTAATGTTCCAATTTCCTCACCGCAAGCAATTCTTTTCAAAGCATCTAGATGATTTAAGTTAAATACTTTCAAGGGTAGATTGTGATCTCTAGCTAGAGTTAGAGCCGTTGCATCCATAACTTTGAGGTTTTTTTGAATTGCTTCATCAAAAGAAAGGGATGGATAAAATGTAGCATTTGAATCTTTTTCAGGATCAGCAGAATATACTCCATCAACCCTAGTTGCTTTCAACATAATGTCTGCTTCTGTTTCAATAGCTCTGAGACACCCTGCACTATCGGTGGTAAAAAATGGATTACCGGTTCCAGCTGTGAAAATAACAACGAAATCGTTAGATAGAAGTTGAATTGCTAGCCGTCTGTCATAATGCTCTGCAACACCAGACATTGAAATGGCTGACATAACTCTAGTCTGGACTCCCGCCCTTTCTAAAGCATCTCTTAAAGCAATACCATTCATAACAGTTGCTAGCATACCCATATGATCACCAGCGACTCTATCCATTCCGGCTTTACTTAATTTTTCACCCCGAAAAAGATTCCCTCCTCCTATGACAATTCCAATCTGCGCTCCAAGCTCTTTGCAATCTTTAACAGATTGAGCCATTTGGTCTAGTATTTTAGGATCTATTCCATGATCATCATCTCCAGCAACAGCCTCTCCGCTAAATTTTACGAGAAGGCGCTTATAGGAGAGTGATGTCATTGTTGGAGTTGTTCAGCTACCTCTGCTGCAAAATCTTTAACCTCAACCTCTATCCCTTCACCAACTTTAAAGCGAGCAAAAGATATAATTGATGTGCTGTTTTCTTTTAATAATTCTTCGATTGATTGATCTGGATTTTTTACAAAGCCTTGAGAAACTAAGGTAACCTCAGACAGAAATCTCTTAACCTTGCCTTCTACCATTTTTTCCATAATGGATGCGTCTTTTCCAGATTCCTCTGCTTGGGCTAAAAATATTGATCTTTCTCTTTCAAGCAGCTCAGGATCAATATCCTCTGATTGCAAGCAGCTCGGATTTGTTGCAGATACATGCATAGCTAAATCTTTTGCCAATTCTTTATTATCTGAATCAATAGAAACTAAAGCGGCCAACCTTCCGTCTGAATGAACGTATGACCCAATACAACCACCAGATGGAACTTCAAGCGTTTCAAGTCTTCTTAACTGGATATTCTCTCCAATAGACTGAATTAATGATTGCCTCTTCTCTTCAAATGCCGAGTTCAAATCAGCAATATCATTTACTTGATTGCTAGCAAGATGCTCAGCAATATCATTGGCAAAATCCTTGAACTGAGAATCTTTAGCAGCAAAATCTGTTTCTGAATTAATTTCTACAAGACTGGTGTATTCAGAATTCTCTGCAATCTTTACCTCGCCATCAGCAGCAACTCTTGAAGCTTTTTTCTCGGCCTTTAGTGAGCTATTTGCTCTCAGAAGATCTACAGCCATTTCTAGATCACCATCTGTTTCAACAAGTGCCTTTTTGCATTCCATCATGCCTACGCCAGTCATCTCTCTTAGTTCTTTAACTTGGGTTGCAGTAATGCTCATTTTTCTTCCTTAGAATCTTCGGCAACATCCTCTGATGCGCTTGGGTTTTCAGCAGATATTTCATCAGGTTCGCCCGTTGATTCATCACTTTTCTCAACCGTTTCCTCTGTAGATTCCTCAATTGCTTCGTCTGCTTCAATTGGCAAATCTTCTTCTGGCTCACTTAACTCAGCCTCTTCAACAAGATTTAATGCTTTTCCAGAGGTAACTGCGGCCTTTTTAACTTTCACAGCTGGAGCCTCATCATCAGTTTGTATATTTAGAGCTCCGCCCTGGGAAGACGCCAGGCCTCTGGCACAGGCATCGCTAATCACTTTTGTGATTAATCGAATAGATCTAATTGCATCATCATTTCCAGGAATAATGTGATCTATTCCTTCTGGATTTGAATTAGTGTCAACAAGAGCAATGATTGGAATGCCCATTTTCTTGGCTTCAGTAACTGCTATTTTTTCATATGCAACGTCGACTACAAATAAAGCATCTGGCAGACCTTTCATATCTTTTATACCACCAACACTTGCATCTAACTTTTCATATTCTTTTGTGATATCTACAGCTTCTTTTTTTGAAAGTTTGTTGATTCTTCCTGATGACTGCAGTTCTTCAATATCTAAAAGACGTCTAATTGAGCCTCTTATCGTCTTCCAGTTGGTTAAGGTTCCACCAAGCCATCTTTTATCAATATAAGGTAAGCCGATAGAAGAGGCTGACTCTTTGATGGTTTTAGATGCAGAGCGTTTAGTGCCAACAAATAAAATTCTGTTACCTTTAGAACAAATCTCTTCAGCTTTTGATGCAGCTGCATTAAGACATTCTTGAGTCATCTCAAGATCAATGATGCTAATTTTTTTTCTAGTATCAAAAATAAAGGATTCCATTTTAGGATTCCAAAACCTTTGCTGATGGCCAAAATGAACGCCTGCATTTAACAGGTCTTTTATAGAAACAATACTCACAATTTCCTCCGGGGTTATTACTCCGGTACCTCATAATGTTGACTCATTTTCATGAGCACCCCAACAATAATCCTCTTGGTACCTTCGGGATTTAAAGTTCGTGTATTCTATAGAAAAGTTAGTATAGATTAAAGCTTTTTATTCAAGAAGTCGGCAAAACTATACTCTCCAATTTCTTGGGAATGAATCCACTTGGTAGCTTGCAAAGCACCTCTGGCAAAAACATTTCTAGAGTTTGCGATATGTTGAAAAGTTGTAACTCCCTCTCCATTTTTAAAAATAATTCTATGAATTCCAAAGATATCGCCAATTCTTTGAGATTGAACGTCAATAGGGCTATCTATTTTGCTTCCAGGCAAATTTTTTAAAAAACTTTGAATTTCTATGGCTGTTCCAGAAGGAGAATCTTTTTTATTTGTATGATGAATCTCAATGATTTTGCACTTTGAAGGAGTGCTAATAGTTAATAGATACTGCTCTATTGAGCTCTTCAAATTTGCAATTCCAAGTGACATATTTGAAGCAAGTAATATGGGTATAGATTTTTTTGCAGTACTGATTATCTCTAAATGCTCATCTGAAAGGCCTGTAGTTCCTGATATTAAAGGTATCGTATTCTCAATACAATAATTGGCACAAGCGATGAAGCCATCTGGAGAAGAAAAATCTATTACAGCAGAGATATTATTTAAATCTTTTTCTTGAGAATGAAAATCCATGGCTTTCAAGTCAGACTGTTTGCATTGAGCTTGAATTGCCTGACCCATATTTCCATTGAAGCCGTTTATTAAAATGTGCAATATTCTATTTATTATGAAATTGGTCTGAAGCTTTTTTAAAAGATTGTTTTATCGGATGATGTTCTTCGCCAGCTATTGATTCAGCAAATTCCTTAAAAATCTTGAGCTGAGCTTTTGAAAGGTTTACTGGTGTTTCAACAATCACCCTGCATAAAAGATCGCCTCTTCTCGAATCTCGAACTGAAGCCGCACCTTTGCCTTTGATTCTAAAAATCTTACCTGTTTGAGTATAGGAAGGTATTTTAAGGGCAATTTTTGATTCAAGACCTGGAACGTTAATCGTTCCTCCTAATACAGCGATTTCAAATGGGATAGGAGCTTCAAAATATAAATCCCTTCCATCTCTCTCAAAAATTTCATTATTCGTAACCTGAATAGCAACATAAAGATCACCGGTATGCCCCCCTCTTGCTGCACCCCCTTCTCCTGTGAGCCTAACTTTGTCTCCATTATCTACACCAGATGGAATACTTACAGATAGGGATTTTGTTTCTTGCTTAACCCCAGCCCCCCTGCATGAACTACAATGATCCTGAATAATTCTTCCTTCACCTCTACATGCATTACAGGGTTGTTGAACTGAAAAAAAGCCTTGTTGTATTCTTACCTGACCAACGCCATTGCATTGGCTACAGGTAACAGGAGATGAGCCAGGTTTAGCCCCAGATCCAGAACAATCATCACATGATTTATCTACAGGTATTTTTATTGTTTTCTTAACACCTAGAATTGCCTCTTTGAGAGATAGTTCTAGTGTGTATTGAAGATCTTGGCCTCGCGCTGCCCTACCTGAAGAGCTACGCCCTCCAAAGACATCTCCAAAGATATCTCCAAAGATATCTCCAAAATTAAAATCCTGGAATCCAGCTCCTTGACCTCCACCCATGCCTTGAACACCCGCGTGACCAAATTGATCATAAGCTGATTTTTTTTCTGAATCAGAGAGGATTTCATATGCCTCTGCAGCTTCTTTAAATTTCTCATTAGCTGTGGGATCATCCGGATTTCTATCTGGATGATATTTCATTGCTAGTTTTTTAAAAGCTTTTTTTAATTCTGCATCTGATGCAGTTCGAGAGACCCCTAAGACCTCATAATAGTCTCTCTGTGACATTATTTATTTGTCTTCTTCTTTAACTTCTTCGAACTCAGCATCAACTGTATTTTCATCGCTAGATGTCTCTTCTGCTGCATCTGCGGAGCCCTCCTCAGCTTGAGGATAAAGTTTCTGAGTTAATGGAGTTAAAACCTCGTTAAGGTTTTTAGTAGCTTCTTCAATTGCTTCTAAACTATCTTGCTTGATGGCTTCTTCTAGCTTAGCGGTAGACGCTTCCACTGCCTCTTTTTCCTCATCAGTCAGATTATCTCCAGCTTCAGAAATAGACTTTCTAGTTGCATGAACAAGCATATCTGCATTATTTTTTGCTTGAACTAGACTTTCAAATTTTTTATCGTCCTCTGCATTAGCCTCAGCATCTTTTACCATTTTCTCAATGTCATCATCAGACAATCCGCTAGAAGCCTTGATAACAATCGACTGTTCTTTTCCAGTATTCTTATCTTTAGCTGCAACATTAAGAATACCATTAGCATCCAGGTCAAAAGACACTTCGATTTGAGGTGTACCTCTAGCTGCAGGGGGAATATCTGCTAAATTAAATTGTCCCAAAGATTTATTTTGAGCTGCTTGTTTTCTTTCGCCTTGAATTACATGAACCGTCACTGCTGATTGATTGTCTTCGGCAGTTGAGAAGACCTGAGATTTCTGTGTGGGTATGGTTGTATTTTTTTCAATTAATGGTGTAGCAATCCCTCCTAATGTCTCAATCCCAAGTGTTAAAGGGGTTACATCAAGCAAGAGCACATCTTTGGTATCACCAGATAGGACTGACCCCTGAATTGCAGCACCTACTGCAACAGCTTCATCAGGATTAAGGTCTTTTCTTGGTTCTTTACCAAAAAAATCTTTTACTTTTTGCTGAACCATTGGCATACGAGTTTGCCCGCCAACAAGCAAAATATCATTAATATCACTGATTGAAAGCTTGGCATCTTCTAAAGCAAGTTTCAGCGGAGCCATGCTTCTATCTACCAAATCTTCAACTAGAGATTCAAGCTTAGCTCGCGTAATCTTATGAACAAAATGTTTTGGACCTGAGCTATCAGCAGTAATATATGGCAAATTAATTTCTGTTTGATCGGAAGAAGAAAGTTCAATTTTTGCTTTTTCTGCAGCCTCTTTTAAACGCTGGAGAGCCATAGGATCACTTTTTAAGTCAAACCCGGATTCTTTTTTAAATTCATCTACAAAATAATCTATTAATTTAAGGTCAAAGTCTTCTCCGCCCAAAAAGGTATCGCCATTTGTGGACAATACTTCAAACTGATGTTCGCCATCTACCTCAGAGATCTCAATGATTGAGATATCAAAAGTGCCGCCTCCAAGATCATACACAGCAACAACCGAGTCACCAGAATGTTTATCTAAGCCATATGCTAATGCTGCAGCAGTTGGCTCGTTTATTATTCTTTTTACTTCAAGACCGGCTATCTTGCCAGCATCCTTTGTTGCTTGTCTTTGAGAATCATTAAAATAAGCTGGCACAGTGATGACCGCCTCTGAGACATCATGACCTAAATACTCTTCTGCAGTTTTCTTAAGTTTCTTTAAGACTTCAGCTGAGATCTGAGGGGGGGCCAATTTTTTATCATCTACTTTGACCCAAGCATCTCCATTATCAGCCTTCATAATTTCATAAGGCACCATATCCATATCTTTTTTTACTATGTCGTCATCAAATCTTCTGCCAATTAGCCTTTTGATCGCATATAAAGTCTTTTCTGGGTTTGTGACAGCCTGTCTTTTTGCAGGAGTGCCAACCAAAACCTCATTATCATCTGAATAACCGATTACTGATGGAGTTGTTCTGCCTCCCTCAGCATTCTCAATAACCTTTGGTTGTTGACCTTCTACGACAGCTAAACAACTATTTGTTGTTCCTAAATCAATTCCTATAATCTTTGACATAATCTTTTCCTAATTTTTAATTACGGAAACTCTAGCAGGTCTCACAACCCTATCATGAAGCTCCCAACCCCTTTGAAATATATTTTCAATTTCATTATTTTCTTTCTTTGGATCCTGTGAGGTCATTACAGCCTCATGCTTTACTGGATCAAAGTGTTCATTAACTGGGTAGATGGGTCTAATACCAAATTTATCAAGGGCTGATTCAAAAGATTTCAGAGTTAACTCTACCCCCTCTCTGTCTTCTTTTGTTGAATCTTTAGAGAAGTTATTGAGTGCATGCTCTAGATTATCAACAACAGGCAATAATTCATTAAGCAGTCTTTCTACACCGTATTTATGAGCTTTTTCAATGTCAGCAGTATTTCTTTTGAAGGCATTATCAAGTTCAGCTCTTGATCTAAGCAATGCCTCCTCAAGATCCTTAATTTTTTCCTCTGCATTCTGGTTTTCATCAGCCTCTTGATCTAAAGAATCTATATCTTCTTCAATCGATTCATCCTCTTCAAAAGTGTCCTCTGTATCAATAGACTCATCTTTAAGATCTGTTTTATCTTTTACTTTTTGTTTTTTAGCCATCTTTGTATCCAATTAATCAATATATTGGGATGACCCATGATGAGTTCAAGGGTTAAAAGAGAATTTATTTAATGGGTTTTACGTATAAAACCATGCTGTGATCAACTATTTCATAGCCCATTTCATTAGCAATTGATTCTTGGCGTTTTTCGATCAGCTCATCATGAAACTCAATAACCTTACCAGTTTCTAAACATACCATGTGGTCATGATGATCATCAGGAGTAATCTCATAGACTGCATGGCCTTCTTCAAAGTTATGCCGAATAACTATCCCGGCAGATTCAAACTGAGTTAACACTCTGTATACAGTCGCTAAGCCTACGTCTTCACCAGAAGTAATAAGCTGCTTATATATATCTTCAGCGCTTAGGTGACGATTCTCGCTAGATTCAAGTGCTTCTATAATTCGTATTCTAGGAAGGGTTGCTTTTAAGCCAGCTTTTTTTAATTCAGTATTTTCTTTACTCATGAACTTTTCGATGTATCCTCTTTCAAAGTATAATCAAATCATCTCATGAAGCAATTAACAAAAGCCTTTTTAATCATTATTTTGTCTCTTGGTGGAGTATCGAGCTGCTCATCTTTAGCCCCATTTAAAGTTGCAGTCCTGCAAGGCAA
This sequence comes from uncultured SAR86 cluster bacterium, assembly GCA_902509555.1. GTDB lineage: Bacteria > Pseudomonadota > Gammaproteobacteria > Magnimaribacterales > D2472 > D2472. Next base: position 46,207 of record CABWYS010000001.1, read on the forward strand.
TATTATTGAAGATGAGGACGTAGAGCAACTTGTAAAAGGTCTTTCAAAAGATCAGGTGCAATATCTACTTGGAACTCCTCTGCTTAACAGTCCCATTCATCAAAATAGATGGGATTATTTTTATTCAGTTAAGGTTGGTGAAATGGTTGTTGGTGAAAAAAAATTGTCATTGAAATTTGATATAAATCAAAGACTAGATACATGGGTACTTGAAGAAACCACCCTGGCAGATAACTAAGAATCTTTTTCTAAATTCGCTTTATTTTTTCTTCTTTCTTTAGGGTCTTGAAAAAGTGATTTATAAATTTCTAATCTCTCCCCTTGAGACATCCTATGATTAATTGGCTTGGCCTTATATTTTCCATCTAATTCCTCCCCATTGATTCCAACTCTTAATAAATCGATTTCTTCTTGATGAATCTTTTTTACCTCTGACAATTCTAGAACTTCTTTTGCAGTAATGCTTTCTGAAACATCCAGCTCTAAAAAACTAGAATCAGCTCCATTTTGAATAGACACATATATCTTCATTTTAACAATTGATTTGCAAAAGCATTTATAAATTTGTGGCCAATGTTATCTACCATAGATTGGGTAGCAATAATTTTCAGAGCAAATGGAAGGGTAAATTTAGTTTCAAAGTTTACCTTTGTCTGATTTTCATTGATTGCTTCTAAAGTCCACAGCGCATAAAAATCTAAAAAAGGGCCCTTGGATTGAGTGATGCTAATCTCTTGACCGTTAGTTTGATTGTCCGATTCAAATGTATAGGTTTTGTTAAGCAATGAAAAAACTAATCTGCCCATGACGCAACCCTCTTCATCATCAGCAAGACGGGACGATTCTAGACAACCGGGTAAAAAGTCTTTATAGGACTCAAAGTTATTGATTAATGCAAGTATTCTTTCCGGGGGTGCTTCAAATATTTCAGAACCCTCAAAGCTACTCGACATTTTTAACTTACTAGTTGGTAAATGAAAACCGCTGCAACCAGAACTGGAGAGATAAATTTAATAAAAAATCTCCAAATTTTAAATATAGTAAGGTGAATGCCTGAAAATTCATCAAGAGCAAGGTTAGGTTTAAGAAACCACCCAGCAAAAATTGCAACCATCATTCCTCCAATGGGCATCAGAAACTGATTAGCCAAATAATCTATTGAATCTAAGAAATTGAGATCTCCAATAAACGATATATCAGACCAATCATTGAAACTAAGTACGCTGCCTATACCAATTACCCATGCAAAAAGCCCTAGGGTTAAAGCAGCAGAAAACCGCGAGACAATCTTTTCTTCTTCAAAATATGCAACACTTGGTTCCAGGAGAGATATTGCACTACTTAATGCAGCAATCGATAACAGTGCAAAGAAAGCTGGCCCGATAATATTGCCTAAAGGCATATCAACAAAAGCAGATAACAGACTTACAAAAACAAGGCCTGGCCCAGCGCCTGGCTCTAGACCATATGCAAAAATAATTGGAAAAATTGCAAGGCCAGCCAATATAGCTATCAAAGTATCCAAGCCTGCAACAGTTAGTGAGGTTTTAAATATATTTTCTTCTTGAGGCATATAGGATCCGTAGCACATTATCGAACCCATGCCTAAACTTAAACTAAAGAATGCTTGTCCCATAGCTCTTAAAAAGGTTGTAGCATCCACTTCTGAAAAATCTGGGGCAAATAAAAAGTTTAAACCTCTGGCAAAATCACCATTAATCATTGCGTTAATAACCATTACCATCATCAAAATAAATAACATTGGCATTAACAATCGGACCATTCTCTCTATCCCGCCAATAACGCCTGCTGAAATAATAATAATATTCAAAGCTATAAAAATTGAATGCCAAAACAATAATCGGGATGGAGATGCGGTAACTATATTAAATTGCTCCAGGGAAGAAATATCAGGTGTAGGAAAAGCAGCTATGATTATATAGTTCAAACAAATGCCAGCTATTACGCTGTAAAAAGAAAGGATTAGAATTCCTGAAATTAAGCCGCCCCAACCCACAGCCTGCCATTTGCCTGTTTGCCCTGAGTCTATTGCTGCGGTTTTCATAGCATTAACTGGACTTTTCCTAGCACGTCTTCCAATCATTATCTCAGCCATCATAATCGGCAGACCAACTGCGAGGATGCAGAGAAGGTATATTAATACAAAAGCGCCGCCGCCTTCAGTTCCAGCTTTATATGGAAAACCCCAAATATTACCTAAGCCGACCGCTGATCCAGCTGCTGCAAGCACGAATGTCCACTTTCCTACCCAGGAGACTGTTTCATTGATTTTTGAAGAAGTATTTCCGTTCATATTATTTAGGTATAAGGATTATATAAAAATGCCAAAGAGGTTATGCAACATATTGTAACTAAGTTTGTTATCAAAGTTCTCGCATTTGCATATTTTATATTGGCTTGAAAATAAGAGTTATTCTTTTTCTCAAAACTTAAAAAAAGCTGTAGCGACATAATTAACAAAATAAGGCTTGTTGAAAGATTCACAAAGGAAACTAATGCTACTGCATAACCTAAAAGAGAGAATCCAATTGCATACCAAAGGTTTTTTGATGTAACTTGCGGACCTTCCCAACCCCAGATCATGCCACCCAAGAAAGCAATCACAATACCTCCATATATTGCTAGAAACTGAATTGAATGAATTGCTAGAGTTTGATGAAAAATCCATGGAATTAAAGCCAAAAAAATAAATAAGCATAACCCCCAGTAAATTAAAGTCACTTTAGTCTTTTGCATAAATACCCTCAAAATTTGCAAATAGTTTGAACAGATTCATAATTGTGGGAATCATTATGAATGCTAAAAATAATAATATCATCGTCAAGAATAAAAATGCTGCGAGAAATTATCACCTGAGTGATAAATATCAAGCTGGCTTAGTTTTAGAAGGCTGGGAAGTTAAAGGCTTAAGAAATGGCAAGGTTGATGTTAAAGATTCATATGTAACTCTTAAAAATAATGAAGCCTGGGTTATCGGTTTAAAAATTGATCCTCCCCCATCCCTAAAAAATGATCAGATAAACCCAACAAGATCTAGAAAATTACTCTTAAATAAAAGAGAGATAAATAATATTTTAGAAGCTATAGGTCAACAAGGTCTTACCTGTGTCTTAACAACAATATATTGGAAAGAAAATAAAATTAAATGTGATATTGCAATAGGCAAAGGAAAGAAAACCTATGACCAAAGAGAAGATGTTAAACAAAGAGACTGGAATAGAGAAAAACAAAGAATTTTAAAAAATTCAAATCGCTAGTCATTTTCATATATAATCATCCACCCCATGGGGGCGAATTGGGTTCGACGTTTTTATTGGATTCCAAAGCGCATGCCAAGATTGTGGTAACTCTTGTAAAACATACTACAAAAAAATTAGTTGCAGAAAACGACAACTACGCTTTAGCCGCTTAATTGGCTAACCAATGCAAGAATTGTCTATGGTTTGAAGCATTGGCAAAATACATAGTCTAGTTTTGCTGTGGAGTCTTAACACAGTAACGCGAAACATAATTTAGACTAGCCTTTAATACCCTGCTCTTCGGGTCATTGAGGTGAAACAAAAAGAATGAGCTAAGCATGTAGAAGTCAGGTTGAAGAACTAACGGACGCGGGTTCAATTCCCGCCGCCTCCACCATCTTTATTTCAATAAAGTCCTGTTAAAGTGCTCTAGCATTTTCTTGTATAGCATCAATCTATTCTCAGGCTTTCTAAAGCCATGCCCTTCTTTCTCAACAATAATTAATTCGTGCTCTTTACCAGCTTCTTCTAATGCATCAGCTAATGCATAGGCGTGCTCTATAGGCGCACGTTGATCTTCCTTGCCTGAAACAATAATAATTGGAGCTTCAAGTTTATCGGCTTGTTGCACAGGTGACATTGCTTTAATTTTTGCAGGATCTTGGCCAAGAGTTTTATCTAAATATTTACCACCCCATTTTATGGTTTTAATATCCCCTTCGTCATACAGCATTTCTAAATCAAATACTCCAATATATGCAACAGATGCTTTATAAAGATCTGGACGGAGCATTGGAGCCATTGCAGCAGAGTATCCTCCAAAACTGCCGCCATAAATTCCAATTCTTTCAGGGTCAGCTATTCCTTGATTGATGGCCCATTCAGTTGCCTCAATAATATCCTGTTGAGTATCTCCTCCCCATTCTCCAAATCCCATCTGAGTAAACTCCTTTCCATAACCTGTTGAGCCTCTAAAATTAACTTTCAGTACAGCATAACCAGCTTGAGAAAAAATGTGAGTGTCTGGATCAAAACCCCATGAGTCTCTGGCATGAGGTCCTCCATGAGGTATAACTATCATAGGAGCTGATTGGTCCTCTTGCTGATTCTTTGCTGGGGTGTAATACCCATGAATCTTCACACCATCAGAGTTTATAAAATTGAATGGCACCTCATGCTCTAGCCCTTGATCATCAATTTCAGGCCACATAGTAAGCAAATATTTAACTTGATTTTTTTTAAGATCATATAAGTAATATTTTGAGGAGGATGCAGAGTCGCCTACGGCAATAATTAATTTGTCTCTATTTTTAGATAAATCCACCAATCCAATTTCTTTCTTATCAAAAACTTCTATATTTCCATTGAAAGCTTGGACTGCTTGCATGATTGAATTTTGTAACGGGTCATCATTTTCAAACCAATAAGCTTTGGCGTATCCAGGATTAATTGTGGCGCCAAGAACCTTGTCATCTATGATTTGCGGATAAGCATCATACTCCGGGTGATGAAAGACCACCTGAGTCTCTCCAGTTTTGGCATCGATCTCCTTGATTTGATAAGTTGAAGTCTCTGTACTGTCTACAATGTGAATTGTAGAATCATCTTTTGCAATATTAACAGGATAAATCTCGCCATCTCCATATGGTGTTTTACTTAATACTTGCCACTCATCCTTCTTGGAAGCACGGTACATAGTGACGGTGTTATTATCAATATCACTTCCAACAGCAAATCTTGGTGTGCCTGAGCTATCTGAAACAAACTGCCCTCCAGCCAATGGAGATTTACCTAGTCTTTTTTGCTGACCGTTATAAACGTTTAATCTAATAGCATCAGCAAAACCACCATTATTTTGTTTTCCAAATACACTTACAGACAAAAGCACATGCTTCTCATCATCTTCAAGGATGTTCTCTACATAACCATAAGAGAACTTGTCAACCACTTTACCTCTAGCACCTGAGGTTCTTGCTCTCATTCCAAATACATAAGCAGGTTTTTTAGAATCATAATTAATTGCAAAATATTCACCTATGGAGCCTCTACCCCAAGAATCATAATATCCAATTTGTATTAACAAACGTTCATTATTAACCCAGTAATAACTCGCAACCTCTTCTTCTTTAGTAAGAGTAATGGCGTTAATTAAACTTAAATCTTCTGCATTAAAAATTGAAATGCCTTTTTTATCATCAGGCATCTTGGTGAGAACACTGATCATCCTGCCGTCAGGTGAGATTTTTACATTAGTGTATGAAGGCAGAGAGCTAAACCTTTCTACAAAATCTTCGCTGACGCCTAGATCAGCAAATGAATTAAAGCTTAATAAAAGAAATATTGATAATATGGAGTTTTTCATTTGTAAAGTTTACTTGACATAATATAGTTGATCAATCAATTATAACAACGTTTTAAAATTGCACGTTAAGGAAGAGATAAATAAAAGTAGACAGATGAATTTAAGATCATTAAACTAGCGCATCTAATATTTAAAGATATGGCAAATACTAAACAATCAATCAAACGAGCTCGTCAGAATGCTGACAGATACAAGTTAAAGCATTCTCAAAGATCTCAAGCTAGAACAGCCGTTAAAGCTGTTCGTAATGCTATAGCTGAAAATAACAAAGAATCAGCAGTAGAATTACTCAAAACTGCTCAAAAAGTATTAGATTCAACGGCTGCAAAAAAAGTAATCCATAAGAATGCTGCAGCTAGAACAAAAAGCCGCTTAGTTAAAGCAGTAAAAGGACTAAGTTAATCCTGAGTTTTTGACATCTTGTTGGCAATCATGCCCAACAACGTCCCAGTTTCATCTCCCGTAAATCCAGAAATAGCAATAACTCCCTCATTATTGAGATTGATTGAAGACATTTTCTTTTTAATGAGCTTGATGAGCGCTTCTTGATTTTCCTCTTCAAGAGTATCTCTCTTGTTGATAGCAAGCCATATGCTTTTATCCAAAAGACTCGGGTCATAAGTTTTCAACTCATGAAGAAGGACAGCAAGTTGGTCCTCAATTGACCTTTCTGGATTCTGTGGATCTAACAAAATGAGTAAATGACCAGTTCTAGAAATATGTTTTAAAAAGTTTAAACCTAAGCCAGCTCCCTCAGAGGCTCCTTCAATCAAGCCTGGAATATCAGCAATAATAAATGAGGTATCATAAATTTGGACAGTGCCTAAATTAGGGCGAAGTGTTGTAAAGGGATAATCTCCAATCTTTGGTTTTGCCGCTGAGACACTATTTAAAAAAGTAGATTTACCGGCATTGGGAAATCCAACCAAGCCAACGTCTGCAAGAGAACGTAATTCGAGCCTAATAGAAAATTCGTCACCAGGCCAACCAGAAGTATGACGTCTTGGTGCCTGATTAGTGCTGGATTTAAACCTAAAATTTCCAGCCCCTCCCTCGCCACCTTTAGCAACAAGATAATCTATTGTTTCGTCACAACAATCATAAATAAGTTTATTAGATATAGAATCAAAGATAACAGTACCTTTGGGGACCATAACGATCAGATCCTCGGCATCTTGACCTGTTCTTTTATTACCAGCACCCGATTGACCATTTTTAGCAATCAAGTATTTTTGATTTCGAAAATTTACCAGAGTATTTAGATTGGGATCAACTCTAAAGATAACATCTCCGCCCTTGCCGCCATCACCGCCATCAGGCCCGCCACGAGGTATGAATTTTTCTCTTCTAAAACTTGTGCAACCTGCGCCACCGTTCCCAGCTCTTGCTTCCAGCAGAGCTTCGTCGATGAAGTTCATGATTTACTTAGAAATGACGTTGACTGTCTTTTTTTGCTTGATGCCTTTGTAAGTGAATTGCACTTGACCGGCTGAAGTCGCGAATAAAGTATGATCTTTACCCATGCCGACATTTTCTCCTGGATGAGTATTGGTCCCACGTTGACGTATTATAATTTCACCTGGTTTTACAGTCTGGCCGCCAAAACGCTTGACACCCAATCTCTTGGAATTGGAATCTCTACCGTTTTTACTGGAACCACCTGCTTTCTTATGTGCCATTTCTATTTACCTACGTTGATTTCTTTGATTTTAATCTGAGTATATCTCTGTCTGTGTCCAATTTTTCTCATGCTATGTTTTCTTCTGCGGAACCTAAGAATAGACACTTTTTCACCTTTTACTTCTTCGACTATCTCAGCTACAACTTTGGCATTTTCTATGTATGGCTGACCTATCTGAACATCATCTCCATCAACATATAGCATAACGTTTTCAAAAGCATGATCTACTCCTGATTCCTCTTGCATTAAATCGACTTCTAGGACTTGTCCTAGCTCGACTTTATGTTGTTTTCCACCTGCTTCTATTACTGCGTACATAGTTATCTCTAAAGGTGGCAAAATATACGCTTTCTGAAAGAAATTATCAATACTTATGTATAATTTTAGGCTTCTAATTATTTAAGATGTACGTACTCAAAAAAACCACTTCGGCTGAACTCAGAAGAGTTCAATCCACTATCAAAAAAGAGCTTGCTAGCGAAAAAATAATTCAAGAAATTTATGAATACATTTTTAATGCAGAGGGTAAAAAAACAAGAGCTTTGCTCTGTTTACTTGCCTCTAAAGCATCAGACATAAAGTCTAATAATAGAATTAATTTAGCTAGCATTATTGAGCTTTTACATACAGCAACATTAGTTCATGACGATGTTGTGGATGAGTCTGAGCTAAGACGTGGTACCAGATCTGTGAATCAAGTCTGGACAAATTCATACAGCGTCTTGATGGGTGATTTTATATATTCGAAAGCCTTTATTTTAATGGTAAAGCTTGGGATCCCTGCTATCTTAGATGAGTTAGCAAAAGCGACCAATGACATAGCTAGAGGCGAAATTATTCAATTAGAACTCTTTGAAAAAAAACAACTGATTGAGCTTAAAGACTTGCTCAAGGTTAGCTATTTAAAAACGGGGAGACTTTTTGAGGCATCTGCAAAAACCGGGGCCATGCTTGCATGCAGATCTGCAGAAGAAATTAAAACATTTGGGTTGCTGGGAAAGGCTTTAGGAACAGCATTTCAGATTCAAGACGATATTTTAGATTATGAGGCGTTAAAGCTTGATACGGGAAAGCCAGCCTTGAAAGATTTCAAGGAGGGAAAAATTACATTTCCTTTGTATTTTGCTCTTCAGCAGGCTAATACAAAAGATAAAAATTTTATTATGAGCCAATTGGGTCAATCAAAAATATTAAAAAAAGATCAAAATAAAATCTATCAATTAATACGAAATGATAAAACTCAAAAAGAAATAAATGCTTTGTTAGAAAAATATACAAAAGAAACCTTAAAGCATCTGAATAAATTAAAGTATCATGCCTGCTACAATGAGATGCTAGACTTAATAAAATTCTCCAAAATAAGGAAAATATGACATTCAAACCTGCCTCAAGTTACACAAAAGATGATTTAGTGGCATGCGGAAATGGCGATCTATTTGGCCCAAGCAATGGTCGCTTACCAGCAGACGAAATGCTTATGTTCGATTCAATTGACCAAATTGACAAAACATCAGGTAAATATTCCAAAGGAAAAATTATTGCTAATCTCAATATTGAAGAAAGTTTATGGTTTTTTAAAGTGCATTTTAAATCTGATCCAGTAATGCCCGGATGTCTTGGCTTAGATGCTATGTGGCAATTATTGGGATTCTATCTTTGCTGGCTTGAGTTACCTGGCTATGGAAGAGCACTAGGTTCAGATAAGGTAAAGTTTTTTGGTCAAGTTACTCCTGGTGCAAAAATTGTTAGGTATGAAATTGATATAAAACGAGTTGTGAACAGAGGAGCAGTGGTTGGCTTTGCTGATGGAAACATGTTCGTTGATGATCGTCACGTTTATTCAGCAGACGGACTAAGAGTGGGTCTGTTTAAGGATACTAGCGAATTCTAATGAAAAATGTAGTTGTAACTGGTGTAGGCATTGTCTCTTGCATAGGCTCAGATACTCAAGAAGTGTTAAATAGTTTGAAGAAAGGAAAGTCAGGCATTTCCAAGAACTCCACATATGCAGAAATGGATTTTAGAAGTCATGTTTCTGGAGCAATAAACCTTGATTTAGCTGAATTAATTGATAGAAAAACTCTTCGCTTTATGAGTGAAGCTTCAGGATTCGGATACATCGCAGCTCAAGAAGCTATTCATCATGCATCCTTAAACCTTGAAGAGATGAATGTTTCAAGAATTGGAGTAGTAGCTGGATCAGGCGGAGCATCTTCAGCAGCTCAAATAGAGGCATCAGATACTGCAAGAGAGCGAGGCCCAAAAAGAATAGGACCCTATGCTGTTACAAAAACAATGGGTAGCACTGTGTCAGCTATTTTAGGCACTACACTGAAACTTAAAGGAGTGAATTACTCTATTTCATCTGCTTGCTCAACTAGTGCTCATTGTATTGGCCACGCAGCAGAACTTATTCAATTAGGTAAACAAGATATTATTATTGCTGGTGGTGCAGAACAAGAGCACTGGACCTCCTCTTCCATGTTTGATGCTATGGGGGCTCTCTCCTCACAGTATAATGATGCTCCTGAAAAAGCCTCGAGGCCATTTGATGTAGACAGAGATGGATTTGTAATTGCCGGTGGCGCAGGAATGCTAATACTCGAGGAAGAAGAGCATGCCATCAAAAGAAATGCACCTATCATTGCAAGGCTGAAGGGCTATTGTGCTAACTCTGATGGCTATGACATGGTGTCTCCCTCTGGCGAAGGGGCTATAAGATGCATGAGTGAGGCAATCGAAGCTTTTGGGTCTGATGTAGATTATATCAATGCTCATGGCACAAGCACTCCTGTTGGAGATCTTGCTGAACTTAGCGCAATAAAATCAGTATTTGGTAAAAATGCTCCTGTAATTGGGTCTACTAAATCAATGACTGGCCACTCATTAGGAGCAACTGGAGCTCAGGAGGCAATTTATTCTATCCTGATGATGCAACATGATTTTATTGCTCCATCGATTAATATAGAAACCTTGGTTGAGGAAGCAGAGGGATTAAATATTTGCCAATCAATGATGGAGCAAAAATTAAATTCTGTAATGAGCAACTCATTTGGTTTTGGTGGAACAAATGCAAGTTTAATTTTTGGTAAATAAATTAAGCTAATCGAGATCCATTTAAAGCTCCTTTTTGAGGAACGGCTAAAATAATACTTCCATCCGGCTGAGTAAATCCTGTCACGAGACACTCTGACATGAATGGCCCGATCTGTTTTTTAGGAAAATTAATAACCGCTGCAACCTGCATACCTACCAAAGACTTAGGATTGTAATGATCTGTAATTTGAGCAGATGATTTTTTAATGCCTATATCTTCTCCAAAATCTATAGTCATTTTTATTGCAGGCTTGATTGCTTCTTTGAATTCTTCGGCAGATAGAATAGTCCCAACACGCACATCCACTCTCTCAAATTCTTTCCAAGTTAAATCATTCATCATTATTCCTTGTCATCCCACCATGGAAAAAAGTCAGGCATATCTGAAGATATCAAATTTTTAAATTTTGCTGGACGCTTTTCTAAAAAGGAATTTACTCCCTCTTTTGCATCATCTGATGCTCCCCTAGAATCAATGGCCTTGCTCTCTATTACATGAGCATCATAAGGATCACTTTGACCAAATGATCTCCAAAGCATTTGTCTGGTAATAGCTATAGAGATTGGTGCAGATTTTTCTGTGAGTTCTTGAGCTATTTTTATTGCGTCATCGATGAGGCTTTCTGGTTTATGGATGCTAGAAATTAATGAAATATCTAAAGCTTCCTTAGATTCAATGATTCTCCCAGAAAATGTTAAATCTAAAGCTTTAGAAATGCCTACAATTTTTGGAAGAAACCAGCTACTGCATGCATCAGGGACAATCCCTCTGTTGTTAAATACAAATCCGAATCTGGCATCTTCAGAGGCAATTCGAATATCGCCTGGGAGTTGCATGGATGCTCCAATGCCAACTGCAGGACCATTACACGCAAATATAATAGGCTTTAAAAATTTGTACATTCTTAGAGTAAGAATGCCACCTGAATCTCTTCTAAAATCATCCTCTTTAACTGCAAAATTATCAAAAGATGGATTGAATGTATCTTTGCCACTGCTTAGGTCAGCACCAGCACAAAAAGCTCTGCCTGCTCCCGAGATAATTACTGCTTTTAAATTATCATCTGCTTCTATAGCATCAAATGCGCTTATTAACTCTTCCATCATAAGAAATGTAAAAGCGTTTAATTTTTCTGGTCTATTTAATAATAGAACAGCGAGATTTTCATGCTGTTCTATTGTAATTGTTTTGAAACTCACCGAAATCTAGAAAGGTATATCTTCCTCTGAGATTTGAGATGCTTGAGATGGGGCTGATTGAGAGGCTGGCTGTGATTGATCGTAAGCACCTCCATCGCTGGAAGATTGCCTACCACCAAGCATGTTCATCTCGTTACCAAGTATTTCTGTCGTGTATCTGTCATTCCCTTCTTTATCTTGCCATTTTCTAGTTTGTAATTTGCCTTCAACATAAAGCTGAGAGCCTTTATCAAGATATTGTTCAGCGATTTCTGCTAGTTTTCCAAAAAAGACAACTCTGTGCCATTCTGTTTTTTCTCTTTGCTCTCCAGAATCTTTGTCTTTCCATGATTCTGAAGTCGCAATTGAAAGTGTAGCAACTGCTGTGTTTGTTTGGGTATATCGCATTTCAGGTTTTTGCCCTAAATTACCTACCAAAATTACTTTATTTACTCCTCTAGCCATAATTACCTCTTATAATTACTTAAGTTTAACTCGAAACAAATCAGCTGGATAAAAATTCTGCAAATAAATGGAAAAAATTTCAATAAAAGGTGCCCGAACGCATAACCTTAAAAATATTTCTTTAAATATTCCTCGAGGGAAATTAATCGTGATAACTGGATTATCAGGATCTGGGAAGTCATCTTTGGCATTTGATACTATTTATGCCGAAGGACAAAGACGCTATGTAGAATCTCTTTCAGCATATGCACGACAATTTTTATCTATGATGGAAAAGCCAGATGTTGATCAAATTGATGGTCTCTCCCCTGCAATATCTATTGAACAAAAATCTACCTCACATAACCCGAGATCAACTGTAGGAACAGTTACAGAAATTTATGATTATCTCAGGTTATTATATGCACGAATTGGGGTTCCAATTTGCCCAGATCATAACGAAGAACTCTCGGCTAAAACAGTTAGTGAGATATGTGATGAAATATATGCACTTGGCTATGATAAAAAAATTATGGTCATGGCTCCTGTGGTCAGAGGTAAAAAAGGAGAGCATCTGGGTGTTTATGAAGATTTGAAAGCTGAAGGTTTTGTTAGGGTAAAAATTAATGATGTTATTTATCCATTAGATGAATTTCCAGGATTAAATAAAAATCAAAAACATGATATTTCAGCTATTGTTGATAGGCTGAAATTACAAAAGGATGATGATAATAGATCTAGATTATCTGAATCAATTGATACTGCTCTCAATCTATCAGATGGCCTTGTTCAGATAGAGGTTCTTGATGAAGAATCAGAAGTGCTTCTTTTTTCTTCAAATTTTTCGTGCTCTCAATGCGGCTACTCCGTAACTGAGTTAGAGCCAAGAATGTTTTCTTTTAACAATCCTTTTGGAGCCTGTGAAAAATGTGACGGCTTGGGAGTCATTCAGTACTTTGATCAAAATAAATTAATATCGGATAATTCTGCAACGATCAATGAAGGCGCCATTAAGGGATGGAATAGAAGAAATAGATTCTATTTTCATCAATTAAAGTGTTTGGCCAAGCATTATGACTTTGATTTAGATACTTCTTGGAAATCCTACTCTGAAGAAATCCAAAATATCCTTTTGTGGGGATCGAAGGATAAGATCAACTTTTCTAAAAGTTTTAGGAGTGGCAGCAAAATAGTACGGCAACATCGTTTTGAGGGCATTATTCCCAATACCGAAAGAAGATTTAAAGAAACAGACTCAGAATTTATTAGAAATGAGTTAGCAAAGATGCTCTCAGACAGTCACTGTGATGCTTGCGGAGGATCTAGGCTTAAAAAAGAATCGAGAAATATTTTTGTTAATGAGACTCCCATTCAAAATATTACAAATCAAAAAATATCAGAGGCATTACTTTTTTTTCAAAATATTGAACTTGAGGGTGCAAAAGTAACGATTGCTGAAAAGATTTTAAAAGAAATTAACGAGCGCCTTACGTTTCTTGAGGACGTTGGGCTGAACTATCTAACCTTGGATAGAGGAGCTGGGACTCTCTCAGGAGGAGAAGCTCAAAGGATCAGGCTAGCCAGTCAAATTGGCTCTGGTCTAGTTGGGGTTACTTATGTTCTTGATGAACCCTCAATAGGACTTCATCAAAGAGATAATGAACGTCTCATTAAAACTCTTTATCACCTTAAAAGTCTTGGAAATACCGTAATAGTTGTTGAACATGATGAAGAAGCAATTAGATGTGCAGATCACATTATTGATATTGGACCTGGGGCTGGTAAACATGGCGGAGAGATCTGCGCTCAAGGAAAATTAACAGATATATTGAAAAGCAAAGAATCTATGACTGCTGCCTACCTTTCTGGAGAAAGACAAATTAATTTCCCTAAAACTGCTAAAAATCCTGATAAATTTATTGAGATAGTTGACGCATATGAAAATAATTTACAGCATGTAACTGCAAAAATCCCTGTAGGAGTTTTTACTTGTATTACTGGCGTTTCTGGTTCAGGTAAATCCTCGCTCATCAATCAGACATTGATGCCAATGAGTAGTTTTTTACTTAACAAAGCTAATCTCAATAAAGAAATTAAATGCAAACAAATTAAAGGTTTGGAGCACCTAGATAAGGTAATTGGAATAGATCAATCTCCTATTGGCCGCACTCCAAGATCTAATCCAGCAACCTATACAGGTCTCTTCTCGCATATTAGAGACTTATTTTCTCAATCTGAAGAAGCAAGAACAAGGGGGTATAAACCAGGTCGATTTAGCTTCAACGTTAAGGGAGGAAGATGTGAGGCATGCCAAGGCGATGGGATGATAAAAGTAGAGATGCATTTTTTAGCAGATGTGTATGTAAAGTGTGATGTCTGTGATGGAAAAAGATACAACGAGCAAACTCTTGAAGTTAAATATAAGGGCAAAAATATTGCTGAGGTTTTAAGCATGACTGTAGAAGAAGCTCTTGAATTCTTCCAAGCCATCCCAGCAATCAAAAATAAACTTCAAACACTGGCTGATGTGGGTCTGACTTATATAACCCTTGGACAGTCTGCAACTACACTTTCTGGGGGAGAGGCCCAGAGAATTAAGCTCGCAAAAGAACTTTCCAAAAGAAGTACTGGAAAAACATTATTTATTTTAGATGAGCCAACAACAGGTCTGCACTTCTATGATATTGAGTTACTACTGGGGGTTTTAAAAAGACTGTCTGATCAAGGGAATACCGTAGTAGTAATTGAACACAATCTAGATGTAATTAAATCAAGTGATTGGATAATAGATCTTGGCCCAGAGGGAGGAAGTGACGGAGGGCTAATAATCGCTGAAGGATCTCCAAGCAAAGTTGCTCAGTCTAAAAAGTCTTATACAGGCAAGTACCTTAAAGAGGTTTTAAAAAGCTAAGCTGCTGAAGAGCCTTCTTTGAGCTCGGGCTCAGCTATTTCTGATGAGCCATCTGAATCCCTATCAACCCACTCAACATAAGCCATGTCAGCTTTATCTCCTGGTCTAAAACCAGCTTTGATAATTCTTAAATAACCACCCGGTCTATCTTTTGACTTAACAGCAATTTCAGTAAAGAGTTTATTGACAGCGGAATCAAGCCTAAGTTTATTGAATGCTCTTCTTCGATTTGCAACAGAGTCGTCTTTGGCCATTGTAATCAAAGGCTCAACAAAAGATCTTAGTTCTTTGGCCTTTGGAGCTGTTGTTTTAATAAGTTCTCTTTCAATAAATGCAATAGCAAGATTTTTCATCAAGGCTTTACGATGAGATGAGTTCCTATTTAATTTTCTGCCTGATTTTCTATGTCTCATTTTATTAACCCATTGGCGGCCAATTCTCTAATGTTGTGCCTAGAGAAAAGCCTTTTGATGCAAGGACATCCTTGATTTCGTTTAAAGATTTTTTTCCTAAATTAGGAGTTTTTAATAAATCAAACTCTGTTCTTTGAAGAAGGTCTCCGATCAAGAAAATGCTCTCAGCTTTCAAGCAGTTTGTTGATCTAACTGTAAGTTCCAACTCTTCAATTGACCTCATTAGGAATGGATCAAAGTCATTCTGATCTTTCTTCGCTTCTTGTTCAGCAATAGCATCTAAATCAACAAATGCAGCTAATTGCTGTTGCATAATAGTTGCGGCATGTTCTATGGCTTTCTTTGGATCCAACGTACCATCAGTTTCTAATTCTACTATCAGCTTATCTAGGTCAGTTCTTTTTTCAAATCTTGCATTTTCAACTGTATACGCAACCCTTCGAACCGGACTAAAAGAAGCGTCGACTTTTAATGCTCCAACAGCAGTCTCTTCTTCGCCTCTTGAGTCTGCAGGCTCATAGCCTCTTCCAGTTTTGACAGTTGCGGTGAGAGATAAACTGACTTTATCAACCAATGAAGCAACATGATGCTCTGCGTCAGGTAATTCAACATTTCCTGGTACTTCAAAAGAGTTGGATGTGACCTCACATGGACCAGAGACATCTAATTTTATAACAGCACTGGTACCTTCAATTAAGCTAATAGGCATATCCTTAAGGTTTAACAATATATCAATGACATCTTCTCTAACGCCTTCAATAGTTGAATACTCATGAGAAATACCGTCAATGGTTACGTCAGTTATTGCTGCGCCTGGCATAGAAGACAAAAGAATTCTTCTTAGCGCATTTCCTAGAGTATGACCAAAGCCTCTTTCTAATGGCTCTAGTGTAATTTTAGATGTATTGTTATCTATGTCATCAACCTGAATGTCAGTTGGGACTAAAAGATCTATTACTGATGTTTCCATAATTTCCTTCCGTTTTTAAGTATTATTTTGAATAAAGCTCAACAATGAGATTTTCATTAATTTCAGCACTTAAATCTGTTCTGTCTGGTACAGATTTGAATACACCCTTGAGAGTTTTAGAATCTACTTCAAGCCACTCACATGCTTCTCTTTGACTAGCGAGATCTAATGCACTTTTAATTCTTAATTGTGCTTTAGATTTTTCTCTTACCTCTAATTCATCACCTGGCTGAACCTGATATGATGGAATATTTACTGTAGCTCCATTGAGATGAAAGGCTTTATGAGATACCAATTGTCTGGCTTCAGCCCGTGTTGCCGCAAAACCCATACGATAAACAACGTTATCTAATCTTTGCTCAAGGTAACTAAGAAGATTTTCTCCTGTATTACCCTTAGATTTTGATGCTTTTTTATAATAATTTCTAAACTGCTTTTCAAGAACACCATACATTCTTCTAACTTTTTGCTTTTCGCGCAGCTGAACACCATAATCGGACAGTCTACCTCTTCTTAGACCATGAACGCCTGGAGCTGTTTCCATGTTACATTTTGATTCAATTGATCTAGCGCCACTTTTGAGAAAAAGATCTGTGCCTTCTCTCCTTGATAATCTTAGTGATGGACCTCTATATCTTGCCATTTGATTCCCCTATACCCTACGTTTCTTTGAAGGACGACAGCCATTGTGAGGCAATGGTGTTACATCCGTAATACTTTTAATTTTTAAACCACATGAATTCAAGGACCTGACTGCAGATTCTCTTCCACCACCTGGGCCCCTTACTTTTACATCTAAATTTATCATTCCAAATTCCTTTGCTGCATTGCCTGCTTTTTCTGCTGCTATCTGAGCAGCAAATGGTGTGCTTTTTCTTGAGCCACGAAAGCCAGAACCACCTGATGTAGCCCAGCAAACAGTATTGCCTTGTTTGTCTGTGATTGTGATGATCGTATTATTAAATGAAGCATGTATATGCGCTATACCATCTGAAATAACCTTTTTAACTTTTTTACCAGTTGCCATCGATTAAGCCCTCATAGGTTTTTTAGGGCCTTTACGGGTCCTAGCGTTAGTTTTAGTTCTTTGACCGTTTACTGGAAGTTTTCTTCTATGCCTAATGCCTCTATAACACCCAAGATCCATAAGTCTCTTTATGTTTGTGCTAACTGAACGACGGAGATCCCCTTCTACAGTGTATTCAGCCACAGCTGTTCTAATAGTTTCTACTTGCTCTTCAGAAAGGTCTGAGACTTTCTTTGAGTAGTCCAATTTAACACTAGTACAAATATTTTGAGCTGTTTTTTTCCCTATCCCATATATATGAGTCAAAGCAATCTCAAGATGCTTGTTTTCTGGTATGTTTACGCCTGCTATTCTAGCCATATTCTATTACCCTTGCTTTTGTTTATGTTTGGGATCTGTTTTGCATATCACATACAAAACTCCCTTACGCCTAACTGTTTTACAATTTCTACAAATCTTTTTTACTGATGCTCGAACTTTCATAATTATCTATTATAGTTTTTTAAATTAGCTTTCTTTAACAACGATGAGTACTGGTTCGACATCATATGTGACTGGACCTGAGACATAAAATCCATCAATACAACTACGATAATCAAAACAGATGTGCCACCTAAATAAAAAGAGACGCCTGCAAAGTTAATTAAAGCTAAAGGAAGTAAGCAAATTAGCGTTAAATATAAGCTGCCAAATACTGTAAGTCTTGCTAAAACACTATCAACGTATGCTGCTGTTTGCTCGCCTGGTCTAATTCCAGGAACAAATGCCCCTGATTTTTTTAGATTATCTGTCACCTCTTTTGTATCAAAAGTTAAAGCTAGCCAGATAAAACAAAATGAAATAATGAGGGCTGAGAACGTGAGGATATATA
Organism: uncultured SAR86 cluster bacterium; assembly: GCA_902509555.1. GTDB lineage: Bacteria > Pseudomonadota > Gammaproteobacteria > Magnimaribacterales > D2472 > D2472. The sequence continues at coordinate 64,421 of CABWYS010000001.1, forward strand.
AAGGCTGACCTGGATTTAATGCCAATGAAATTGTTTGCAAAAATCCAAAAGATTCTGCTTGACCAAACCATGTGGACAATGAAGCAGGGAATAGCAAAAAAGTACTAGCAAAAATTGCGGGAATTACACCTGCCATATTAACTTTAAAAGGCAAATGGCTAGCCTGGGCTTGCATGAGCTTTCTGCCTTGCTGTCTTTGCGCATAGTTGACTGTAATTCTTCTCTGCCCTCTTTCGATGAATACGACAATCGCTATAACAAGCATTGCTAAAACCCCAATACCCAAAAGTAATAAAATATTTAAATCGCCTTGACGTGCCTGCTCCAAAGCTTGACCAATAGCACCAGGAATTCCAGTCAAAATACTTGTGGCAATTATAATAGAAATTCCATTACCAATTCCTCGCTCTGAAATTTGCTCTCCAAGCCACATTAAGAAAATTGTTCCTGCTACTACACTAAAGACCGCTGAAATAAAAAAAGAAGTTCCTGGCTCATAAGCTAAGCCGCTTGCTCCTAATGTTACTGCTAGAGCTGAGGCCTGAACAAACGCAAGCACAACTGTTCCATATCTTGTGTATTGGGTAATTTGATTGCGTCCAGCTTGACCGTCTTTTTTTAACTCTTGCAAATATGGGATTGAATTAGAGAATAACTGCATGATAATCGCAGCAGAGATATATGGGACTACATTAAGAGCAAAGATACTCATCCTCTCTAAAGCACCACCAGAAAATAAATTAAACATCTCAAGAATAGTGCCTTGGTTTTGATCAAATAAAGCTGCAAGCCTGGTTGGATCAATGCCGGGGATCGGTATATGAGTTCCAAGGCGATAAACAACAATGGCCATAAAGACAAATCTAAGTCTTCTCCATAAGTCGCTCATTCCTTTATTTTGGTCAGCCATATTAATTACTCAGAAGACTCCTCTATATTTTTATGAGTTTTTGTATCTTTTTTCTTTGAAGTCTTTATAAACTTTTCTTTGGTTGGTTTTGCTTCAATGGAAGCAACGGTTCCGCCAGCTTTTTCTATTGATTCCTTAGCACCTTTTGTTACTAGAATTCCAGTCACAACCATTGGTTGAGAGATCTCACATATGCCAAAAATCTTTACTTTTTTAGTTGATTGAGAAATAACCCTATTAGCTTTCAGAGTATCTAAATTAACTTCAGTCATAAAAGCTATATTTTTAAGATTAACTTCTTTAGAGCTTCTGTTTACTCTAGATGAAAAACCAAACTTAGGGATTCTTTGCTGCAATGGCATTTGGCCACCCTCAAAACCTCTAGCAATTGAGCCGCCTGATCTAGATTTCTGACCTTTGTGGCCTCTACCAGCAGTTTTGCCAGCCCCAGAACCAATACCTCTTCCAACACGTTTTCTATTTTTAGATGTGCCTGTGCTAGTAAGAGTATTTAATCCTAAAGAATTGTTTATTTCTGAATTTTCCATTATTAGCTCTCTATAACTTCCAGCATATCTCTTATTTTATTTATCATGCCTCGATTACTTGGTGTGTCCTCAACAGTCACAATCTGCTGCAACTTTCTAAAACCAAGACCTTTTACGCACTTCTTATGATTGGGCAGTCTGCCAATGCTGCTCTTTATAAGTTTAATGTCTATTGTTTTATTACTCATGATATTTCTGCTGTCTTTTTGCCTCTTCTTAAAGCCACCTCTTCTGGAGATTCCATTGAGCTCAATGCATTGATAGTTGCTCTCACAACATTGACTGGATTTGTTGATCCATAGCATTTTGCTAAAACATTTTGAACGCCAACAAGCTCTAATACAGCTCTCATTGCGCCCCCAGCGATAATTCCTGTTCCCTCTGCGGCAGGCTGCATATACACTTTTGCAGCACCATGTTTTGCCTTAACGGGATACCATAGAGTGGAGGAATTTAAACTAACATCAACCATATTTCTTCTGGCGTTTTCCATGGCTTTTTGAATTGCGATTGGGACCTCTTTAGCCTTGCCTCTTCCAAACCCTACTTTTCCCTTACCATCACCCACAACGCATAAGGCTGTAAATCCAAAAATACGTCCACCCTTTACAACTTTGGCAACTCTGTTTACCTGAACAAGTTTTTCTTCAAGTGCATCTTGCTGCTGCAAACTATTATTTTGTTGATTCATTTTTTTTAAAACTCCAATCCAGCTTCGCGAGCTGATTCTGCAATGGCTTTTATGCGGCCATGATATTTATAACCTGATCGATCGAAGACCACTTTTTTGATACCTGCTTCAATTGCCCTTTCAGCTATTTTTTGCCCAATAGCCTTTGCAGAACTTAGATTATTTGATGCCATTTTATCTTCTTTCTCATTGGTAGAAGCTGAAGCTAATACAGTTGATCCAGTGGAATCAAAAACTTGCGCATATAAATTTTGAGAAGACTTAAAAACAGATAACCTAGGTTTGTCCTGCTGAGATATCCTGATCCTAGTTTTTGCTGCGCGTCTTATTCTAGAGTCTGATTTAGAATTCATTGCTTATGCTCCTGCTGCTTTTTTGGCTTCTTTTCTTCGAATATTTTCATCAGCATATTTCACACCCTTACCTTTATATGGTTCTGGTGGTCTGAATGCTCGAATTTCTGCTGCTACTTGACCTAAGACTTGCTTGTCATGACTTTTGAGAACAACTTCTGTTTGAGATGGTGTTTCCACCTCAACTTGCTCAGGAAGGTCATAATGAACAGGATGAGAAAAGCCTAAGGTTAATTCTAGTTTTTTGCCACTAGCTTTAGCTCTATACCCAACTCCAACTAGCAATAATGTTTTCTGAAAACCTTCAGACACTCCAATTACCATGTTATTTATTAAAGAGCGAGCTGTCCCAGCAAGTGCTGTTGATTCTGATGAAGATTCGTCATACGAAATGGTAATCACATTATCTGCATGAGATGCAGATACTGATTCTGGAAGTGTGAAGTCAGACTTACCCTTAGACCCTGAAACTGAAATCATTTTATCTTCAAGTTTAATTTCTACACCAGATGGAATTGAGACTGGATTTTTAGCAACTCTAGACATAATTAAAAAACCTCACAAATGACTTCGCCGCCAATATTTTGTGACCTCGCATCTTTGTCACTCATTAACCCTTTGTTGGTTGAGAGAACATACATGCCTAATCCATTTTTTACTTCTGGAAGATCTGAAGATGACGAGTATCTTCTTAAGCTAGGCTTTGAGATTCTTTTAATTTCTCTAATTGCAGGAGCCTCATTAATATATTTAAGAGAAATGCTTAATGAATCTTTGCCGTGTAATGAAATTTTTTCACAAGCACTTAAATACCCTTCTTTCACAAGCAAAGATACTAGCTCATGCTTGAATTTAGAAAAAGGTGCGTTTACGACCTTTTTACCACGCATAAGGCCATTTCTAATTCTTGTTAAACAATCTGATGTAGGATCTTGAAAACTCATAATATTACCAACTTGATTTAACCAATCCAGGAATGTCGCCGCGCATCGCAGCTTCACGTAATTTAATTCTGCTAAGTCCAAATTTTCTATAGACAGCATGAGGCCTGCCAGTCAAAGAGCATCTTCTGGTAACTCTTGAGGGGCTTGCATTTCTAGGAAGCTTTTGTAATTTTTGAAAAGCTGCCATTTTTTCTTCGTAAGAATTTTCAGGATTTAGGAATGCTTCTTTCAATGCAGCTCTTTTAACTGCATAACGTTCCACCGTTTTTTGTCTTTTGACATCTCGAGCTATTACTGATTTTCTTGTCATTTATTTTTACCTTATTTTTTAAATGGGAAATTTAATACTTCTAGCAACGCTTTTGCATCTTCCTTATTCGAAGCTGATGTATTGATGCATATATCCATTCCTCGGATCTTATCTATATTGTCATAGTTGATCTCTGGAAAGATAATTTGCTCCTTTATACCCATACTATAGTTACCTTGACCATCAAAAGATTTAGGATTTAGACCTCTAAAATCTCTCTCCCTAGGAATTGCTACATTCACTAAACGCTCTATGAAATCGTACATTCTGTCGCCTCTTAATGTAACTTTGCATCCAACTGGCCATCCCTCTCGCAATTTAAAGCTTGCAACTGATTTTTTTGCTTTTGTTATTACAGCTTTCTGACCAGCAATTAATTCTAGGTCGTTAACTGCAGACTCTAGATGCTTTTTATCAGTTAATGCTTCTCCAACACCCATGTTGATAACTACTTTAGTAAGTTTTGGCACAGCCATAACATTATCAATTCCCAATTTCTCTTTTAATTGAGGGAGCAATTCTTTATTAAAGGTTTCTTTTAAATTCATGATTTAATTTCTTTTTTGTCTGATGAATAAACTCTTAATTTCTTATCTCCATCTATCTGAAATGAGATTCTGTCAGCTTTCTTTTGTTGAGGATTCCAAATTGCAACATTGGATAGATTGATTGCAGCCTCTTTCTCGACTATGCCGCCTGTTTCTCCAATTTGTGGATTAGGCTTAGTATGTTTTTTCATCATATTAATACCTGTAATTACTGCTTTATTATTAAATTTAGAAATTTTTTGAACAGTTCCCTTTTTTCCAATATCCTTTCCAGCAATAACAATAACCTCATCACCGGTTCTAAATTTCGTTACTGTTTCATTATTTTTTTTCATTACAAAACTTCCGGGGCTAGTGATAAAATTTTCATATGCTTGCCGTCTCTAAGTTCTCGGGTGACTGGTCCAAAAACTCTTGTACCAATTGGGGCTTTGTTACCACCGATTAAAACGGCTGCATTTTCATCAAATTTAATTAATGATCCATCCCTTCTTCGGACGCCTTTTTTAGTTCTAACTACCAAAGCATCGACAACCTGACCTTTTTTTACCTTGCCAGTTGGGATAGCTTCTCTTATTGCTACCTTAATAACATCACCAATATTGGCATACCTTCTCTTTGAGCCACCAAGAACTTTGATGCACATTACACTTCTAGCTCCACTGTTGTCAGCTATAGTTAATATAGATTGCATTTGGATCATGTTTGACTCTCCTGAATCTCAACTTCAGATGTAACAGAGTCATTTGCAGAAAGCAGTTTCCAAGTTTTAGACTTGGAATATGGTTTGCACTCTTGCACTGTGACCACGTCACCAATCTTAGCCATATTATCTTCATCATGAGCATGCACTTTTGTAGAACGCTTCATAATTTTACTGTATGTAGGATGCTTAACTTTGCGCTCAACTTTTACAGTTATCGTTTTATCAGCTTTATCGCTAATAACTACACCAGTCAGCTGCCTTGGATTAGTACTCATGCGGATGCTTCCTCAGATTTTTTTTCATTAATAATAGTTTTTATTTGAGCAATCTTTTTTCTATCAACGGTCAGTAAATGGGATTCAGTAAGCTGACCAGTTTTATGCTTCATCCTATTTTTAAATTGATTTTCTCTAATTTCTAGAACTAAACTTTCTAAAGCTTTAACATTTTTCTTACGAAGGTCTTGAAGATCACTGGTTAACTTTGCCATTTTTATAATGCCTTTTTAATAAATGTGGTTCTGACTGGTAACTTGGCTGCTGCTAATTTGAAAGCTTCTCTAGCAACTTCTTCTGATACTCCAGCCATTTCATATAAAACTGTTCCTGGTTGAACAAGGCTTACCCAATATTCAACATTACCTTTTCCTTTACCCATTCTTACCTCTAATGGCTTTTTGGTAATGGGTTTATCAGGAAATATACGAATCCAAATGTTACCGCCACGTTTAATAGATCTTGTCATTGCTCTTCTAGCAGATTCAATCTGGCGAGCTGTAACCCTGCCTCTGGTTGTTGCCTTCAAAGCGTACTCACCAAATGCAATTGTATTGCCTGATTGAGCAAGGCCCCTGTTTCGGCCTTTATGCATCTTTCTAAACTTTGTTTGTTTTGGCTGTAACATGATTAACTTCCTTGGCCCTCATCTTTAAAAGGATCGCCTAAGACTTCACCGGTATATACATGGACCTTTACACCAATTAATCCATATGTAGTTGCAGCTTCTGCTACCCCATAGTCTATATTTGCTCTTAAAGTATGAAGAGGTACTTGACCCTCTCTGTACCACTCAGCCCTTGCAATCTCTGCTCCACCCAATCTGCCAGAAACTTCGGTTCTAATACCTTTGGCACCTTGTCTCATAGCGCTTTGAACAGCTCGCTTCATAGCCCTTCTGAACTGAACTCTTCGTTCTAACTGTTGGGCAATTCCTTCGGCAAGAATTGTTGCATCAAGATCTGGCTTGCGAACTTCTTTAATATTGACTTGAACTGGCAGAGAAACAATTTTTTGAACTGAGGCTTTCAAGGATTCAATCTCTTCACCCTTTTTTCCAATAATAATGCCAGGTCTAGATGTATGAATATTTACAACAAAATTTTGAGCAGATCTTTCAAGCTCCACTTTGCTAATAGACGAGAATCTCAATCTATCTTTGATATGATTTCGAACTTTAAGATCTTCAATTAAATTCTCTCTATAAGATTTTCCTTTTGCATACCACAAAGCATTATGCTTCTTGATAACACCAAGTCGAAAGCCAGTTGGATGAACTTTTTGACCCATTACTTCTCCTGATCCGATAATATGATTTCAATATGGCAGGAAGGTTTAATGATCCTGTCAGCCCTGCCTCTCGCACGAGGTTTCATTCTTTTTAATCTCATTCCTTGGTTTACAATGACTGACTTAACAATTAACAAATCAATATCTGCCTTGTCATTATTTTCAGCATTTGCAATTGCAGACTCTAAAAGTTTTTTAATTACAGCTGATGCTTTTTGCTTGTGAAAAGTAAGAAAGTCCATTGCTGCATGCACTGATTTACCTCTGACTACATCAGCAACTAGACCCGCTTTTTGAGCAGATAATCTAGTTCCTTTTAAATATGCTCTTGTTTCCATTATTTTGTTTTCCTATCACCTGAATGCATTCTAAAAGTTCTTGTGATGGCGAATTCACCTAATTTATGTCCAACCATGTCTTCATTAATGTATACAGGGACATGCTGTCTTCCGTTATGAACAGATATAGTTAGACCAACCATTGATGGGCTAATCATAGATCTTCTAGACCAAGTTTTGATTGGCCTTTTACTATTTTCACTAATTGCTTTATCCACAGCTTTTTGCAGTGATAAATCAATAAATGGTCCTTTTTTAAGTGATCTAGGCATTATTTATTTCCTTTTAGCTCTTCTTCTAACAATCAGATCATCTGTTCGTTGATTTTTTCTTGTTTTATAGCCTTTGGTTGGTATGCCCCAGGGCGTTGATGGATGTCTTCCCCCGGACGTTCTACCTTCGCCGCCTCCATGAGGGTGATCAACTGGATTCATGGCTACACCCCTTACTGTAGGCCTTACACCTCTCCATCTTTTAGCTCCTGCCTTCCCTAATGACCGTAAGTTATTTTCTTGATTTGAAACAGTGCCCAAAGTTGCTTTACATGCTGACAAGATTTTTCTCATTTCACCAGATTGCAATCTTAAAGTAGCGTAAATACCCTCTTTAGCAACCAATCTTGCTGATGATCCAGCGCTTCTAGCAATCTGTGCTCCTTTGCCAGGCTTCATTTCTACGCAGTGAATTGTTGTTCCGAGGGGGATATTTGCTAATTTCATGCAGTTACCTGCCTTCATTTCAGTTTGGTCTGCTGACAGCACTGGATCTCCAACCTTAATTTTACTTGGAGCAATAATGTATCTTCTTTCACCATCGGCGTACTTAAGCAAAGCTAAGTGCGCAGACCTGTTTGGATCGTACTCAATTCTCTCTACAATAGCAGGGACGTCTAATTTATCTCTTTTAAAATCTATAACTCTGTAATGCTGCTTGTGACCACCGCCTTGATGTCTAACAGTTATTCTGCCGTTATTATTTCGTCCGCCATTTTTTGATTTTTTCTCTAGCAGAGCTTTGTGAGGCCGACCTTTATAAAGATCGGATTTGATTGAAATAACGCCTCTTCTGCCTGGGCTAGTTGGTTTTGCTTTTATGACTGCCATGATTAACTAATGCCCTCAAATTGGATCTCAGAGCCTTCTTTCAATGAAACAAAGGCTTTCTTATAGTCTGATCTTTTATAAATTCCAAATCTGTTTCTTTTTGTTTTTCCTTTTTGGGTTGATGTGGTAACACTATCAACTTTTACATCAAACAAGTCCTCAACAGCCTTTTTGATCTCTGATTTTGATGCCGATAAATCTACCTTGAATACAACCTGATTCAAACTTCCAATAGATGTAGCTTTCTCAGTGATATATGGAGAATGAATTAATGTGAGTAATTTTTCTTTATTCATTAGACCCATGCCTCAATTAGCTTAAATGCAGCAGGAGTGACTGCCACTTTTTCAGATCTTAATAAAATCACTGGATTAATATCTTTCACGGTCACAACATCAACATGAGGAATATTTCGAGCTGAAAGATACAAATTTGTGTCCATTTCATCAAGGATAATAAGCACATTATTAAGATCAAACTGCTGAAGAAAGCTATTCATTTCTTTTGTTTTCGGTGCTTCAAATTTTGGCTGCTCAATAGCTACCAAACGATTTTGTCTATGCAGTTCTGAAAATATAGAACTAATTGCAGCTCTATACATTTTTTTGTTAATTTTTTTAGAGTAATCTCTTGGCGTAGCTGCAAAAGCTACTCCACCGCCCCTCCATATAGGACTCCTAATTGTTCCAGCTCTAGCCCTACCAGTTCCTTTTTGTCGGTATGGTTTTTTGCCGCCGCCCCTAACTTCTGATCTTGTCTTTTGTTTATGCGAACCTTGTCTAGACCCAGCAAGATAGGTGACCACAGCTTGATGAACAAGTGTTTCATTAAACTCTTTTCCAAAAGTCGTTTCAGAAATTTGAACATCAGTTTTTTTATTATCGATATTTAGTACATCTAATTTCATCTTTGTTTCACCGCAGGGGTAATTTTTAATGTTGAGCCATTAAAGCCTGGTACCGCACCCTTAACATAAAGAAGATTATTTTGGACATCTGCACCCATTAATTCCAAACTTTGAATAGTTTTTGTTTCATGACCCATATGGCCAGACATTTTTTTTCCTTTCCAAACTCTTCCAGGGGTCTGGCATTGACCAATTGAGCCATGAGCTCTATGTGCCAAGGAATTACCATGAGTAGCATCTTGCATTGCAAAGTTATGCCTTTTAATTACGCCGGCATACCCCTTACCTTTAGAGGTACCAGTTACATCAACCATTTTTCCAACTTCAAAAATATCAGCAGTTAAATGATGGCCAATCTTCAGCTCATCAGTTTCTTCAGTTCTGAATTCAAATAATTCTCCATTAGAGATATTTTGTTTTTTGAAGAATTCTGTGGATGATTTTGTTAAATTCTTAGATGTATTCTTAGACACCACAATAGCACTGTATCCGTGCTTTTCATGGGTCTTAATATCAGCAACAAAATTTGCTGCAACTGAAATAACTGTTACAGGTACAGAAGTGCCGTCTTCTTGAAAAAGTCTCGACATGCCTGATTTTTTTCCAACTAAGCCAATGCTCAATTTACTCTCCTTTTATACGGGGCTTATAACCCTCTATGGCCGCTAAGCGTTAAAAAAGTAACAAATTAGCCCAAGCTAATTTGCACATCAACCCCAGATGAAAGATCGAGCTTCATTAAAGCATCAACAGTTTTATCTGTAGGTTCTACTATATCCATAAGTCTTTTGTATGTTCTTATCTCATACTGATCTCTTGCATCTTTATCTTTATGCGGAGATGTTAGGATTGTGGTTCTTTCTTTCTTTACTGGCAAAGGAATTGGTCCTTTTACAATCGCGCCGGTTTTCTTTGCAGTTTCAACAATTAATTTTGTTGAAGCATCAATCAAACGATAGTCAAAAGCTTTTAAGCGAATTCTTATTGATTGATTGTCCAATTTATTTAATTCCTATATTTCTGCTTTATGCAAAATGTTGCGTATTCTATGTCTCTAAAGCCCTTAATGTCAACAAATTTAGGGTATTTATCAGTGTATTGTTTTAAGAAGTTTTTAACTGCTCAGCAATGTTATTTGGAACTTCAGCATATTTAAGAAATTCCATAGAAAAGCTTGCTCTACCTTGAGTTGCAGACCTTAAATCTGTTGCATATCCAAACATCTCCGATAAAGGCACTTCTGACCTCACGGTTTTTCCAGTTGGGATTTCATCCATTCCCAAAATTATTCCCCTTCTTCTATTTAAATCACCCACAACATCACCCATATGCTCTTCTGGAGTGACAACTTCTACTGCCATCATTGGCTCCAAGAGGACTGGACGTGCTTTAAGGCATCCTTCTTTTAATGCCATAGATCCAGCAATTTTAAAAGCCATTTCGCTCGAATCAACATCATGGAATGACCCATCATATAAAGTTGCCCGCAGCGCAAGCAGAGGGTAGCCAGCAATCACACCATTTTTCATTTGCTCTTGAATACCCTTATCAACAGCTGGTATGTATTCTTTAGGAACTACACCTCCAACAATCTTATCCACAAACTCATATTCATCATCTAACCCAAGTGGTTCTAATTTCAGCCAAACATGGCCATATTGTCCTTTACCACCACTTTGCCTAACAAATTTTCCTTCAATATCGACTGATTCTCTGATTGTTTCACGATAAGAAACCTGTGGTTTACCAATATTTGCCTCTACATCAAACTCTCTTCTCATTCTGTCAACCAGAACATCTAAATGAAGTTCACCCATTCCTGAGATAATTGTTTGAGCAGACTCCTCATCGGTATGAACTCTAAATGATGGATCTTCTTGAGCAAGCTTGCCAAGAGCAACGCCCATCTTCTCTTGATCTGATTTTGTTTTTGGCTCTACAGCTACTGAAATTACTGGCTCAGGAAAATCCATTCTCTCAAGCACAACCTGATCGCCTAAGTCACAAAGAGTATCTCCAGTGGTAACATCTTTAAGTCCAATACATGCAGCAATATCACCAGCACGTATCTCTTTAATTTCATTACGATCATTTGAATGCATTTGCACCATTCGGCCAACTCTTTCTTTCTTTGTTTTGGTTGAGTTCATTACACCGTCGCCAACAGAGAGCACTCCAGAATAAACTCTAATAAATGTTAAAGTTCCAACAAAGGGATCGGTAGCAATTTTGAAAGCCAATGCTGAAAATGGCTCTTCGTCTGAAGATGATCTGCTGATTTCAACTTCCTCATCATCAGGCAATGATCCTTTAATGGCCTTAACTTCATTTGGAGCAGGCAAATATTCAATCGCAGCATCTAAGACAGCTTGTACGCCTTTATTTTTAAATGCTGAACCACAAAAAGCAGGAACTATTTCATTTGCAAGAGTTCTAACTCTAATCCCTTCTTTAATCTGCTCTGGGCTTAATTCACCATTCTCTATATATGCATTCATTAATTCTTCATTTGCTTCTGCTGCACTTTCAACCATAGACTCTCTTAGAGATTCGCATGTATCTAAAATATCTGCTGGAATTTCTTGCTCTTCAAAAGTGAGTCCTTGATCATCCTCATTCCAAAAGATAGCTTTCATCTTAACTAAATCAACTACGCCTTTAAAATTCTCCTCTGCCCCAATGTTGTATTGCATAGGAACAACATTTGCTTTTAATCTATCCTTGATTTGATCAGTTACTCGTGAGAAATCTGCACCAGCTCTATCCATTTTGTTTACAAAAACAATTCTAGGAACCTCATATCTATCTGCTTGTCGCCAAACAGTTTCTGATTGAGGCTCAACACCGGAAGTTCCACAAAATACCACTACTGCTCCATCTAAAACTCTTAAAGATCTTTCAACCTCAATAGTAAAATCTACGTGGCCAGGTGTATCGATGATATTAATTCTATGTTGAGGAAATTGTTGCTCCATGCCTGACCAAAAGCAGGTAGTTGCTGCTGAGGTAATAGTAATACCTCTTTCTTGCTCTTGCTCCATCCAATCCATGGTTGCTGCGCCATCATGAACTTCACCAATTTTATGAGATAACCCTGTATAAAAAAGGACTCTCTCAGTAGTAGTGGTTTTACCCGCATCAACATGAGCACAAATACCAATATTTCTGTACTTACTAAGTTCAGTCTGTCTAGCCATATTAAAACCTATGAAATGTTACTAATTAAAAACGGAAATGTGAAAAAGCTTTATTGGCTTCAGCCATGCGATGAACATCTTCTTTTTTCTTCACTGCTGATCCCTTTCCTTCTGCAGCATCCGCCAATTCGCCAGCCAATCGATGATCCATAGACTTTTCGCTTCTTTTTCTTGCAGCTTCAACCAACCAACGCATTGCAAGAGCCTGTCTTCTAGATGGTCTAACTTCTATTGGAACTTGATATGTTGCACCGCCAACTCTTCTTGATTTAACTTCAACCATTGGACCAATAGTATCTAAAGCTTTTTTGAATAGCTCTACTGGGTCAGTTTTTGCTGTCTCATCAATTTTATTGAAAGCACCATATACTATTTTTTCTGCAACAGATTTTTTCCCATCTTTCATGATGTGATTCATAAACTTTGCAACAATAATATCTTTGTACTTTGGATCAGGTAGAATTTTTCTTTTTTCAGGACTTCTTCTTCTTGGCATACTTATTTACCTTTCTTGGCTCCATACTTAGATCGACGTTGTTTTCTATTCGCTACGCCAGATGTATCTAATGAACCTCTGACAGTATGATATCTAACCCCGGGAAGATCTTTAACTCTTCCGCCACGAATTAATACAACAGAGTGCTCTTGCAAGTTATGGCCTTCGCCTCCGATGTACGAAGTTACTTCATATCCGCTTGTTAGCCTAACCCTGCAAACTTTTCTTAAAGCTGAATTTGGCTTCTTTGGAGTAGTAGTATAAACACGCGTACACACACCTCTACGTTGTGGAGATTTCTCCAATGCAGGAACGTCAGTTTTCCTCACTTTGGGTTTGCGAGGTTTTCTGATTAATTGATTTACTGTAGCCATAATTTAATAGTTGGACGCGATTTTATAGACATGATTCACTACGGTCAACATTATTCCTCAGTTTCTTGTAATTCTTGTCGTAATGCTGCTTCAATGTCGTCCTCAGATAGCATCGATTCAGAAGAATCACTTGCTTTCTTAGCAGCCATTTGATCGTGGAACTCCATTCCGGTACCAGCTGGTATCAATCTTCCTACAACAACATTTTCCTTCAAGCCTCTTAAGTAATCCACTTTACCTGTTACAGATGCTTCTGTTAAAACACGTGTAGTTTCTTGGAAAGAAGCAGCTGAAATAAATGAATTAGTTGTAAGGGAAGCTTTAGTGATTCCAAGAAGAACTCTTTCAAAACGAGCAGGCTCTTTGTTTGCTGCAACAGCTTTAGCATTTTCTTCTACCAATTCAGCATATTCAACTTGATCGCCTTGAATAAACTTAGTATCTTCGCCATCAACAATTAATGCCTTTCTAAGCATTTGACGCAATATAGTTTCAATGTGTTTATCATTAATTAGCACGCCTTGAAGCCTGTAAACATCTTGAATTTCATTAACTATAAAGTTAGTTAACTGGGGGATTCCTCTTAAGCGCAATATATCATGAGGGCTTAATGGGCCGTCGGAGATAATGTCACCTTTTTCGATTCTCTCACCCTCAAACACTGTTAATATTCTGTGTTTAGGAATAAGCATCTCAACATTTTGAGTTTTCTTAGTCGCTCCATCGGGAGTTATAACCAATCTAACCTTGCCCTTAGTTTCTTTTCCAAAAGCAATAATTCCACTTTCTTCAGCAAGCACCGCCGCATCTTTAGGCTTTCTTGCTTCAAAAAGATCAGCAACCCTTGGAAGACCACCTGTAATATCTTTAGTTTTTGATCCTTCTAATGGTATCCTTGCTAAGACTTCACCTGCATGCAATTTTTTACCATCTTTTAAATTAACCAATGCCTTAGCAGGTAAAGAGTAATTTGCTGGTGTTTTATGCTCACCTAATGGAACAGGCTTACCTTTTGCGTCAACCAGGGCGATAGATGGAACCTTCTCTTTTCCTGCAGAAGGTCTTTCCGCTACATCAATAACCTCAATACTACTTAGTCCAGTAAGTTCATCGGTTTTTGAGCGGACAGTTACACCATCATCTATGTCTGTAAATTGAACAATTCCTTCAACCTCACTAATAATTGGGCGAGTATATGGATCCCAGCCTGCAATTTTCAGTCCTGGCTCTACATTTGTTTGATCATCTACAAATAAAGTAGCTCCATAGATTAATTTATGTTGCTCAATTAATTTTCCTTTTTCATCAGTCAATGTAACTTGGCTATTTCTAGAGACAACAACCTCTTGCTTATTTTTGTTGGTAACTGTTTTCATGTCTGAAGAAAAGTTAATCATTCCAGCATTATTAACAACAATTGCATTATCTTCTGATGAGCTAGACGCAGCTCCACCAATATGGAAAGTACGCATTGTTAATTGAGTTCCTGGCTCACCAATTGATTGTGCAGCCACAACTCCAACAGCTTCTCCCCTATGAACTAGGTGACCCCTGGCTAAATCTCTACCATAGCACTTAGAGCAAACACCATAACTGGCTTCGCAAGTCATTGGTGATCTAACTTTTAGTGATGAAATATTTAATTCATCAATTTTCTTCACTGAATCCTCATCAATAAGATGGCCAATTGGATAAACCTCTTCTCCATCTGCATTAAAGATTGGTTCAGCAATTACCCTGCCAAGAATCCTTTCTGTAAGTGGTTGAATAATATCTCCACCCTCAACAATTGATGAAACAACAATTGATTGATCAGTTCCACAATCATCCTCAACAACAACAGAATCCATAGCAACATCACATAGCCTTCTAGTTAAATACCCTGAGTTAGCAGTTTTAAGGGCTGTATCAGCTAAACCTTTTCGGGCTCCATGAGTCGAGATAAAGTACTGAAGGACAGATAATCCCTCTCTAAAGTTTGCAGTAATTGGAGTTTCAATAATAGAGCCATCTGGCTTAGACATTAATCCACGCATTCCAGAGAGCTGCCTTATCTGAGCAGGAGATCCTCTAGCACCGGAGTCCGCATAAATAAATACAGAGTTAAATGATCCCTGATCAACCTCTTTACCTTCAGCATCTTCAACTTGATCTGTGCTGATTTTTGTCATCATTGCTTTTGCAACTTTTTCATTTGCACGAGACCAAATATCAATTACTTTATTATATCTTTCTCCTTGGGTAACAAGGCCAGACTCATATTGTGATTCAATCGATTTAACTTCTTTTTCCGCAGCATCAATAATACCTGGCTTCTCTTCTGGAATAACGAAATCATCCACACCAATTGAGGATCCAGAACGTGTTGAATGTTCAAACCCAAGATACATGAGCTGATCTGCGAAGATCACGGTATCCTTTAGACCAGCCTTTCTATATGAAATATCTATTAAATTAGAAACAGATTTCTTATCTAAAGTTTTATTTACATTATCAAAGCCAACCTCAATAGGCGCAATTCTCCAGACCAATACTCTACCTACTGTTGTATCTTCGAGGAAGGTTCCTTTATCAGCATTGGTAATCCTAACTTTAATATTTGCGTGAATGTCTAAGGTCTCAGACTCATATGCTCTTAATACTTCATCAGGATTACTGAATACTCTGCCATCGCCTTTAACATTTACTTTATCTCGAGTCATGTAATAAAGGCCTAAAACTATGTCCTGTGTAGGATTGATAATTGGCTCGCCATTTGCAGGAGATAAGATATTATTTGTGGACATCATTAGAGCTCTAGCTTCTAGTTGCGCTTCAATGGAAAGAGGAACATGAACAGCCATCTGATCTCCATCAAAGTCTGCGTTAAAAGCAACACAAACTAAAGGATGCAGCTGAATAGCCTTACCTTCAACTAGAAGAGGTTCAAAAGCTTGGATTCCTAATCTATGGAGAGTTGGGGCTCTGTTTAATAGTATTGGATGTTCTCTAATTACATCTTCTAAAATTTCCCAAACTTCTGGTGTTTCTCTTTCTACTAATTTTTTAGCCGCTTTAATAGTGGTAGCAAGTTCTTTCTGCTCAAGCTTTCCATATACATATGGTTTGAATAACTCAAGCGCCATTTTTTTTGGCAGTCCGCATTGATGTAATTTCAAATTTGGACCTGCAACAATTACAGATCTGCCTGAATAATCAACACGCTTACCTAGTAAATTTTGTCTGAATCTTCCTCCTTTACCTTTAATCATGTCAGCCAAAGATTTAAGTGGTCGCTTGTTAGTTCCAGTAATTACGCGCCCTCTTCTTCCATTATCAAGAAGCGCATCAACACTCTCTTGAAGCATTCTTTTTTCATTTCTGACAATAATATCTGGAGCACTTAACTCCAATAAACGCTTTAATCTGTTATTCCTATTAATGACCCTTCTATAAAGATCATTAAGATCTGAAGTCGCAAAACGGCCTCCCTCTAAAGGAACCAAAGGCCTGAGATCAGGAGGTAAAACTGGCAGGACATTCATGATCATCCATTCTGGCTTATTTCCAGACTCATTAAATGCTTCGAGAAGCTTTAATCTTTTAGATAATTTTTTAAGTTTAGTTTCTGAATTGGTTTGTGGCACTTCCTCGCGAATGATTCGAATCTCTTCTTCTAAATCAATCTCTTGTAATAGCATTTGAACAGCTTCTGCACCCATGGAAGCTGTAAATTCGTCACCATACTCATCGAAGGCTTCAACAAATTCTTCTTCCGTTAAGATTTGACATTTTTCCAATTCTGTTAAACCAGGATCAGTAACGATATAACTTTCAAAATATAAAACTCGTTCAATTTCTCTAAGTGTAATATCAAGCAGTAATCCAATTCTTGAAGGAAGTGATTTTAAAAACCAGATATGTGCAACGGGTGCAGCAAGTTCAATATGCCCCATTCTCTCTCTTCTTACTTTTGCTAGAGTCACTTCTACTCCACACTTTTCACACACAACACCACGATGCTTCATACGCTTGTATTTTCCACATACACACTCGTAATCTTTTACTGGGCCAAAGATTTTGGCACAGAAAAGACCATCTCTTTCTGGTTTAAAAGTACGATAGTTGATAGTTTCAGGTTTTTTTACTTCGCCAAATGACCAAGATCTGACCATCTGAGGAGAAGCAAGCCCAGCAGTAATTGAAGAAAAATCTTCTTGCTTAGCCTTTAACGAATTTAGTAAATCTTTCAATTATTTCTCCTAATTTTCAGAATCAAGTTCTAGGTTAATTCCAAGTGATCGAATCTCTTTTGTTAGTACATTGAATGACTCAGGGATATTTGCATCCATTTCATAGTTCCCATCAACAATATTTTTATACATTTTAGTTCTACCAGGAACATCATCAGATTTAACTGTGAGCATTTCTTGAAGAGTATATGAGGCGCCATATGCTTCGAGAGCCCATACTTCCATTTCACCAAATCTTTGACCACCAAACTGAGCTTTACCGCCAAGAGGTTGCTGAGTAACAAGACTGTATGAGCCTGTAGAACGAGCATGCATTTTGTCATCAACCAAATGATTTAGTTTAATCATATACATGTATCCAACCGTTACTGGTCGCTCAAACTGTCTCCCAGTTCTTCCATCGAAGAGAGTCAATTGGCCTGACTCAGGAAGATCAGCAAGCTTTAATAATTCTTTAATCTCAGATTCTTTAGCGCCATCAAAGACAGGAGTTGCAATTGGTAAGCCTTCTGTGAGATTGCTTGCCAAGGACTGAATTTCAGTATTATTAAAGGAGTTGAGATCTTCTTTAATAGTTGCATTCTTGTTATACAAAACGTCTAAGTATTTTTTCAGCTCATCAGCTTTTGCTTTGGCTTTAATCATTTTATTGATTTTTTCGCCAATTCCTTTTGCAGCTGATCCCATATGAGTCTCAAGAATTTGTCCCACGTTCATTCGAGATGGAACACCAAGAGGATTCAAGACAATATCAACAGGGTTTCCATCATTGTCATATGGCATATCCTCAATTGGCATAATCTCTGATATGACGCCTTTGTTACCATGTCTACCAGCCATCTTATCTCCGGGTTGAATTCTTCTTTTCACTGCAAGATATACTTTTACAATTTTAATAACTCCAGGTGCAAGATCATGGCCTCTAGTAATCTTTTGCTTTTTCACATCAAAGCTTTCCTGAATATCTTTCAGATATTGCTTTAAAGCTTTCTCCGCATCTTCAATTTTAGTATTTGCAGAGTCATCAGACGTTCTGACTGACAGCAAATCATCCAAGCTCAGCTCTGATAAATCATCAGCTGAAGGATTAGAGCCCTTCTTAAGTCCTGGACCCTTTGAGATCTTAGATCCTTTAATAATATCTACGAGACGAATTCTTGTTGCATCGTTGATAATTTTAATTTGATCATCAGCATCTTTCTTTGCAACAGATAGATGATCGGCCTCAATTGATTGAGTTCTATCATCTTTCTCCATACCATCTCTGGTAAAGACTTCTACACAAATTACAGTTCCGTTAATACTTGATGGAACTCTCAATGATGTATCTTTTACATCAGAAGCTTTTTCTCCGAAAATTGCACGCAGTAGCTTTTCTTCAGGCGATAATTGAGTTTCACCTTTAGGAGTAATCTTGCCTACTAAAATATCACCAGCTTTAACCTCAGCACCCACATAAACCATGCCACACTCATCAAGCTTTGCAAGTGATCCTTCGCCAACATTAGGAATGTCAGCTGTGATCTCCTCTGAACCGAGTTTAGTATCCCTTGAAATACAAGTTAGCTCTTGGATATGTATGGAAGTAAATCTATCCTCTCTTGAAACTTTTTCGGACATTAAAATAGAATCTTCAAAGTTATATCCATTCCAAGGCATGAATGCTATTCGAATATTTTGACCTAATGCTAACTCACCATTATCTACTGACGGTCCATCAGCTAGGATGTCTCCAAATTTAACCTTATCCCCAACTGAAACCAGAGGTCTCTGATTGATACATGTATTTTGATTGGATCTTGTGTACTTTGTAAGATTGTAAATATCAACAGCATTATTTGAGTTCTTAGAATCAGTTACACGAACCACAATTCTTGCAGCATCAACATTTTCAACAACACCATTATTCTTGGCCACAACACAAACACCAGAATCACCAGCTACAATTGTTTCAAAACCAGTTCCAACGAGAGGTTTCTCAGGTTTTAAGACTGGTACAGCTTGGCGCATCATGTTTGAACCCATCAGCGCTCTGTTGGCATCATCGTGTTCAAGAAAAGGAATTAAAGAAGCTGCAACTGAAACAACCTGTTGAGGAGCCACATCCATCAAATCAATTCTTTCAGGGCTCATCAACGCAGAATCACCGCTGTGTCGAACTGGCACAAGGTCGTCTGCAAATTTTCCAGATTTATCTAATACCGCATTTGCCTGAGCAATAATGTGCTCTCCTTCATCAATTGCAGAAAGATAAATAATGTCATTAGTTACCTTGCCTTTAACAACTTTTCTGTATGGGCTTTCTATAAATCCGTAAGAATTAGTTCTTGAATAACATGCAAATGAATTGATGAGTCCGATATTTGGGCCTTCAGGTGTTTCGATTGGACATAGTCTCCCATAATGGGTTGGATGCACATCTCTTACCTCAAAACCAGCGCGTTCTCTTGTTAAGCCGCCTGGCCCGAGCGCTGAAACTCTTCGCTTATGTGTAATTTCAGACAAAGGATTATTCTGATCCATAAACTGAGATAGCTGACTAGAACCAAAAAATTCTTTTATAGCAGCGGTAACTGGTTTTGCATTGATAAGATCCTGCGGGCCAAGCTCATCAGCTTCAGCCATACTAAGTCTTTCTCTCACAGCTCTTTCTACTCTAATTAAACCAACTCTAAATTGATTGGCTGTCATTTCACCTACAGATCTAACGCGTCTATTACCTAAGTGATCAATATCATCAACAGTATCATGCCCATCTCTGATCGCCACTATTCCTTTCATGACACCCAAGATGTCATCAAGATCTAAAATTCCAGGGGTTTCTTTTGAAGTATCTATTTTTAATCTACGATTAAATTTCATTCTGCCAACTTCAGAAAGATCATAGCGTTCATGATTGAAAAATAGATTTTGAAATAATTGCTCGGCTGAATCCTTGGTTGGTGGCTCACCAGGTCTCATCATTCTGTATATTTCAACCAATGCCTCTAGCCTATTTGAAGTAGGATCAGCCCTAAGAGTCGTAGAAATATATGGACCTTTATCAAGATCATTAATGTATAAAGTATGAAGTTCGGTTATATTTGCTTCCCTTATAGCTTCAATGATTGATTGGTCTATTTCGGTATTTGCGGAGACTAAAACTTCTCCAGTCTCTTGATTAAATATATCTTTTGCAAGAACTTTGCCAATCAAAAAATCGTCCTCAACTTTAAGTGAAGACATTTTAGCTTGCTCGAGCTCACGAACATGACGTGCAGTAATTCTCTTGTTAGCTTCAACAACAACTTTTGATTTAATTTTTAGGTCAACTGGTAGTGTTTGACCTCTCAATCTAGATGGAATTAATTCAATGCTAATTCCAGCTTTTTCTATTTGAACATTATCTACTTCATAAAAATTCTTGAGAATTTCCTCAGTGCCCATATCCATAGCTTTTAAGATTATGGTAGCTGGTATTTTTCTTCTTCTATCAATTCGGCAAAATAGGTTATCCTTTGGATCAAATTCAAAATCCAGCCAAGAGCCTCTATAAGGGATGATCCGAGCAGAATACAAGACTTTACCAGATGAATGTGTTTTACCTTTATCATGATCAAAGAAAACGCCTGGAGATCTATGAAGCTGATTAACGACAACTCTTTCTGTGCCGTTAATAACAAAAGAGCCGTTTTCAGTCATCAATGGCACCTCGCCCATGAAAACCTCTCCCTCTTTAACATCTTTTACTTCTTGGAAGTTCGTGTCTCGATCATAAATCACTAAACGGACTACAATTCGAAGGGGCGCAGAATAACTAAGACCTTGAATTAAGCACTCTTGTACTGTGTAACCAGGCTTTCCTAATTCGTATGAAACATATTCAAGGGCAGCATTACCAGAAACACTAGTAATAGGAAAAAGGGTTTGAAAAACTTCTTCAAGACCCTTATTTTCTCTTGCACCTGCCTCAACATGTTGTTGAAGAAATTGTGTGTAAGATTCAAGCTGAGTCTCAATCAGCTTAGGAAGCTTCATAACTTTTGGAAGTCTTCCGAAGTTTTTTCTAATTCTTCTTTTTTCTGTATAGCTATATGACATATGTCGCCCTTTAAAAATGTTTTATTGAAAGATTATTTAAGCTCTGCTGTTGCTCCTGCCTCAGTCAGTTGCTTAAGCATTTCTTCAGCATCAGCCTTCTTAACAGCTTCTTTCAAAGTGTTAGGAGCGCCATCTACTAAATCTTTAGCTTCTTTCAATCCAAGCCCGGTAATAGCACGTACAGCTTTAATTACTTGAACTTTCTGATCACCAGCTGCAGTTAATACCACATCAAAGTCATCTTTTTCTTCAGCAGCCTCACCAGCGTCGCCACCACCAGCAGCAGCAGGAGCAGCGGCCACAGCAGCGGCTGCAGTAACACCAAATTTCTCCTCTATAGCTGAAATAAGTTCAACCAAGTCCATAACGGACATTTCCTCTATCGCGCTTAGAATATCGTCTTTAGATATTGCCATTTTTTTTCTCCTAGATTTAGGCGTTAGCCTGTTTGTTGTCTCGAACTGCAGAAAGAACCCTAGCCAATTTACTTGGCACTTCATTAAGAAGTGTTGCAAATTTACCTATAGGCGCTTGTAGAACCGCAGCAATGAGAGTTAGTGCCTCTTCTCGTGATGGCAAAGATGCAAGAACATCAATTTGTGATCCATCAAGAAGTTGCCCTTCCACAACCAAAGCTTTGATCTCAAGAGCTTCAAAGTTTTTTGCGTAAGTTTTTAACATCTTCGCTGCTGCACCTGGCTCAGCATATGAGAAAGCAAAAAGTGAGGGACCTGTTAACACTTCATCAGTACAACCAAAGTCAGTGCCTTCAAATGCCAATTTTGCAAGAGAGTTTTTAATAACCTGGATATGAACTCCAGATTCTGTTCCTTGTTTTCTGATTTCAGTTAATTCAGAAACCTTAAGGCCTCTGGCATCTGAAATCACAAGTGAAGATGCAGAAGCTGAAACTTCCTTAACTTCTTGAACTATTCTCTCTTTATCTTCTCTAGCTAACGCCACAGCAATTCTCCTATTAATGCCTTTCGGCTAATCGGTGACAAACCGCCTACGCAATTTGAACACCACCTACGTAGGAAATTAAGCTTTCGCACCTACGGTCTTTGACGGCTGCGATTAACGCAACAATCTAGGGTCAAAAAAGACCCTAAAACTTATACAACTAAGGATGCAGGAGCAACTTTAACCCCTGGTCCCATAGTACTACTTAAAGCAACACTTCGAATATATGAACCTTTAGCAGTAGCTGGCTTTAACTTCTTTACTTCTTCAAGCATAGCCGCTGCATTTTCTTGAATTTGACTTGATGAAAATGAAACTTTTCCAATACAACCATGCAATATTCCATTTTTATCTGTTCTAAAACGGACTTGGCCTGATTTAGCATTATTAATTGCTTCTCCAACTTTTTCAGTAACTGTTCCTGTCTTTGGATTTGGCATCAGTCCTTTAGGTCCAAGAACCTGACCCAATTGGCCCACTATCTTCATAGCTGCTTGTGATGAAATTACCACATCAACATCAATTTCTTCTTTTTTAAATTTCTCTGCTAAATCTTCCATACCTACAAAGTCTGCGCCTGCTTCATTAGCCTCCTTGGCTTGATCTCCATCAGCAAAAACAGCAACAGTAACCGTTTTACCTAGAGAATGGGGAAGTGTGATGGCGCCTCTAACATTCTGATCAGATTTTCCTGGATCGATGCCTAATCTAAGTGCGATATCTACAGATTCGTCAAACTTATTGGATTTAACTGTTTGAAATATATTCATTGCTTCTTCTAATGAATATGTATTCTCAGGATCAACAAGTTCCAACAATTGTTTTTTCTTTTTTGTAAGCTTAGTCATTATTTAACTTCTACTCCCATACTTCTTGCAGTGCCTGCAATAATTTTAACTGCCTGATCCATATCATTTGCATTTAAATCTTTTTGTTTTGCTGTAACAATCTCTTCTAATTGGGCTCTAGTGATAGAGCCAACTTTTTCTCTATTCGGCTCACCACTTCCCTTGCTTATTCCTGCAGCCTTCTTTATAAGAACAGATGCTGGTGCTGATTTAACCTCAAAAGTAAAGGATTTATCTTCGTATACAGTAATAACAACGGGCAGTGGCAGTCCTTTTTCCATGCTTTGAGTTTCAGCATTGAATGCATTACAAAAATCCATAATATTGACTGCTGCCTGACCAAGAGCTGGCCCAACCGGAGGGCTTGGATTTGCTGCGCCTGCAGGTATTTGTAGTTTTAAAATTGTTGCTACGTTCTTTGCCATTATGTTTTCTCTATTTGTATGAAATCTAATTGAACAGGAGTTGATCTACCAAGGATTTGAACAGAAACCTTCACACTGCTGCGCTCATAGTCGACCTCTTCAACAACTCCATTAAAATCATTGAATGGACCATCGCAAACTCTTATAACCTCACCAGGCTCAAATAATGTTTTAGGTCTAGGAGCTTCTTCTCCAACTTCAATTCTGTTAATAATGTTATCCACATCGCTTTTTGAAATAGGAGCTGGTTTATCTTTCTTGCCCCCAACAAATGTACTGACTCTGGGGGTGTGCTTAACAAGTTGCCAAGTATCATCATTCATTTCCATTTCAATTAAGATATAGCCTGGGAAAAATTTACGCTCTGTTCTTTTCTTAGCACCACTTTTGAGCTCAACTACTGACTCTGTTGGAACTAAAATTTCACCAAATTGATCTTTTAAACCGGCAAGCTCAATACGCTCTTCGAGTGCGGCCTTAACTTTAAGCTCGTACCCTGAATATGCCATTATTACGTACCAATTCACTTTATAACTATCCTAAAATTAATTTTGTTAACCAGCTTAAAAGAGATTCTAGCGCCCAAAAAAACAAGCAAAGAACTATGATAGATCCAAAAACAACCATAAAAGTTTGAGTTGTCTCCATGCGAGTTGGCCAAACCACTCGTCTCATTTCAGTTCTTGACTCCTTCATGAGCGAAACAGCTCCTTTACCAAAGACTGTAGTTGCAAGAATAATAGTTGCAAGAATAAATAGGGTGACAACAGCAAGCACTCTATATAGAAAAGCTACTTCTGTATAATAACCATTGCCAACAATAGCAATAGAGAAGATGCTTATGGACAGAAGCCATTTGATCTTATCGGCAATGTTTGATGCTTTACCCTTTGCCATATTTTTTCTTTAAACCAGCTCCTTGGCAGGCCAGGAGGGACTTGAACCCCCAACCTACGGTTTTGGAGACCGTCGCTCTACCAGTTGAGCTACTGGCCTAAATTTTTCTCCTAAAAGAGACAAAAATGCCGAGCTTTAAACTCGGCAAAATTGTAAATTTGTTAAATTACTTAATAATCTTCGCGACTACGCCAGCTCCGACGGTTCTTCCACCTTCTCTAATTGCAAATTTTAAACCTTCGTCCATAGCAATTGGAGCAATAAGAGTAACTGTCATCTTGATGTTATCTCCTGGCATAACCATTTCTACACCATCAGGTAATACACAGGCACCAGTAACATCAGTAGTTCTAAAATAGAATTGCGGTCTATAATTACTAAAGAAAGGAGTGTGTCTTCCACCCTCTTCTTTGCTTAGTACATATATTTCTGCCTCAAATTCTGTATGAGGGTTAATAGAACCCGGGGCACTTAATACCTGCCCTCTCTCTACTGCGTCTCTTTCAATACCTCTTAAAAGAACTCCGCAATTTTCACCAGCTCTTCCTTCATCAAGTGATTTTCTGAACATTTCAACGCCAGTACATGTGGTCGATGTTGTGTCTGAAATACCTACAATTTCTAATGGATCGCCAGTTTTAACAATTCCTTGCTCAATTCTTCCTGTAACAACAGTTCCTCTTCCTGAGATTGTAAATACATCTTCTACAGGCATTAGGAAAGGCTTATCAACTTCTCTTTCTGGTTCTGGTACAAATGTATCTAAAGCTTCTACAAGCTTAGTGACCGCATCAACACCAATTTCAGAAGTATCGCCTTCCAATGCTTTTAATGCACTACCAGTAATGATAGGTGTATCGTCGCCTGGGAAATCATACTCATCAAGAAGTTCTCTAATTTCCATTTCTACAAGTTCTTGTAACTCAGCATCATCAACTTGATCAGCCTTATTAAGGAAAACTACAATTTTAGGAACACCGACCTGACGCGCTAATAAGATGTGTTCTCTTGTTTGAGGCATAGGACCGTCTGCAGCACTTACCACAAGGATAGCTCCATCCATCTGCGCAGCACCTGTAATCATATTTTTAACGTAATCAGCATGACCAGGACAATCTACGTGAGCGTAGTGTCTTGTTGTTGAAACATACTCAACATGTGACGTAGCAATGGTAATACCTCGCTCTCTTTCTTCTGGAGCGTTATCAATCCCATCAAATGCAACTGCCTCACCACCATAAACTTCAGCACATACTTTAGTAAGCGCAGCAGTAAGAGTAGTTTTACCATGGTCAACGTGACCAATTGTTCCCACGTTTACGTGAGGTAACGTTCTTTCGTATTTTTCTCTAGCCATTTCTTGCCTCTCTTTTTATGAAATTAACTCTAAAATTTACCTATAAAATGGAGCTCATAACCGGACTTGAACCGGTGACCTCTTACTTACCAAGCAAGTGCTCTACCGCTGAGCTATATGAGCCCGAATTACAGTATCCAAATTTAAGGTGGCGTATTATCCCCTTAAAAATTGATAAACTCAACCTTTTTTGCAGTAAATATTCTATTAAAAAATGGTGGAGGAGGCTGGATTCGAACCAACGTACTCGTAGAGAACAGATTTACAGTCTGCCGCCTTTAACCACTCGGCCACTCCTCCATTTCAAGGGTGCTATTTTTGTTCTAGAATGAGCTGAAGTCAACTAGATTATTCATAACTTGCACAAATTAACACAAAAAGAAGTTTTTAAAGGGTTAAATCTAAGAAATATAGACTTTTATCTATTAGATACAGTTGATTCAACAAATACTTTTGCAAAAGAAAAGTTACTAAACAAAGATTATCTTGTTGTGATCTCAGAACAGCAAACCGCAGGCAGAGGAAGACAAGGCAAAGAATGGTATAGCCCAGATGCAGGAAATATTTACATGACTATAAAATTTATAGATAAGGATCCTGCTCCGCTTAGCCTTATTATTGGACTTTTAATCTCAGAGGCCATGGATTCAGTCTCAGGCCAAAAAATTAATGCAGGTCTTAAATGGCCAAATGATTTATTGATCAATAAAAAGAAAATATGTGGAATTTTAATTGAATCTGAAATGAATTCAGATGACGTTGAATTCATAATTGGCATTGGAATTAATTATTCCTTGCCAAAAAAAGAATCATGGTGGGGGGAAATTGGCGATATTGCAGATATTCTTCCGAGAGAAAAACTAATTAATAGCATTTTACGTGGAATTATTAATTATTCAGAGAATGGCTATAAAAATTGGAAGACTGCATGGGAAAAAAAGTGTATGCATATGGATCTAGAATTAAAAGCCGTATCAAATAATAAAAGGGATTTCGAAATTGGTATTTTTAAAGGGATTAATGAGGAAGGTAAGATGCTTTTACAAACAGAAAGTGAACTGAAGTTAATCAGCTCAGGCGAATGCTCTATTAAAGGGGTTTATTGAAAATATGATACATACATTTTTTAAAACAGAGATTACTCACAAACAATCAACTTCAATAAATTCAATAGTATTTGGTGCTGGTTGCTTTTGGGGAGTTGAAAGAAAATTTTGGTCATTGCCAGGAGTGATAATGACATCGGTTGGTTATGCAGGTGGTGATCATAATAATCCAACCTATGAACTGGTTTGTGCAGGAGTTACAGCTCACGCTGAGGTTGTAAAGATTGACTATAATCCATCTCAGATTTCTTTGGTCGATTTGCTTAAAGTTTTTTGGGAATGTCATGATCCAACACAAGGAATGAGACAAGGAAATGATATCGGAACTCAATATAGGTCAGTATGTTACTGCGAAGAGATAGAAGAATTAAATGTAATTAAGGCTAGTTTAGAAAAATATCAGGGCACTCTTTCAGCATCTAATTTAGGCTCAATTACTACTGAATTGAAAATGAACCAAGAATATTTTTTAGCGGAGGAATATCACCAGCAGTACTTAGACAAAAATCCAAATGGATATTGCGGGATAGGTGGCACAGGCTGCGAATTTAAAATATAAAAAAATGGCCTCAAAAGAGTCCATTTAAGTTAGATCATAATATTAGTCTGGATTGTATTGCTGCAAACTAATTTCCATATAAGATCTTTTAAACTTAGAGTACTTATTTGCTTGGGGCGAGAACTTAGCAAATTCATCTGAACCATACATGCCACTAAGAAATTTTAATGCGCCTTGAGGTGAACTAAAGCTTGCCCATATCTCATGGGTTATACCGTTTCCATTATTACCTAATAAATGAGACTGAAGACCATATGCATTTGCAGACCAATCATAGTTTTCAATGCTTTTAGAAAACTTAGCCCACAAAGGAACAAATTTATCAGGGTTGGTTACCTCATGACTCCACCTAAGCGTGACAACATTTGAAGCTGTGTCCTCTGCAAGAACCACTCCAACTGAATGTACTGTTAGTGTGTCTGAAATTATCTCAGCACCAATATCATTCATGGCTTTTCTAAATTCTCTTCCGGCTTCTGAGGTTGTGTAGATTTGACCAGATTTTACATATTGATCTTCATCTAAAAAATACCAGCTTATGCCATGTGTTGAATCGTCCCAACCATTTTGATTAATTGCAAAAAAGTCTACTTCAAATTTTTCTGCAGCTACCTCTGGCGAGGACATATATTTATCAAAAGCTGCAAAGCATTTTTCTGGTTCTGGGCAGTTAAATAAAAAATTAGATTGATACATAGAAAAATTTTCTGGCAAATTATTTGCGCTCATATCAAAGCTAAAAATCAGAGTGGAAAGTAAGAATAGTTTTTTCATAGTTTTCTCCAGTGAATAAATAATGTTTTAACTATACATGTTTTATAAAAAAATATTTTGGCTGAATGGAGCAACTTCCAACATTGAAATTATTGATGTAAAATTCCGATCTTTCCAAGCCGGTATAGCTCAGTTGGTAGAGCAGTTGATTTGTAATCATCAGGTCCCGAGTTCAACTCTTGGTGCCGGCACCATTTTCTGATATCTAGAAAAAAACTATTAATAAAAGGATTATCAACCCAAAGTAGACAGAGGCATAGATATATCTTGCCTTTTTAAATTCTTTTTCAATCTCATTATCATTTCCCATTTAACAATAATATCAGATATTAGTTTAGAAAATTTTAGGTGCTTGTCTTACAGTCTTTTAAAAAATTCTCACTCATCGCTATTCAAAAAATTAAGAAAATCACTCCTTTTAATAGCTTCTGCTACATGCAGATGTCCAACTCTATTCCAATGCATATCATAAGAAAAATTAAATTTTTTATTATTCAGTAGCCACTCTTGATAAAAAATAGAGTGCATATCAAGCACTGTAATATTCTTAAATTTTTGAGATTGATCTTTCATATGCTCAAATGCAAGGTTGCTAACTCGATCCATATTACGTTTTCTATTTCCCGAGTAAATAGCCTTTCTGTCTCCATCCAAAACTAGCAGTACTGGCTTTCCAGAAACCAGGCTTTCAAGTTTATGAAGAAAAAGTTCAACTGCTCTTAGCGAATATTCTGCCCGAAGTATTTTTTGACTATCATTAAAAGCAATCTGTTCATCTAAAATATTTGACTCTCCTTGAAAATATTTTTCTACGATTCGAGACAATTGGACTTGTATCTTTAGATCTAAATACAAATAACGAATGAAAGCGCTTTCTCTAAGAAATGATTTTATTGAATTATGCTCGAGGTCAACTCTTATTAACTGCTGATCTTCTGAAAAGTAATGAAATCCAGGATTATTTTTATATCTTAGCCAAGACTCATCAAAATCATTTTCAATAATGATGAAAATATATCCATCAGGTGCAAAATTTTCAGAAATAAATTTTGTAAATACCAGGTATTGTGACAAAGGAGAGCCACTAATACCCAGGGGATAAAAATTAATTCCTGGATTTTGAAGTGACAACCTGCCGTGAAAGGAATCTTCATTGCTTACCTGGGATGCTTCAACAAAACTATCACCGACAATTCCTACAAGATTGCTATGGATGCCAACCTTGCCTTCAAAAAAAGTATCAGTAGCATATCCATAATTATTTATTCTTTTTTTTACTATATGTTTAAAGTTGAACCCCGTCTGTCGGGTTAAAAGATTATTACTTTGAAAATGCAAAACAGGGTTTTCTTGATTTACAGGTTGAACTTTCAATGAATCTGAAACTGGAAGAAACCTGAAAATAACTTCAAGCAAAAAGAATGTTGATAAGCACAGGTATAAAAGAAAAGCACTAAAATTTAGCAATTTCATAACCCAGAATCTATTAGTTAACATGATTATTTTTGAGTATTGCCTATTGTCATATACATATCAAATCCTTATGACTATTTATGATATGCCTTAAATTATTTTTTGGCATAAGAATTGCATTTATATCGATGTACGTTAAGCATTCTTTCTTTTCCCCTAAATAGAAGTTGAATACAAATTCACATAAAATGCTTAGCGTACTTTTCCCCCTAAGAATATTGAAGGGTCTTTCATTAGGCCCTTCATTTTTTCTTAAAGATTAAATTCTGCAGTAAGATTTATTAATCGACCCCTTGGGTCATGTACTTTGGTATCAAAACTAAAGTCAGGAGCGTCATATAATAATGGAGCTTTCTTATCAAAAGCATTGATAATCCCTAGACCCACCTCCATTTCACCCAATGAAAACTGAAAAGATTTTTTTATTGAAAAGTCATGCACTAAAAATGATTTGACATAGTTTGTGTAACCAAGGCTGATCGCAGATGAAGGGATCTGACGCTCATTTGAATACCCTTTGACATACCTTGTATTCATTCCCATCACCAAATCATTGATTGCCCAGCTTAAAAATGTATTCAATCGCAATTTTGGCAGTGAATGCGTATGCGCATCGTAGTTGAACTTGCCCACTCTGTTGACCATAATTGAGCGAACTCCCTGATCCCCTGCTTCACTATCCTCAGGCGTTAAAAATTCAGAAAATTGAGTTGCCTTAATCGAATAATTAAAGTCACCATATTGAGTGGCTTTAAAGAAATTTATCTCTGCATCTATGCCATTAATTTCAGTTTTTTCTTCGTTGAAATATGAGGTGCTTACTGCTATCAACTCTCCAAATTGATTTCTAGTTATGCTGGTCGCATAAGGATTTGTATTTAATAACACCTGAGCGCTCTCTGCTTCAATTCGATCATTATAATTTATAGCCCAATAATCAATGGTTAGATTTACTTCTTTAATAATCTTCCATATAAATCCCAAACTAATATTTTTTGAAGTTGCAGACTTTAAGTTTGGATTTCCTAAAACTGCCAAACGAACAAATGGAGAATCATCTATATCTCTAACACTTCCAAGACGAATTTCAGAGGAGAACATTTGAGCCATCGAAGGAGCTGTAAAAGAAGTACCGAAAGAACCTCTTAATAAAAAATTTCTTAAGGCTGAGTACTTAAATGAGAATTTTGGATCAAATGACGATTCATTATCCAGTCTTTCATAGCGACCAGATAAAATTAAGTCCAATGCATTGCCAAAATTTTTATTTGCTTCAAAGAAAACAGCTTGTTTATTTCTGCTGGTGTTAACGTTTGTCCCGCCACCCAAAAATAATAAATCTGCACCTTTGGTTAATTTTCCAGTGGAATCAAACGCAACTCTGCTCATTTCAGAATAATTAATTTGCAAATCCTCTGCATTAAACTGAAAACCTAAAGCAAAGTTCGTTCCATTCTTTTGGCCTCTCAAAATTCCATCCAAGGATATAAGACTGCCAGTCTTAGTTGAAGTCTCAGAGCCTTTTATGTAATCAATTAAAGTTGCTGAATTTTCTAAAGGTAAAAATATATTCCACTGCTCATCACCATTTGGACCACCTTGCCCCAAAATTGCAGCCTCAAACCTTGATTCAATGGTATCCGGTCGATTGTGCTCATTCTCATGTTCGCTTGCAGTTAGAGACAGTTCAAAATCTAAATTCTGAGAAATATCAAAAATTAATCTATTACTAAAATGATATTGAAAAATGGCCTTGGGTGAATTGGGTGATGGGAATGCAGAACCCAAAGGTCTGCCATACCAAATCACTGGTACGTTGAATGGACTGCCCCCCTGTCCTGGGAAAATTTTCTTAGATAAATATGATAGAGCTGGATAAGATGGGGATTGTGGATTGTCATTCACATCAATTTTGGCCATCAGCACAGTGGCTGAATAATCAATCTTTGAACTAGATCTTGTAAAGTGCAGATATCCTTTTAGGTGATCCTCATCATTGACTATATTGAACCGCTCGCCATATAAAAATTTACATCTTGGTCCAGCCAACACGCCTCCATTTTCAACACAATTTGGATCAGGGATTGTTTGATTTTTATTATAACTTCCAGCATATATGCCAGAAGCTACTGAATCTGCTTGAGTAACTTTAAAGCTATTCCCCAGACCGCTTAGACCCAATTCAGCAAACTTGGGAATGCTTGAAGCATTTAGAGGAGATTTGTTCAAGGAGCTCAAGGCAAATACATAGTTTCCTCCCAAAGTCTCACCTCCAACAAGCATGCCTAAAGAATTATCCCTTTGATCATGGTTACTAGTTTTCTGACTGCCAAGCGCAAGGCGTATGCCATTAAATTGTTGATATGTTTGAAAATTAATAACTCCTGCTACAGCATCAGAGCCATAAAGTGAAGTAGCTCCATCTTTTAGGATCTCAATTCTGTTAAGAGCTATTTCAGGAATAATATTTATATCAATATAGCCCTCGCCTTCGTCTGAGGGTGTACCAGAATGGGTCTGGCGTTTTTTATTAATCAACACAAGGGTTGATGCATGATCCATTCCACGTAAAGTGATGTTTGCCATTCCCTGGTCAACACCGTCCAAAGCATTCGTTTGAAAGTTAGAACCTGAGGCAATGCTTAAATATTTACTAAGTTCAGCAACAGTGGTTACTCTCAAATTTTTAAACTCCTCAGCTGAAATAATATCTACCGGTGAGGCATTCACTTCACTAGATTCTAAATATGAAGCTACTGAAATAATTTCCTCAGTTTCTTGGGCTAAAACAAAATTATTGGCAAAGGTGAAAAGGAAGAATGTAATTAAAATTCTCAAGTTCATGCAGCAAGTAATTAATAATTTTTAAATGATTATACGTATTTTATAAATAAAAAAACCGGAAACTATTTGATAATAGTTTCCGGTTGTTAATGCCTATTTTGATGAAATAATTAAAATGTTAGATTAAATCTAATACCGTAATTTCTTCCAGGAAGAGGAACCTGAGTTTTTACATATGAAGAATGGTTTCTAGCAACTTCATCAAGTAAGTTGTTTCCAAACAATGAAACGGTTAAGTCTCCCTGACCGCCAAGATCAAAACTTCTAGATAATTTGGCATTCAACATTTGATAACCATCAGTATTAGTCTCAGCCAACCCGATGTCATTTTGCTTTTCTACATCTTTGAACATCAATCCCAAAATTAAATCATCTTGTGAATATTTCAATTTAAAGATATTTCGAGCTGGATTTAATCTTGGAATACTTCCACCATTGGAAAAATCTCCAGAAATTTCATCTCTTCCAAATGACAGAGTTAACTCGCCAGAACCTAGGTCCATAGTGTTACCAAATTCAATTTCATATCCATCTAATTCTGCATCTTGCTGAAGATAGTTAGCAAGGATAAGGCCTCCATGATCATCATGACCCTCCTCATGTTCTTCATCATGCTCTTCGTGCTCTTCTTCAGTTTCATCTTGAAGATAAATATAGTTATCAACATCGTTCATAAATACAGTAGCTGTAGCAAAAAAGCTGCCATTTTTCATGTTAAGTGTTAAATCTATATTGTTAGATGTTTCTGAATTTAAATTTACATTACCAACCTCAAATCTAGCGGTTGCTAAATGTGCTCCATTCATAAACATTTCAGTGGTTGAAGGCGCTCTTTCTACTGAAGAAAAACCAAAATCAACGCTGAGAAAGTCGTTAAGCTCTTTTCCAATATTTAGGGCAATACTAGAATTCTTAAAAGACTCATCATAATAAGCAACTTCATTTTCTTCATGCTCATCGTGATCCTCATCATGATCCTCATCGTGATCCTCATCGTGATGCTCTTCTTCATGCATTGATACTATAGACCCTTCGTTATCAATCATGTCATATCTAACACCAAGATCTAAATCGAAAGAATCAAAACTTCGGCTCAAATAATAACCAAATGTAAGCTCATCCCTGGATGCAGGAGTCATAAATGCCTCTGCTCCTATAACTGAAGTATCCTCATTAACAAAGTTGATAGCAAATTTTTGAGAGACTATAGAATTTGAAAAATCCAAGATAGCTCCTGCCTCTATCGCATCATTTGTGAATGTAGTTGGTCCTTCGGAATGGCCTTCATGCTCATCATGGTCCTCGTCATGATCCTCATCTTCATCATGATGTTCTTCTTCTTCATGCGCTTCTTCAGCATGTTGCTCAGTGAAGGAGTAATCAGTATCTCGCATAAAAAAATCAAGTTTTTTTATAAGATTGCCAGCAAGATTGAAAGATCCTCTGATGTCAAACTTCTCAGAATCGGTGGTAGAAAAAATTCTTTCACCCTCATGCTCATCATGGCCCTCTTCTTCATCATCATGCTCATCACCATGCTCATCACCATGGCCACCGTGACCTTCGCCGTGATATGGGATTCCATACATGCTCTCAATACTTGCTAATGAAACACCAAGGTAGCCCCAATCGCCTGCAGATGATGCTCCAAATTTAAATGATTCTGATTCAAAATCGGAATTAGCTAAGAAACCTAGATTTTCTTCATGCTCATCATGATCTTCATCATGATCTTCATCGTGGTCTTCATCTTCATCGTGATGTTCTTCCTCTTCATGCATAATTGCACCATTGGGAACATCAAAGTTACCAAGAGCAGTATTTTTGTAAGCGAGGCTAATATTTATCTCGCCACCAATGTTATCTTGATAAAAGAAGCTTTGGCTGTCCCCATCATTAACAGATTGTGACTCAGCCCCCACTTTAAATAATCGCTCTACGTCTTTCATGGCTATAGAATTATCAACAATGTTAACGATGCCGCCGATTGTTCCATTGGTATAGAGCAAAGAAGAAGGTCCTCGAACGACCTCTATTTGTTGAACATTACTCATATCAACATCGTTAAGATGGTCAGCACCAAGCCCTGAAATATCACGATTAACCATACCATTGTCTAGGACTTTAACTCTTGTGCCTGACATCCCTCTAATTATTGGCTGACCTACTGCAGAGCCATAATCTGCTGAAGAAACACCTAATAAATCATCTATGCTTTCGCCTAGACTTTGGGTGGCTTCAGTTGCAATATCATCGCCACTTAAAATATGAATTGGATCAGCCAACTCGCTGGCAGCTTTATTAATGAATGCCGAGCTTACGATCACTTCATCCATGTCATCAGCAAACAAGGGGCTGGTTGAAAAAGTAACTAACAGTAAAAAGAAAAATTTATTAATTTTCATAAGAACCTCCTAAAAGAAAAATTAAAATTTAAAAAGATTTAAATATTAATTTTTGGAGGTGCTTGTGAATTAAAGGGCTTATTTACTTGAAGAGAAGAGTCTTGAGGGGACTTCTGATCTTCGAGTTGTGGAAAAATTTTCTTTGGAATAAAAACAAAAACTTCTATGTCTGAAGATACTTCATAGTGACAAGTAAGACATTCAAGCTGAGGACCCTCAGTTAAGGGAGCCTGATCAATGTGTGCAAATGAATGCAGTGATATACTTGCAAGAAAAAATAACCCAATAAATGAGATAGTTTTGCTTTTTAGCCCAAGATCCATAGAGCGATATTATAGCATCACATTAAAATTACAATAGCTGCAAAATAGAATGTACAAAGAAGCAATCCAAGACGTGATCTCAATGTATGAACTTCCATCAGAGTGGCGATCAGATCTCTTAAGTGAAGCGGAGCATGTAACTAAGAAGAAAAAAACCGCAAAATACAGAAAAGATTTAAGAAAGCTTCCCTTTGCAACAATTGATGGTGAAGATGCTAAAGATTTTGATGATGCTGTTTATTGTGTCAAAAATAGCAATGGATATAAGCTCTACGTCGCCATTGCAGATGTCTCTTTCTATGTAGAACCTGGCTCAAAATTAGACAAAGAAGCAAAAAAAAGAGGCACCTCCATCTACTTTCCAGAAACTGTTATCCCAATGCTTCCAGAAAATCTATCAAATGGAATATGCTCACTAAGACCCAATGAGGATAGGTGCTCAATGATATGTGAAATGTCTATTGATCTTGATGGCACAAGAAAAAAATATAAGTTTTATAGCGGTTTAATAAACTCTAAAGCTAGACTTACTTATAGCCAAGTTGAAAAACACCTGAAAAAATTATCTAGCATTAAACAATCGATCGTTCACGAATCAATAAAGCATCTTTTTGATCTTACCAATCTAAGATTAAAACTTCGCAATAAAAGGAAAGCACTTGAAATCAATCCCAAAGAAGCAATTTTGGAGTTAAGCAAAAATAAAGAAGTAAAAAATATAATCATCAAAAAGTCTCTTTTTGCTCATAAGCTTGTTGAAGAATCGATGTTACTTGCAAATGAATCAGCTGCTGAATTTATGCATGATAGATTAGATTTAGGAGTGTACAGGATTCATGAAGATCCAGATCCAAGCAAGCTTGAAGCGCTAAAGAAACATTTTAAAATCCCAACTCAAATTGCAAAAAAATCATCGCCTCTAGAAATGATTAGCAGATGTTTGCAAGAAGCTCACAAGAAGAAAGATGATACTGGTCAAATTCTAGTGCTTCAAACCCTTGCAAGAGCAGAGTATTCAACTAATAACTTAGGCCATTTTGGCCTTCAGCTCAAACAATACTCACATTTCACATCGCCCATTAGAAGATATCCAGATTTATTAGTTCACCGACTAATTAACTCTTCCCTCGCTCATAAAAAACTAGGCATGAGACAAAATGAGCTTCAGGATGAATGTGAAAATTCCTCTATATTAGAAAGGCGAGCAGAAAAAGCATCTAGACAAGTAGAGCAAGTTCTAATTTGCTCTTACTTAAAAACAAAAATAGGCTCCACAATGGATGGAGTTGTTACTGGTGTGACAGATTTTGGTCTATTTATTAATTTAGAGCCCTACTTCATTTCAGGTCTATTACATGTGTCTGATCTTCCTGATGATCGATATCAATTCTTGCAAGATCGTAGTGCTCTAAAAGGAAAGAGAAGAGGTGTAATTTTTAAGCTTGGGCAAAAAATGAAGGTTAAAATTGCTGCTATCTTTCCTTTAGAAAGAAAGATTAATCTAATAATTTCAAATGGAAAATAAGAATTCTGAAAATCTTCGAGTGGGCTTTCATAGCATTGAGATGCTATTAAAAATTTGTCCTGAAAACATAAAAAAAATCTTTATACCAGCTAATCGAAATGATGAAAGAGTTCTCAATTTAATTTCTATAGCTGAAAAATTATCAGTTTCTGTTGAAAGAAAGAAAAGTTTAACGCAATACCCTGAAGCAATTCTTAAGAATGAAATAAGCCTGGGACTAAGTGACTTAAAAAAGTATGAAGAAAGCATTCAACATGACAATCCTACATTTTTGGTTATCGATAATGTAATTGATCCTCGTAATCTTGGGGCATGCATCAGATCTGCGGCAGCGAGCAACATTGCAGGAGTAATTATTAACAAACACCACTGCTCTCCAATCACTCCTTTAGTAAGACAGGTTTCAGCAGGAGGCACTGAGGCAATTCAGATTTTTACAGTGACCAACTTGATTAATACATTGAAGCACTTCGAGAGGCTGGGATATTTCATTTTAGGAACAAGCGAACACGCTAACTCAATGCATATTGAATTAGATCTAAACAAACCTACTCTAGTAATTATGGGTTCTGAAGAAGATG
This sequence comes from uncultured SAR86 cluster bacterium, assembly GCA_902509555.1. Classification (GTDB taxonomy): domain Bacteria; phylum Pseudomonadota; class Gammaproteobacteria; order Magnimaribacterales; family D2472; genus D2472. The sequence goes on from CABWYS010000001.1 coordinate 101,803, forward strand.
GCGTTAGAGAGAAAACATTAGGAAAATGCTCTCAAATTTGCACACTATCGAAGAATCAAACAATAAATAGTCTCAATGTTTCAGTGGCTACCGGGGTGATACTTTTTGAGATTGCGAGGCAGAAGTTAATATAAAATTCATTTACAATGCAATGAATTAATAAAATCTTAATTTTTTTGAATGCTTAATCAAAGAACTATAAAAAATCCTATTAAAGCTGTTGGAGTAGGTCTGCACAGTGGCAGAGATATGAAATTGGAGCTTTTACCTGCGCCCATAGATGCGGGTATTACTTTTATTAGAACAGATTTAGACCCTGAGATAAGTATTCCAGCAAAATTCGAATATGTTGGCGATACCACACTTTCAACTGCTCTCTTTAAAGAAGGTTATAAAATTGGCACCATCGAGCATCTATTATCAGCAATTGCAGGCCTTGGAATCGATAACTGCTTTATCAAGGTGGATGGCCCCGAAATACCTATAATGGATGGCAGCGCAAGCCCATTTGTTTTTTTAATCCAATCAGCTGGGTTGGAAGTACAAGAAAAATTGAAAAAATTTATTAAAGTTAAAAAAGAAGTCAGAGTTGAGCGTGGAGATACATATGCAGCTATTAAACCTTTTGACGGTTTTAAAGTCTCGTTTGAGATTGACTTTGAAGACGCAACCATAAAAAAGCATGCTCAAAAATCATCAATTGATTTTTCATCTACTTCCTTTGTGAAAGAGGTTTGCAGGGCAAGAACTTTTGGATCAGTTAAAGATAAGGATGCTCTTCAATCTCAAGGATTGGCTCTGGGGGCAAGTTCTAATAATGCAATTGTTCTTGGGGAAGATGGGATTCTTAATGAAGAAGGTCTCAGATTTGATGATGAATTTGTAAAGCATAAAATGCTTGATGCTATCGGAGATTTGTACCTTCTTGGACATAATCTTATAGGTCAATTTTCTGGCTATAAATCTGGTCACTCGCTAAATAATGAATTATTAAGAAAAATTTTGGCATCAGAGGATGCTTGGGAAGTAGTTACATTTGAAGATTCATCAATTGCCCCCATATCATACGCTAGAGCTCCTTTCGGGGATGCTGTTGAGCTCTGAATAAAATAAGGTAACTTGTAGCAATTTAATTCATGTCATTTTTAACCAAAATATTTGGAAGCAGTAATCAACGTGCGTTAAAGCGCATGCAAATATCTGTAGATCAAATTAATGAACTAGAAACAGATTATCAGCAGCTTAGCGATGACGGGCTAGCAAAGTTAAGAAGCAAGCTAAAAGAATCATCTAAAGATGAGAGCTTTAATCTTCTCCCACATGCTTTTGCAGCAACTCGTGAGGCAAGTGTCAGGGCTACAGGCCTCAGGCATTTTGATTCTCAGATGCTTGGAGGCATAGCTCTTTCAGAAGGAAATATTGCAGAAATGAAAACTGGGGAAGGTAAAACTTTAGTTGCTACCCTTCCAGCATACCTTAATGCGGTGAATGACAAGAAAGTTGTCTTGGTTACTGTAAATGACTACCTTGCACAAAGAGATGCTGATTGGATGAGACCAATATATGAAAATCTTGGACTGACAGTTGGGGTAATTTATTCCAATCAATCATTTGAAGAAAAAAAATCTGCATATCAATGTGATGTTATCTATGCAACTAATGGTGAGCTAGGCTTTGATTATTTAAGAGACAATATGGCTCTTCGCGCTGAAGACAAAGTTCAATGCTCACTTGATTTTGCGATAGTAGATGAGGTGGATTCTATTCTCATTGATGAGGCTAGAACGCCTTTAATTATTTCTGGTCCATCAAATGAAAGTGCTGATTACTACGTCCAAATTAAAAAAATTATTCCAAATCTCAAAGAACAATTAAGAGAGGGAACTGAGGATGAGCCTCTTAATGAAGATGAGATAGGCCATTACATTATCGATGAAAAAAATAGATCTATAGAACTTACCGATGATGGGTATATAGTTGTCGAGAGGCATCTTGAAGATTTGGGGCTGCTGCAATCAGAGGACAGCTTATATTCTGTTAGTAATTTAAAGATTATGCGTTATGTAAATGCAACTTTAAAAGCAGGGTTTTTATTTAAAAAAAATATCCACTATTTAGTCAGGGGGGAAGAAGTTCTCTTGATTGATGAGCATACTGGCAGAACAATGCCAGGCAGAAGAATGAGCGAGGGCATTCATCAAGCGCTTGAATGCAAGGAAAATGTCCCTATTCAGAGAGAATCTCAAACTCTTGCATCAACAACTTATCAAAACTTTTTTAGACTTTTTAATCAACTTTCTGGAATGACTGGAACAGCTGACACTGAAGCAGCTGAGTTTGCAGAAATATATGGACTCAATGTATCAATTATTCCAACGAATAAACCAATGGCTAGAGAGGATAACGATGATTTAGTGTTCCTTACTCAAGAAGCAAAATTTAAAGCCTTAATTGAAGAAATAGAGCTACTGCGAAAAAAAGATGCACCAATATTGGTTGGAACAGCCTCTGTAGAGTCATCGGAAATAGTCTCAGCACTGTTAAATAAGAAAAATATCTCTCATCAAGTTCTTAATGCAAAACAGCATGAAAAAGAAGCTGAAGTGATTGCAAATGCGGGGCGTCCTGGAGTAGTTACAATAGCAACCAATATGGCTGGAAGAGGTACTGACATTGTGTTGGGGGGGAAGGAAAATATTAATGATGGTGAATGGGAGAAAAGACATCAATTAGTTCTCGATGCTGGAGGGTTACATATTCTTGGGACCGAGAGACACGAATCCCGCAGAATTGATAACCAGTTAAGAGGTAGATCGGGGAGGCAGGGAGATCCAGGTTATTCTAAGTTTTTCTTATCTCTAGAAGATGATTTACTTCGATTGTTTATATCTGATAGTCGAAGAAGTCTATTTGAAAGAATTGGTATGGGTGATGATCATATCGAACACAAGATGCTGTCTCGGGGGATAGAAAACGCACAAAAAAGAATCGAGAGTAGAAACTTTGATATAAGAAAAAACTTATTGGAATATGATGATGTTGCGAATGATCAGCGACAAGCAATCTATTCATTAAGAAATCAACTCTTAAATGAAGATAATATTTCTGAAGCAATTCATGATTTAATTAATGAAGAGATGCTCGCAGTTTCAAATGATTTCGTTCCACTTGATTCAGTTGAAAGTCAATGGAGGCTTGAAGAGTTAGATAAATATCTATTAGATCATTATTTCATTGAAGAAAATATTGCTACTAAGGTACGGGATGATCAGAAACTGACTCCAACCTCTATTGCTAATCTAATCGCCGAAAGCGCATCAAAGAAATACAAAGAAAAATACCTGAAGATTCAAGATAACTTAGCTCAACTTGAGAAGCAGGTAATGCTACAAATCCTTGATGTTCATTGGAAAGACCATTTAGCAGAAATGGACCACTTGAGACAAAGTGTTGGTCTGAGGGCTTATGCTCAAAAAAATCCTAAAAATGAATACAAACGTGAAGCATTTGAGATGTTTGAGGTAATGTTAAATGAGATTAATAGTGAGGCGATAAAAGTTCTATTTAGAATTGAGCTTGCAAGCGAAGAAGAGATCCGGGAGTTAGAAGCAAGATCTCGCGAAGCCCAGAAGAACAGAGAAATGAAACTTCAGCAAGAGCAAATTCAACCAGTAATAGGAAGTGATCAGAGCGACGAACCTGAACAATTAGCTAAAGTTGAAACAGTAAAAATAGATGAACCAAAGCCAAGAAGGAATGAAGTAGTAAAAATTACTAATGGCAAAGAAACAAAAGAACTTAAGTATAAAAAGGCTAAGTCTCTAATAGAGACCGGAGAATGGAGGATAATTTAATTAAATTCAATCCTCATAAAAATCTTCAGACTCAATAGGCCTGCTAATTAACTTCTCTTCCTTGGTCCAAGTACCAAAATCTATTAACTTACATTTCTCAGAACAAAATGGGCGATAAACATTAGCTGGACTCAGATCCGTAGCTTTCTTACATTGTGGACAATCTTTTTTCATTTTTGAGTGAGGTCTAGATAAAATTTATGCATGATTAAAGATCGAGTTTTTAAATCATTCAATGAATCATTGTTAGGTATAACATCATTGGCAATACTTAACCTTTCCTCTCGCGAGCATTGAGTATCGATGATTTTTTTAATCTGATCTTTTGAATTATTGTCTCGTGCAGTTGCTCTTTCTAATTGGAGGCTTGGATCACAATCAATAACAAGAATTCTATTATAGTTACTCATGCTGTTGGTCTCAAAGATTAAAGGCACCATGACAATTGAATAAGAGGACTGTGCCATGGTTATTCTTTCAGCCATCAAATCCCTAACTAATGGATGAATAATAGATTCTAAAACCTTCTTTTTTTCATCATTATCAAAAACTTCTTTTCTCAGGGAAGCCCTATCAATCAAACCATTGGCATCAATAATTCTTGAACCAAAATAATCTACTATGCTTTTATAACCAGGCGTGTTTATTTCAATGACCTCTCTAGCCAAATCATCTGCATCTATTACGGTAACACCTTCATTTTGAAAAAAATTAGCTGCAGCTGATTTTCCAGATCCAATTCCACCAGTGAGTCCAATTATCATTTTTTAGGTTTTGTATTTATAAAGCTTGGGACATTATGCGCCCAAGAGCTTTCCTCAACTCTTGAAGAAATAAACCATTGATCATTAATTTTTTTATAAGTATCGTTGTACCACATCCCCAGAAAGAAGACTTGATCATCTTTTGCTTGCATTGGATTAAAACACATTACTTTACCAGTAGCTGAGTTGCCATTTATTGTAAGAGAAATATTTGAAATTAAATGTTGATAATTAGGGAAGGGATCTAACGCGGTTTCTAAATACTTAATAATTTCTTCAAGGTCCCCTGATATTCCGCCAACTGCTGTGTAGTCAATATGAGCGTCTTTTGTAAACAGATGATTGAACTCTTTAAAATTTTTAGTATCTACTGCGGTTGCATAATCAGTGACAAGTTTTTCAAGTTCCATGCGATCTGAGATTTCAGTAATATCCATTTACTTATTTTAATACAAAAAAAAGGCCCTCAGATAACTCTGAGAGCCTTTCAAAGAAAAAGCCTGACGATTACCTACTCTCACACAAGGAGACCTTGCACTACCATTGGCGTGAGTTCGTTTCACTTCTGAGTTCGAGATGGGATCAGGTGGTACCAAACTGCTATTGTCATCAGGCAAACTGGTATGTAATTCTTTTCACTACAAATATGTTATTCCTGAACAATGGAACCTTTTTTAAGGTTACATGATCAAGCCTCACGAGTTATTAGTACAAGTTAGCTCAACGCCTCACAACGCTTACACATCTTGCCTATCAACGTCATAGTCTATGACGACTCTTTAGTAGACCGAAGTCTATGGGAGATCTAATCTTGGGAGAGGCTTCCCGCTTAGATGCTTTCAGCGGTTATCCCTTCCGAACATAGCTACCCGGCAATGCCACTGGCGTGACAACCGGAACACCAGAGGTTCGTCCAATCCGGTCCTCTCGTACTAGGATCAGCTTCCCTCAAATCTCCAACGCCCACAGCAGATAGGGACCGAACTGTCTCACGACGTTCTAAACCCAGCTCGCGTACCACTTTAAATGGCGAACAGCCATACCCTTGGGACCTGCTCCAGCCCCAGGATGTGATGAGCCGACATCGAGGTGCCAAACACCCCCGTCGATGTGAACTCTTGGGGGGTATCAGCCTGTTATCCCCGGCGTACCTTTTATCCGTTGAGCGATGGCCCTTCCATTCAGAACCACCGGATCACTAAGACCTAGTTTCCTACCTGCTCGACCCGTCGGTCTCGCAGTCAAGCATCCTTATGCCTTTATACAATCTGCATGATGTCCGACCATGCTTAGGATACCTTCGTACTCCTCCGTTACTCTTTGGGAGGAGACCGCCCCAGTCAAACTACCCAGCACACACTGTCCTCGATCCGGATTACGGACCTAAGTTAGAGCCTCAACTTTACAAGGGTGGTATTTCAAGGACGACTCCACCAAGACTAGCGTCTCGGCTTCAAAGTCTCCCACCTATCCTACACAAATAAAGTCAAAGTCCAGTGTGAACCTATAGTAAAGGTGCACGGGGTCTTTCCGTCTAGCTGCGGGTACACTGCATCTTAACAGCGATTTCAATTTCACTGAGTCTATGGTGGAGACAGTGTGGCCATCGTTACGCCATTCGTGCAGGTCGGAACTTACCCGACAAGGAATTTCGCTACCTTAGGACCGTTATAGTTACGGCCGCCGTTTACCGGGGCTTCGATCAGGAGCTTCGCCGAAGCTAACCCCATCAATTAACCTTCCGGCACCGGGCAGGCGTCACACCCTATACGTCATCTTACGATTTTGCAGAGTGCTATGTTTTTAATAAACAGTCGCAGCCACCTAGTTTCTTCGACCACCATCAGCTTAAAGAGCAAGTCTTATCACCGATGGTGGCGTACCTTCTCCCGAAGTTACGGTACCATTTTGCCTAGTTCCTTCACCATAGTTCTCTCAAACACCTTAGTCTTCTCGACTTATCCACCTGTGTCGGTTTCGGGTACGGTTCCTTATAATCTGAAGCTTAGAGGTTTTTCCTGGAAGCATGGTATCAACTACTTCCCACTCAAAGAGTGGTCGTTATCAGTTCTCGACCTTAAAAGATCCCGGATTTACCTAAGATCTAAGTCTACAACCTTGAACACGGACAACCATCGCCGTGCTAGCCTAACCTTCTCCGTCACCCCATCGCAATTATAAGAAGTACAGGAATATTAACCTGTTTTCCATCGACTACGGCTTTCGCCCTCGCCTTAGGAGCCGACTCACCCTGCCTCGATTAGCGTTGGACAGGAAACCTTGGATTTTCGGCGAAGAGGTTTTTCACCTCTTTGATCGTTACTCATGTCAACATTCGCACTTCTGATACGTCCAGCATGCCTTACAGCACGCCTTCAACCGCTTACAGAACGCTCTTCTACCATCTTAAATAAATTTAAGATCCGTAGCTTCGGTTTATGATTTAGCCCCGTTATATCTTCCACGCAGGCCGACTCGACTAGTGAGCTATTACGCTTTCTTTAAAGGATGGCTGCTTCTAAGCCAACCTCCTAGCTGTTTGTGCCTTCCCACATTGTTTCCCACTTAATCATAATTTGGGACCTTAGCTGACGGTCTGGGTTGTTTCCCTCTCGACTACGGACGTTAGCACCCGCAGTCTGTCTCCCATGCTCGTACTCATTGGTATTCGGAGTTTGCATCGGTTTGGTAAGTCGGGATGACCCCCTAGCCGAAACAGTGCTCTACCCCCAATGGTAATACATGAGGCACTACCTAAATAGTTTTCGAAGAGAACCAGCTATCTCCGGGTTTGATTAGCCTTTCACTCCTATCCACAGCTCATCCCCTCATTTTTCAACATAAGTGGGTTCGGGCCTCCAGTCAGTGTTACCTAACCTTCACCCTGGCCATGGATAGATCACCCGGTTTCGGGTCTAATTCCAGCAACTGAGCGCCCTATTAAGACTCGGTTTCCCTACGCCTCCCCTAAACGGTTAAGCTTGCTACTGAAATTAAGTCGTTGACCCATTATACAAAAGGTACGCCGTCACAGAACAAGTCTGCTCCGACTGCTTGTAAGCACAAGGTTTCAGGTTCTATTTCACTCCCCTCGCCGGGGTTCTTTTCGCCTTTCCCTCACGGTACTGGTTCACTATCGGTCAGCTGAGAGTATTTAGCCTTGGAGGATGGTCCCCCCATGTTCAGTCAAGATTTCACGTGTCCCGACCTACTCGATTTCACTTTTATAAAATTTTCGCATACAGGGCTATCACCTACTATGGCCATACTTTCCAGTATGTTTTGCTAATTTTAAAAAAGCTTAAGGGCTAGTCCGGTTTCGCTCGCCGCTACTACCGGAATCTCTTTTGATTTCTTTTCCTCTAGGTACTTAGATGTTTCAGTTCCCTAGGTTTGCCTCATATACCTATGTATTCAGTATAAGATAATGTGCTTATGCACACTGGGTTCTCCCATTCGGAAATCTCCGGATCAAAGGTTGTTTACCACCTCCCCGAAGCTTATCGCAAGTTACTACGTCCTTCATCGCCTTCAGCTGCCAAGGCATCCGCCTTGTGCTCTTAATTACTTGATCATATAACCCTAAAAAAGGGTTATATACTTAGTTCTCCTTTTTAAGCGAACTAAGTTTTTTTGTTATTGTTTGAGAATAACTTAATAAAATTTTCTTCTATTAAATGCAGTGATCTACGTGTACATATCTAAAAGATATGACACTGGTGTAAATATCATAAAGATATAAACACTAGAAAATTACATACCAAAACTTATAAAGAACTTCTTTTAAATATTTGATTACTCGTGTGGGCACTCTAGTACGAAAGTATCGTTAAGGAGGTGATCCAGCCACAGGTTCCCCTACGGCTACCTTGTTACGACTTTACCCCAGTCATGAAGCACACCGTGGTAAACGCCCTCCCGAAGGTTAGACTATCTACTTCTGGTGCAATCCACTTCCATGGTATGACGGGCGGTGTGTACAAGACCCGAGAACGTATTCACCGCGACATGCTGATTCGCGATTACTAGCGATTCCGACTTCATGGAGTCGAGTTGCAGACTCCAATCCGGACTACGAAGAATTTTCTAGGATTAGCACCACCTCGCGGCTTAGCGTCCGTCTGTATTCTCCATTGTAGCACGTGTGTAGCCCTATACGTAAGGGCCATGATGACTTGACGTCGTCCTCACCTTCCTCCGGTTTATCACCGGCAGTCCCCTTATAGTTCCCGACCGAATCGCTGGCAAATAAGGGTAAGGGTTGCGCTCGTTATCCGACTTAACGGAACATCTCACGACACGAGCTGACGACAGCCATGCAGCACCTGTATCTTGGCTCCCGAGGGCACTGCTTCATTACAAAGCATTCCAAGTATGTCAAGTATAGGTAAGGTTTTTCGCGTTGCATCGAATTAAACCACATGCTCCACCGCTTGTGCGGGTCCCCGTCAATTCATTTGAGTTTTAGCCTTGCGGCCGTACTCCCCAGGCGGTCAACTTACTACGTTAGCTGCGCCACTGAAGAACATAGTTCCCCAACAGCTAGTTGACATCGTTTACGGCGTGGACTACCAGGGTATCTAATCCTGTTCGCTACCCACGCTTTCGCACCTCAGTGTCAGTACAGATCCAGGAGGCTGCCTTCGCCATTGGTATTCTTCACAATATCTACGCATTCCACCGCTACACTGTGAATTCTACCTCCCTCTATCGTACTCTAGTGAATCAGTTTTGGATGCAGTTCCCAGGTTGAGCCCGGGGATTTCACATCCAACTTAATAAACCACCTACGCGCGCTTTACGCCCAGTAATTCCGATTAACGCTTGGACCTTCCGTATTACCGCGGCTGCTGGCACGGAATTAGCCGGTCCTTATTCTGATGGTAATGTCACGGTTATTGGGTATTAACCAATAACTTTTCTTCCCAACTTAAAGTGCTTTACAACCCTAGGGCCTTCTTCACACACGCGGTATGGCTGGATCAGGCTTGCGCCCATTGTCCAATATTCCCCACTGCTGCCTCCCGTAGGAGTCTGGGCCGTGTCTCAGTCCCAATGTGGCGGATCGTCCTCTCAGACCCGCTAAAGATCGTTGCCTTGGTGAGCCTTTACCTCACCAACAAGCTAATCTTACGCAGGCTCATCTAATAGCGAAAGCTTCAAAGAGAGGCCTTCTTTCTCCCGAAGGAGGTATACGGTATTAATCCGAGTTTCCCCGGGCTATCCCCTTCTACTAGGTAGATTCCTACGCGTTACTCACCCGTCCGCCGCTCTACTCATATCCGAAGATACTTTCTCGCTCGACTTGCATGTGTTAAGCCTACCGCCAGCGTTCAATCTGAGCCATGATCAAACTCTTCAATTAAAATCATGTTGTGTTACTTTTATAAAATATTAAAAATAACTAAAAATATATATCTCGTATTTTGAACACCCACACGAGTAACCAAATATGTTAAAAGAACTTGCCGGCTCAAGGCCGGAACGGAGAATTGTATACCCTTAGTTGGAAATATCAACCAGTTTTATAACTAATTTTTATCTTTATTTACTAGGCGTTCTGAATGAAGAAACTTCATCTTTGATCTAAGCTCTGCACCAACCTGCTCGATTGAATGAGAAGCAGTATTTTTACGGTTATCTTTCATAATTGGGCCGCCTGATCCATCGTTGCTTTGTCGACAATCATTTAAAAATTGATCAGCAAATTCACCAGTTTGAATTCTTTTTAGTATTCCTCTCATAGCCTCTTTTGTGTCATCTGTAATAATCTCGGGACCACTAACATAGTCTCCAAATTCAGCAGTATTAGAAATAGAATAATGCATGTTTGCAATCCCGCCCTCGTGAATTAAATCTACTATCAATTTTGTTTCATGCAAGCATTCAAAATATGCCATTTCTGGACTATACCCAGCCTCAACTAAAGTTTCATACCCTGCTTTAATTAATGCAGTCATGCCGCCACATAAAACAGCTTGCTCGCCAAATAAATCTGTCTCAGTCTCCTCTTTAAATGTGGTCTCAAGAACGCCAGCTCTAGTTCCTCCATTAGCCTTAGCATATGAAAGAGCAATCTCTCTTGCGCTATGATTATTTGGATTGCCACCATCTTGATAAATTGCAATTAAAGATGGAACTCCTCCGCCATTTAAATAGGTACTCCTTACAGTATGACCAGGTCCTTTAGGAGCAATCATAATTACTGAAGTATCTTCACTTGGAATGATTTTTTTAAAATGGATATTAAATCCATGTGCAAATGCTAAAACTGCGTTCGGTTTTAAATTTGATTTAATTTCTGATTCATACAAGCCTTGTTGAAATTCATCAGGGGCAAGTATCATTACTAAGTCTGCATCACTTACAGCATCTGAAACCCTTGCTACCCTCAATCCAGCAGTTTCTGCTTTTGACCATGATGAAGAGCCTTCTCGCAAAGCAACCGTAATATCTACTCCAGACTCATGAAGGTTATTTGCATGAGCATTTCCCTGTGAACCATATCCAATAATAGTAACTTTGAGATTTTGAATAATTGAGATATCTGCATCATCATCATAAAAAATTTTCATTCTATTTTTCTCCTAAATTTTTAAAACCTTTTCACCTTCATGCAATCCTATACTTCCAGATCTGGCTATTTCAAGAAGATTTACTTTTCCAATAGATTTAATTGCAACCTCTATATCACTAGATGAGCCCCAAGCAGACATAACCATGACATCTTTATTCTTTTCATGAATCTTTCCATTCAAACCCTTAAGAATTTTTTGTATTTTTTCACTATGTTTAAATTTGATCAGAACAAATTCATATTCATGATGATCGCCCTCTGTTAAATCAGATACTTTAATTACATCAATAATTTTATTAATTTGTTTTGTGATTTGCTCAACATCATTCTCTGATCCTCTGGTAGTAACTGTCATTCTAGAAAAACTTCCATCGAATACCGGTCCAACATTAAGAGTTTCAATGTTATAGCCACGTTGATGAAATAAGCCCACTACTCTCGCAAGGGCTCCAGGCTTATTCTCTATTAATATTGATATAATCCTTTTCATGCTTTGGTATTTTTTTTGATCCACATATCCTTCGTGCTGCCGTTAGGAGCAACCAGCATAGGATATACATGTTCATTTGGGTCAACATAGACATCTACAAAAACCAATCTATCCTTCATAGCGAATGCTTTTTCTAAAGTTTTCTTGAGCTGAGATTGCTTAGTAACTTTCATGCCTACATGCCCATAGGATTGCGCAAGCTTTACAAAGTCTGGTAATGAATCTGAATAGGTGCTTGCTGAGTGCCTTCCTCCATAGTTCATATCTTGCCATTGCCTTACCATCCCTAGCGCTTCATTATTTATGTTAATAATTTTTATAGGTAGATTGTATTGCAAGCAAGTTGACAATTCTTGTATGCACATTTGAATACTGCCTTCTCCTGTAACACATACAACCTCTTGTTTGGGAAATGCAAGTTTCACTCCCATAGCAGCAGGGAGACCAAAGCCCATGGTGCCAAGCCCTCCAGAATTAATCCATCTTCGAGGTTTATTAAAGTGATAATACTGAGCAACAAACATTTGATGCTGACCAACATCTGATGTGACAAAGGCATTGCCTTGCGTAGCATGATACAACTCTTGCACAACTACCTGAGGAGCAATCATTGAAGATTTTATTTTGCTTAAATATAAATCATGATCCAAGCCATGTTTTTCTCGCCACTGGGAAATTTGTATGTTCCATCTATCTAATGCTTCTGAGTCTATTTTTATTTTTGCGCGTTTGATTTCTTTAATCAATGCAATTAAAGATTCTTTTACCTGCCCAACAATTGGAATATCAGCATTAATAATTTTAGAAATTGAAGCAGGATCTACGTCAATATGAACAATCTTTGCATTTGGGGCAAACATTGAAGGAGTGTTGGTAATACGATCATCAAACCTTGCACCAATTCCAATAATAACGTCCGCATTATGCATCGCCATATTTGCTTGATAAGTTCCATGCATGCCAAGCATTCCCATAAAATATTTATCTTTTGCAGGGTATGCCCCAAGCCCCATCAAGGTATTGGTTACAGGTGCTTTCAATAATTTATTTAGAGAGATTAATTCCTTATGAGCATTCCCTAAAATAACTCCTCCTCCAGCATAAATTACGGGCCTTTCTGCAGATAAGATCTTCTTACTAGCTTTTTTAATCTGGCCTGGATGAGGCAAGACTCTTGGTTGGTAAGAACGTAATGAGATTTCTTTCGCCCTTTTATATTCAAAAAGTTGCGAGGGGTCAGTTTTATCTTTTGGAATATCTATAACCACTGGACCTGGTCTTCCAGTTGTAGCAATATGGAATGCTTCTTGAACAATGCGAGGAATATCTTGAGTGTTTTGAACAATAAAACTATGTTTGACTATTGGTCGAGAGATTCCAATCATATCTGTTTCTTGAAATGAATCAGTCCCAATTAAATGACTTTGTACCTGGCCCGAGATAACAACGAGCGGAATGGAGTCCATAAAAGCAGTCGCAAGTCCTGTAATTGCATTGGTCGCTCCCGGCCCTGAAGTTACCAAAGCAACGCCAGGTTTTCCGGTTGCTCGAGAATAACCGTCTGCTGCATGGGTGGCACCTTGTTCGTGACGAACTAAAATGTGCTCAAAAGCCTTTTGTTTAAATATAGAATCATAGATGTGCAAAGCTGCCCCGCCAGGGTAGCCAAATACAAACTTAACCCCCTCATCTTTGAGGGCGCGCATTAACAGATCTCCGCCTGACAGTTTCATTAATTCAAGGTATTTGCTTCAAAGTAAAGGGTTTTATACATCAATTATGATGAAAAACAAGTTTTTTGACTGATTTGAAAGGCTTTAGCAGTTATTCCATTTCTTTAATTAAAGATTGCATATCTTGGGGAAGATCTGCTTGAAATTCATAAAAAATATCTTCTTTTTTTAAAGATGGAAATCTAATTTTTGAAGCATGTAAAGCTTGTCGAGGAAAATTTTGAACATAGCTTATTAAACTTTTAGGAGTATTTTTAGCAATAAGATTTCTAGGGTTATATAAGTTGTCACCAATTATTGGTAGTTTTTGATGGCTTAAATGAACCCTTATTTGATGAGTTCTTCCGGTTTCAATCTCAACTGAAATGTGGGAATAGCCTTCATAAAACTTCATCAAAGAAACATGGGATAGGGCATCTCTTCCAAAATCAGTTACCCTCATTTTTACCCTATTTCTTGGGTCTCTTTCCAAAGGATGGTCTATAGAAAAACTTCCTATTACTTGCCCAACAACTATTGCCTCGTATTGCTTATAAACCTCCCTATCTTGAAGCCTATTAACAAAAAAATTTCTAAATTTTTCATTTTTAGCAACCACCAATAACCCAGAGGTATCTTTATCTAACCTATGGACTATCCCGCATCGAGGCAGTTTTTTTAGATCTGGAAAATGAAATGCTAAAGCATTTGCAAGAGTTCCGTTATGGCATCCTGCTCCTGGATGCATCACTAAACCTGGAGATTTGTTAATAATTAGAAAATCTTCTTCCTCATGCAAGATATTTATAGGTATGTCTTCCCCATCCCAAGAGACCCTGTTTTTAAATATTGGATCTAGGGACATCTCATCACCAGTCTGGACTTTATCTTTTGCTTTTAGAATTTCTCCATTCACCAATAGATTGCCTTCCAATATCCATCTTTGAATTTGGCTTCTTGAAAAATCTTCAAATAAAGAAGTTGCAGCATGATCCAGTCTCGAATTATTCTGCTCTTCGTTAACATTTTTATGAATCATATTTCTAAACTAAAAACTTTTTTACTATCTTACAATCTAAAGTAATTGAATTAACCCAAATGCTTGAATAAATGTAAAATACAATACCGATGACACAAATAAGAAAACATTTACGATTTAATATAGCAACTGCAATTATTCTTCCTTTATTAATAACAAGTTGTAACTCTGATGCTCCGGTCATGGAAAGACCTGAAAAGGTCTATTACGATACTGCTCAAAGAAGAATGAAAGCTAACAATTTCTTCTCTGCAATTGAGTCTCTTGAAGCTATAGAAGCAAGATATCCTTTTGGCAGATATGCAGAACAAGCCCAATCAGAATTAATTTATGCTTACTATATGAATGGCGAGGATGAAGCTTCGCATGAAGCTGCAGAAAAATTTATTCGTCTCAACCCAAGACATCCAAATATTGATTATGCATATTTTATGAGAGGCATAGCCAGCTTCACCAGAGATAAAGGAATGTTTGCTAGGATATTTAAATCTGATCTTTCTAACAGAGATATTTCAGGTGCAAAACAAGCCTTTGGTGAGCTGTCTGAATTTTTAACTAGATTTCCACAGAGCCAATATGCTCCATATGCATCTCAAAGATTAATATATTTAAGAAGTTTAATTGCAAAAAGTGAATTGGTTGCTGCAGAGTATTATTTAAGAAGAAAAGCTTATGTGGCAGCTCTTCGAAGAGCTAAGTATGTCATTGAAAATATTCCTAATTCATCAGAAACCATGCGAGCGTTAAAAATTATCAGAGAATGTTACCAAGCCCTTGGTTACTTCGAATTAATGGAAGACATAGAAAAAGTTATTGAGGTTAATGGGGGCTCAATAATTGAAAGCTCAGAGTCATCTTCATGGAATTTCTTTTCGAGAAGAGCTCCTCAACCTAATCAAAACTAATTAAGCTTAAGAAATTATAGAATATAGCTCTGCTGTAAGCATATTACTGGTTCGATATAATTCCTTGGGATTGTGCTGCTGATTACAGATAAATCCATACCCTATACCTTTATCAGGATCGCCAAATGCAACTGCACCTCCAACTCCGGCATGACCAAACATTTTATTATTTAAAGCTGGGGAAATATTTCCTACTGTAGCGATTCCTTGAGCCAGCTCATAACCGAGTCCAAATTTTATTGGAGCTCCAAAAAGTACAGAATCAGGACCGCTTGAATGAGGTGTAATGGCATGCTGAAGAGAAGCTTCGCTCATAATGGATATTCCATCTCTAGAACAACCATTGCTCAAAATACCATATAAAATTGCCAAACTTTTAGCAGTTCCATGTCCGTTTGCTGAAGGAATTTCTGCCATCCGCCAATCATGGGAATTGACATAATTATCATCATCTTCCTCTCTTTCTTGAAAAGCCTCTAGAAAATCTCCACTCAATAAAGCCCTTTTAAAATTTTGAAGTCTTTGCGGTAAGAAAAAGTTTGGGACATATCTAAGAAACTCTCCTGGGAGCTTTATATTGTCTCTTGCTATCATCAACATTTCTGCGCATCTTCTAAATTCACTCTCAGCAAGACCGATGTGGAAGTCAATATTCAATGGGTCTGCTATTTCTTCTTTAAAGTACCTGCCAACAGAACGGCCATCTACTCTTCTAATTAACTCACCAACTAACCAGCCAAATGTTAATGCATGATATCCCTGAGATATACCAGGTTTTCTGTAAGGAGCTTGTAATTGAAGTGACTGAATGAACTTATCCCAGTCTTGAAATGAGCCTGATGGAATTCCATCTTTAAATCCAAACATTGCAGCTCTATGACATAACAAATCACTGACCTTGGTGTCTTCTTTGCCATTGCAACTATATTCAGGCCAATAATGACCAACACTTTTACCTGGATCTAATTTACCTTGATCAATTAGCCTGGATATACATGTTGCTGTTACTCCTTTGGTAACTGAGAAAACATTAACCAGTGTGTCTTCTTCCCATGCTTTTGTTTTATTTAAATCTTGATGCCCGCCCCAGAGATTGATAATAATTTTTCCCTGATGCTCAATCGCAAGTGCTGCCCCTGTTTCAAATCCACTCGTTATGACATTTGAAAAAGCATCATAAACTTTTTGAAATTTGGGGTCACAGTATCCTTTAATCATGTTTCTCTAAAATTTTTTATTTCTCCACTTTTCAATCTTTTTTGATAATTTGCAAGCTCGCTTTTAATTGCGGGAGCTAAAATATATAACCCCAATATGTTTGGAAGAGCTACAACAAATATTACAGCATCAGAAAAATCTAAAACTGCGGTTAGATTGATCGTGCAACCGAGAGCTATAAAAATACAAAAGAATATCTTGAAGATATTTTCTGCCCATGCAGATTCTCCAACAATATATGTCCAGCCTTTCAAGCCATAGTAAGACCAAGATAAGATTGTTGAAAATGCAAATAATATTGCAATAAATGATAGGGGAAGTACTGACCAACTCAGTGTGCTGCTAAAAGCTTGAGAGGTCAAAGCAATACCCTGGATTCCTTGATTTGCCATTTCAGGCTCGTATACCGTGGTTAAAATCACCAAAGCTGTCAGGGTGCAAATCACAACAGTATCTATAAAAGGCTCCATTAAGCCAACATAACCTTCGGTTACAGGTTCTTGAGTTTTAACAGTGGCATGAGCTATAGCAGCCGAACCAATTCCAGCTTCATTAGAGAATGCTGCTCTTTGAAAACCTAAAATCATAATGCCTAACATTCCACCACTCATAGCACTTGGATTGAATGCTTCTGTCAAGATTGCTGAGATGGCCCATGGGACTTTGTCTGCATTCATGACAATCACAAGCAATGCGCCAGCAACATAAGTTAGAGTCATAAATGGAACTAGCTTTGAAGTAACCTTTGCAATTCCCTTAATGCCGCCAATTACAACTAACCCCACTATGCCAGCTAGGATCGAGCCAAAAAGCCAGCCTTTATCCAAAAAATAGCTAGAATCGCCACCTGTAATAAAGATAAATTGCTGAAAGGCTTGGTTGGATTGAAACATATTGCCTATACCTAAACATCCAACAACAATAGCTATTGCATAAAATGCTCCCATTGGTTTTGCAAGCCAAGACAAATTTTTCTGACGCAGTCCAGCCTCTAAATAATACATAGGTCCGCCAGAAATACTTCCATCAGAGTTCACTTTTCTATACATAACACCAGCGACACATTCTGCAAATTTTGTAGACATGCCTAGAAAGCCAGCAACAATTAACCAAAATGTAGCGCCCGGACCACCAATAGAAATTACAATTGCCACTCCAGCAATATTTCCAATTCCTACAGTTCCAGAAACAGCTGTTGATAATGCCTGAAAATGAGTTAACTCTCCTTCATTATCTGGTCTTGAGTAATCTCCTCTTAATAATTGAAAGGCGTGTTTAAATCCACGAAGATTTAAAAACTTAAAGTAACCAGTAAAAAAAATTGCTGCTCCAATTAACCACAAAACTATAAGCGGCATTGAAGCTCCAAAAATTTCAATCTCATAAAAAATAAAAGAGGATAAGATATTTGTTAAAGGTTGGATGGCAGCGTTAATTGAAGCATCAATGCCAGCAGCTGATAGAGGCATTGAAACTATTGCAATAATGGAAAAAATAAGTCTATTGCTTTTCATGGATTGAATATACTACATTAAGAAAAAATAATACTTATGAAAATTGGAATCCTTAACTCCGATACTGTCAAAATAGATGGAGCCATGGAATTTGGCCAATACCCTGAAATGTTTTCTAAAATATTTTGGGCCGTGGATCCCAATATTCAATTCAAAACATATGAAGTTCAATTCAATAACTACCCTATAGATATTAATGAATGTGATGCTTATTTAATAACTGGCAGCAAAGCAAGCTCCTATGATGATGAGCAATGGATTCATGATCTTAAGAAATTTATACAAGTATTAGATCAAAATAAAAAAAAATTAGTGGGCATATGTTTTGGCCACCAAATTATTGCTGAGGCTCTTGGTGGATCAGTAAGAAAATCTCCAAGTGGCTGGCATGCTGGCGTTGATTCAATTTCTCTAAATAATAACGCTTTAGAATATGGAGATGAAGGAAAAAAATATAATTTGGTTTTTAGCCATCAAGATGAAGTGGAAAGACTTCCACAAAATGCAACTTTAATTGCAGGATCCTCAACGTGCCCTAATGGTATGTTTTTTGTTGAAAACCATATTATGTGCACCCAAGGTCATATTGAATTAGATAAAAAATTTGCAAGGATGATATATGACTTCAGAAAAGATCAAATTGGGGACTCTAAACATCAACGCGCATGTGCAACCTTGGACATAACAACTGATGAACATGAGGTTGCTAGCAATCTATTAAAATTTCTAAGAAAATAGCTTAATACGGTTTATCGCCATCAATTGCTACTCGTTGCAATAATCTGTGCGATGGAAAGTAATCATTAATTGGTTTGTGTTGAGTACTTCGATTATCCCAAATAGCAATTGAATTTGGCTCCCATCTAAAACGACATGTATATTCAGCAGTAATTACATGATCATACAAAAATTGTAATATTGCAGAACTTTCTTTCTCTGGCAACCCAATTATTTTTGTAGTAAATAATGCATTCACAAAAATCACTTTTTGATCGCTTTCTGGATGAGCTCTTATAACAGGATGCTGGACAGGTGGATTATCTTTTACAGCCTGTGCCAAACGCTCTTTTCCACCTGGCTCAGCTAAACTCTCCTTGAAACCATAGCTAAAATCATGCTCTGCCTCTAAATTAGAAAGAAATTTCTGCATATTCTTTGATAAACCTTCATATGCTGCAGTCATGCTTGCCCACATAGTATCACCGCCCTTTGGCGGACAAATTTTTGATCTCAAAACAGAGCCGAGAGGAGGATGTTTACGGAAGGTCATGTCTGAGTGCCAAACCTCTATTTTAGAAGGTTTATCAGGTGTGCTTTCCAATATAGTGATTTCTGGAAATCCATCTACTGTTTCATATGCAGGATGAGTTTGAACTGGCCCAAAAGATTCAGCAAGTGCTTTATGTTGTGCTGAAGATATATCCTGATCTCTAAAAAAAATAACTTGGTGCTCTATCAGCAATCTTCTGATCTCAGCGTAAACTTCTGAAGAGAGATCTTGACATAAATCAACACCATGCAATTCTGCTCCCAGGGCTGCTGCAACTGGCCTTACTTCAAACATAGACAATCTAAAATTTTCATTCTTTTCAGTTTAATCTTTTAACTCGCTATCAATCAAGACTGCAATTAGTAATGCAGGCTCATCACCATGATTGACCCATGCATGATTGGTACCTCGCTGCACAACAGTATCAAATGGCTCAAGCCTAACCTCTTCTTCATCGAGTAAGAGACTTACATCGCCTTTCAATAAAATAATGTAGTCAATGGTTTTTGTTTTATGCATTGCGGGATGCTTGGAGGTATCGATTCTGTGATGAGCTGCTCCAATTCGATCAAAGGCCTCGGCTGCAAGATCTTGTAAAACATCCCAAGGAACACCTTCAGGGGTTGGATTAATTTGAAAATATCTAAACTTCGTTCCATTGGCTGGAGGCGATAAAATTATTTCTGAGTCCCCCCTATCAATATTATCCTTTGTATCAATTGGCATGCCATCAGTATTCCAAATTTCAAATAGGCCTCCGACATCCTCACCAATTGAGCGTGCAGGCGGACCATCAATTGCAATCACGGATTTGCCAGATTCATTATGACCAGTAACTATTCTTCTCATAGCATTTCTCCAATTTCAATAATTTTAACATCTATATTTAATCTATAGGTTCAATGGATGCTGGAACGACTTGAAGGTTACCGTTGGATTCTCTTTTCTTACTCCTTAAATTAATTAGTCATCAGCTGAGGGTTTTTTTATTCCACCAGAAAATAACTGGTGTTATTAATACTGTTGGAAGCACCCACCATACCCATTCGGGCTCAAAAGGAGGGTTAACAACTAAAACAGCTGTAATAACTGCAATAGTGCCTCCCATCATATTAGTTAAGTGTCTTGAGATTCTTTCTTTTCCTGTAGCAGTATTATTTTTATAGCTTATTAAATCAGCATAACCCAAACGAATAGCTAGAAATCCAAAAACAAGAAGCACTATGTACTGCGAGTTATCATTAGTGAAGAAAATTACAGACAGTATCAACATTCCTAGTCCTGATAGAATCATTAAGTTAACAGCAATCCAATCTAAAGCAGTTGCGACACCTTTTCTATTTCGAGCGAAGCGCATACCCGCGAAAGCCAAATAGAAAGAAAAGATAGCTATTAAAAACAAAAAGATGTTGCTACTGATAATCGACATTGGAATGGCTGTTAAGAAGATAGTAGCCATACCCCAGAAATATGTTCTACCTGCAAGAACATGCAGTCTTTTACCTTTCTTAGATGAAACTGCCAGAGCAGCACAAAGCAGTGCAATTGTTCCGGCTAGGATATGAATTGGTAATAGAACTGTCATCGCTCCCTCCCTATTTAAACTTTTTATTCATTCCCGTTCTATTGATTTATAGCTTTTTTGAAATTGCGTAACAAGCAGGAATATAAAACAAAGCAATGATTGCTGAGCCTATTACCCCACCAGCCATTGCCCAAGCCAATGGTCCATAGAAAATACTAGTAACCAATAAAGGCATAAACCCTCCAATTGTTGTTGCCGAAGTGGTGATAACATGTCGAGTTGATCTAATGATTACTTCAACAAGCTCTTCTTTGTTAATTGGTGAATTGGCGTTTGATTCTTTAATGTGAGACAAAACAACAATAGAGTCATTGATAGAAAGGCCTGCCAATCCAATGGCTCCTACCAAACCTATGAATCCAAAATTAGCCTGCCCTAATGTTAATCCTAGAAATGCTAAACCTGTGCACCAAAAAGCAACGCTCAAAATTAAGCCAGCTTGCCTAAATGAATTTAATGCTGCGACTAATGCGATGATTATTAAGATAAAAAACAAAATAGCTGATGAGAAAATATTAGACTGAGATTGCCCCCTTGCCTCAGCTTCTCCGCCTACCTGAAAAGTATATCCAGGCGGAAGCTCAGCTTTAAAGGTTTCTAAATTATCTGCCAAATATTTTTCAGTTTGAGATGGAAGTAGATCAGGCCAGATCCATGCTGAAACATTATTCTGTCTCTTGCCAGCATCACGAGAAACAAAATTAGCCTGATTGGTTACCTCAAAATCTCCATAATTTGAAGAATAATCAAAACCCTCTTGAGAAGGTACAGATAAAAATCGAGTTGATTCTATTGAATCATTTGACGATCCTCGTATTTTGATTGATAGCTCTTTATTTCCATCAAGCATGGTGCCAACAACCGCGCCTTCACTTGCAATTGCTAACTCATTAATAAAAAAATCTCCTGAAATTGAGCCCAAAGCAAGATTGGATTCATTAAAGGCAAACTCCAAGTTTGTTGCTCCACCAGCAAGCCCGCTTTTGGTTAAGAAAACTCCTGGAGCATCTCTTACAATTAACTCTAATTTTTTTCCCAAAGCTCTCAAGATATCTAGATCAGGTCCATGAATGCTGTACTCAACCGCTGCATCTACAGGTGGGCCCGAATCAAATTTATCCACAATAATTTTTAAGTCAGGGTTTTCAGCAGTGAGTCTTTTTGCAAGTTTTGGTAAGACTTCAACCATTTCTTTATAAGAAGTACTAATATATACTCCTTGAGCTATATTATTGGCACCTAGGGCTGTATCACCACCAACAACGTTATATAGAATCCGTGGCAGTCTCCTACCAATAAACCAAAAATCATCTTGCACAATCCCACTTTTAGCAATGGAATCCCTTAACTCCAATACTGCTTTTTCAGAACTTTTAACATTTGAATTTTGCGGAAGTTCTACCAACACCTTAAACATATTTCTATCAAGCTCAGGAAAGAAATCTGCTTTTAGAAATGGAAAACATATAAAGCCCAATGCGGGCAATATCATTGCAATCATTATTCCTCTTTTCGGAACATCATATGACCAAGTTAGGACAGCTCTATATCTTTGAACAAGTTTTTCATTTGAATAGCCATTACCACCAAAAATTTCCTTTTCAAAAAATTTTATTTGATCTAAATAATTTAAAAGAACTGGCACAATATAAAGCGCAAGGAATAGC
Source organism: uncultured SAR86 cluster bacterium (assembly GCA_902509555.1). GTDB lineage: Bacteria > Pseudomonadota > Gammaproteobacteria > Magnimaribacterales > D2472 > D2472. The sequence continues at coordinate 124,398 of CABWYS010000001.1, forward strand.
GAAGAAGTAATCGAAAGAATTACTGTTTTTGCCATGCCTCCTACAAACTCTCCACTAGGGCCTGCTCCGGCAGCGATCGGAAAAAACGATAATGCTGTTGTGGCAGTTGCCGCTGCAAGGGGTATCCATAGATGTTGGAAAGTTTCATATGAAGCTTGCTCTCTAGAATGGCCTAGTCTGCGTCTATATTTAAAATCTTCAACTACAATGATGGCATTGTCGATCAGCAACCCAAGAGCAATAATAATTCCAGTCATTGAGGTTTGATGCAATGGTAGTCCAAGCAATGTGCAGCCAAATAACACCAAAAAAATAGTTAGAGGAATGATTGATCCAACAATTAGCGCTGATTTAAAACCTAGGAGAAAATAACTAATCCCGATAACAATCAAGATTGCAAATAAAATACTTGTATATAAGGTATTAAATTTTTCTTTGAAATAATAAGATTCGTCATACACTTTCTTGAGCAAAATTTCTGAGGGTAATTGATCTCTAAATTCATCGATTACCTTTTCAATATCTTCAACATAGCGGTCTACTCTTTGTGAGAAAGCTCCACTAATATTGACCAACACAGATCTCTCACCATTGAAAAGAGAAAGTTCTTCTGGCGGATCTCTAGGATTTTTTGATATGGTCGCAATATCACCCAATCGAATAATCTCATAGTCATTAAAAACTTTAATTGGTAAGTCGGCTACTTGTGAAATATTGGTTAAATTATCTTTTGATTTAACAAGAAGCTCTTTTCCATTCTGTGAAATTTGTCCAATTGGTTTTTTTGTATCAAGTCCGGATAATACTTTTACGACTTCTTGAAAAGATAAGCCTAGCGCAGACAATTTAGCATTATCTATCTCGACTAAAACTTCTTCATCAGCAGCTCCGTATGTATGACTTCTATCTGAACCACTGACATAGGCTAGGGTTTGTCGAAGATCCTCTGCAACGCGTGATAAAAGAATTAATGGAGTTTTTCCATCTCCATTCCAAGTTAAGGAATAAAGAAGGGTTATAGGCGGACCGCTACTTCTAATTAATTGTGGTTTAACATCTGGAGGCAGTAAAAATGATGCTTGATCCATTTTATCTTGAACTTCAGACCATACTTGCTCTATAAGAGATGGAGGAACCTCATCTTTAATAGCCAACACTGTGGTTGCAAATCCTTGAGAAGCGAATGAGATAATTTCATCAAGCTCATATACCTCTCTAAGCTTGGCTTCAAGTGGTTCTAAAATTTGCGTTTCAATTCTTGTTGGTGAGGCCCCAGGATAAATACTTTGCACTGATGACCATCGCTGAGCAAGCTCTGGATTTTCTTGTCTGGGAAGAGTGCTAAGAGAAAAAATGCCAGCTAAAAAGATAAAGGCTAAAAGTAGACTGAAGACCCGAGGTCGATCAAATAAAATCTTGAGCAGGAACATGATTTAGTTAACTTTTAAAATTTCATTTTCAATAACCTTCTCAGCCCCACCTGATACCACCATATCTCCAGTTGATATAGTTCCTGAAATATATGCGTTATCTCCTTCAACATGAATTAATTCAACAATTTCTTTAGCAACCTTCAATTGATTATTATTATCTTTTGAAACCGTATATAAATTCCACAAACCCTGCGTGCCTTGAGAAAGAGATTTCAGAGGAACCCAGGCGCCAGTCGTTGATTTCACTTGTTGGAGCTGAAGGTAAGAAACAGATCCCGGGCTAATAAAAGTGTCGAATTCAAATATGCATAATCTATTATCTGATCCTTGATTGCTCATTTTTGTAAACCGCTTAAGTGTTGCAGGAAAAATTTTCTTATCGATTAAAAAATTATAAGAATTTCCTTCTACCAAAGTCTCAAGAATATAGCTAGGAACTGAGACATGGGCCTCCACAACTGTTGAATCAATGATTTCTATAATTGGCACTCCTGGACTAATGACAGTCCCTGAATCAAGAAATCTATTTTGAATATATCCATCAAATGGAGCGCGAATAAAGGTTTGTTCTAGTTTGACTGAGTACAAATCTACTTGTGCTTTAGCAATGAGAAACTCTGAATTAGCTCGATCCAACTCCTGATTAGAGATAAACCCTTTCGACTTTAAATCTTTAAACCTATTCAAGGCTTGATCTGCTAAATCAAATCGTGCCTGGGCTTGATTTAAGTTTGCCTGCATCTCCGCAGGATCCAAAGCTGCCAATATTTCATTTTTTTGCACAGCATCGCCAATATCAATTTTAACTTCTTCAATCTTTCCTGGAACTTCAAAAGCCAACTTAGAATAATTTAATGGGAGTATCTTTCCTGGAAAGCGCTGGATGGTATTGTATGAATCTTGAATTTCAATCGTCGTAATTTCCAAAGAAGCGTTAGATGATAAATCAAAAGCTAAAAGGAAAAAAAACGAAAGATTCAAAAATTTATTCATAAAATTTAATATGCTATGCTGATAATGTTAGCAGCGTAAACATAGTATATATTTAATGTGTTCGCTGTCAACATTAAATAATTTATGAAATACCATCACGGCAATTTAAAAGAGGAGTTAATCTCTAGCGCTTGCTCAATGTGTGAGGCTAATGGTCATGATCATATGAGTTTAAGATCTATTGCTAAAGAAGCAAATGTATCCCAAACAGCACCTTACAGACATTTTAAAACCAAAGAAGATCTTCTTGCTGAGGTCTCCAAAAGGGGGTTTGAAAAACTAGCAGAAATCTTAAATCAAGCAACCACTCAAAATGAAAATATGACAGCGAAAGAAAGATTTATTGAGATGGGTTTTGCCTATGTAAAATTTGGATTGGAAAGAAAAAATACTTATGATTTAATGCATAGCCCTATTATAGATAAAGTCGAATTTCCTGAGCTGTTAGAAGCCGCATCTGGAGCCTTTGATGAGTTAATCAAAATAATCGCTGAATTAAATCCTGGGATTTCTGACGCAGACCTGGGTCGACAATGTATTCGTCACTGGGCACAAGTACATGGCTTAGTGGGTTTAATTGGCGATACAAAAATTGATGAATCTATTGGTACTAATGCTGGGGATGCAATGTCAATTGTGACAAAAGATTTGAGATCCTTTTTAACAATGGCCTTAGATTTTTAATCTAGTGTTATTTGAATTTTTTTAGAGTAGATGGGTGGATTGTGAGGCATGTGCCTAAAATCTCCCAACAACAATTGAAGCGTATGAGTTCCCTTGGATAGATCAATTTCAACTTCTGTTTGCCCTTTTCCAAAATGAACATAATTGTCATTAGCTGGAATTGGTAGATTAAGTGGCGGTAAATCTGCATCAATAATTAAATGATGATGGCCTGTATGCATAATTTGAGCTCCAGCTGGAGCAACGCCAAAGTTTTCTAAACCAAATCTTACAGTAACTTTTCCTGAAATGGATTCTCCATCATTTGGAGAAATAAAATATACGGAAGCATTATCTGTGCCAGGAGATAATTCTATTGAATGCAGTGAGAATGAAAATAATAGAATAAATAAATATCTCATCTAATCTAGGTATCCTCCATCTGCATACATGAGGGTATTAAATTTGTCTGCGCTTTGAGATCTTCCAACACTAGCAATAACAATTTTATGGGTATGATAAGCAATTGTTTCTTCGACTTTACAAAATATGTTTGATTGAGCATTTTTAATGAAAGGAATATTTTCTATATCCCAAAAATCATTCTCAAACCTTTTTGATTCAAGCTCCTTTGAGCTACATAGATTCGAAATTTCTTGCTGAGTTTTTTGAAGAATATTGATACATAAATTCTCTCCTGAAGTTAGAGCATCGTAAATGCTGGCACCATTGTTAACACACACTAAGACAGATGGCGGATCAATTGTTAACGATGTAACAGAGGATGCTGTCATTGCATATAGATTACCAGATTGGTCTTTTGCAGAAATAACACTCACAGAGGAAGCCAAAAATCTCATTGCAATTATAAATTGTTCTTTAGACATAGGCGTTATAATTTATACTCTGTAAAAATTTTAAAAATTGAACACTTCAAGCATAAGAATAATTGGAGGTAGACACAAGAGCTATCGAATAGTTTTTAAAGCTACGCCAGCCCTCAGGCCAACTTCTGATCGAGCTAAAGAAACATTGTTTAGCTGGCTTCAATTTGAATTGAAAAATAAATCTTGTCTCGATTTATTTGCAGGTACTGGCGGCTTAGGTTTGGAGGCATTATCTAGAGGTGCTGAGCATGTCACATTTGTAGAGAAAGAAAAAAATTTGTATAAAAATATTTTAAAGAATATTAATCATCTCGGTGATGAGAATAAAATTCAAGCAGTATGTAGTGATTCTTTTAAGTGGTTAAAAACAAATAAAAGAAAGTTTGATTTTATTTTTTTAGATCCTCCCTTTGACCAGATTGACTATAAGATTCTAATCAAAAGAATCTATCAGAGTAATGTTCTAAATGAGGGTGGAAAAGTTTTTCTTGAAACTAGTAAGCATGCTGAACTCGAATTGAGCAAGACTCAAGATATTCTAAAAGATAAAACCATAGGAGATGTGAGGCTTATAATCTTGCAATGAAAATCAGGATAGCAACCAGACTCTCTCCACTTGCAATGCTGCAAACTAATGAGGTAATAGAAAAAATTAAATTTTATGATCCAGAATGTATTTGTGAAATTATTCAGATGGAATCAGAGGGTGATCTTACCGATGCACCCTTGCACACTATTGGCGGGAAGGGATTATTTGTATCTAAGCTAGAGGCAGCTTTAGTGAATGGAGTTGCTGACATAGCAGTTCATAGCCTAAAGGATGTACCGGCAAAAATAGATTCTCAATTTAGCATTGCAGCAACTTTGCCAAGAGAGGCTGAGGGAGATGCTATTCTTTTAAAAGAAGGCTTAACCATCGATGACTTGTCAGAAAATCTTAAAATTGCCACATCTGGACCTAGAAGAAAATCTCAGCTACTTGCCATGAACTCTAAATTAAACATAGTGCCAATCAGGGGGAATATTCAAACTAGAATTAACAAAATGAATGATGAGAACTTGGATGGTTTAATTGTTGCTAAAGCAGCATTAAATAGACTAAAAATCTCGCATCCGAATATGTACTTATTTTCAGAAGATCAGATGTTACCAGCAGCGGCTCAAGGAGCAATTGGTATAGAGGTCAATTCAATTGAGCTTGAATCTGATATAGAAAACTTACTAAAATTGCTCAATGATGAATCAACTCATCAAGCTACAGAAATTGAAAGAGGAGTTGTTGCTTCTCTGGAAGGTAATTGCTTATCCCCAATTTCTGCTCTATGTAAAATCGATAGCCAAGATGCAGAACTTAAAGTGAGAGTCTCAAACCAAGATGGAACTAAAGTTTACAATGAGGCAATCAGATTTAAACTAAAAAATAAAATTGATGCTTTGCAAGGTTTTATAGAAACATTAATTCACAATGGTGCCAAAGAAATTATTCAACAATAAATGATTGTAAACACTAGACCTGTAAATCTGAGTCAAAAGACTAATTCTTTGCTTGAAAAATCTAAACAAAACTTTAGTCATATACCTCTCACAAGAATCATAAAAACTGAGCCCCCTTTGCAGGCCTTGCAATATATAAATAATCTTAAAGATTATGATGTTTTGATATTTACAAGCCAATCTGCAGTGACCCATGGCGCTGAATTTTTTCAAGATACCTTATTTGCTAATAAAAATATTCCAATTCTTGCTATTGGGTTGGCAACTCAGGAATCATTGCATAAATTGAATCTTGCTTCATCAATTCCGCAAACATTTGATTCTGCTGGTTTAGCAGATGCAATAAAAGAAATGGGTTACAAAAAATGTTTGGTTTTTTGTGGAGAAAAGAATCCTTGCATACTAACTTTGACCGATGCAGATATAGATACATTTCCTTGTTATGCATCGCATGATGAAATGAATATTGATTTTTTAAAAATCAGGGATAAAAAAAAATTAGTAATCTTGATCTATACGCATCAGAGTTTAAAAGTGCTAATGAAGCAATTGGTGGTTAATAAAAATCAAAAAGTAGTCTTAATTGTTGCATCAAAAAGAATAGAAGAATTAGCCAAGAAGTATGGTTTTAAAAATAGCGTCTTAGCAGAATCTCCTCATGATAAAGAGATGGTCAAAGCAGCTCTAGCAGAAGTTTAAACTCAACTATTTTTTCTTACCATTCCCGTTGCCACTTTTCATGGCACTAAAGAACTCTTCATTTGTTTTGGATGATTTCAATCTTTCAATCAAGAATTCAATAGCTTGTGAATCTTCCATATCATCGAGAATCTTTCTAAGAATAAACATTCTTTGAAGCTCTTCAGGACTTGTAAGAAGATCCTCCCTTCTAGTTCCTGAGCGTCTAATATTGATAGCAGGATATATTCTCTTTTCAGCAATTTTTCTTTCTAAATGAATCTCCATATTTCCAGTTCCCTTGAACTCTTCATAAATCACTTCATCCATTTTAGATCCGGTTTCAACAAGAGCAGTGGCAATAATTGTAAGACTTCCGCCCTCCTCCAAATTCCTTGCAGCACCAAAAAATCTTTTAGGTCTTTCAAGTGCATTTGAGTCCACACCACCGGAGAGAATTTTTCCTGAAGCGGGTTGAACTGAATTATAGGCCCTACCCAATCTCGTAATAGAATCAAGCAAAATCACTACATCTTTTTTGTGCTCAACAAGTCTTTTGGCTTTTTCAATAACCATGTCTGCTACTTGAACATGTCTTGTTGGAGGCTCATCAAATGTACTTGCAACAACTTCACCTCTAACTGTTCTAGACATATCCGTGACTTCTTCTGGGCGTTCATCGATCAGCAATACTATTAATTCAACTTCAGGATTATTTTTAGTAATTGAGTGGGCGATGCTTTGCAGCATTAATGTTTTCCCTGCTTTGGGCGGGGAAACAATTAACCCACGCTGCCCCTTTCCAATTGGAGAAGCAAGATCAATAATTCTAGAAGAAAGATCCTCAGCAGATCCGCTTCCCTGCTCAAGCGTTAGGCGTGATGTTGGAAAAAGTGGTGTTAAGTTTTCAAAAAGAATTTTCTTTTTTGTTTTTTCAGGAGCCTCTTTGTTAATTGTGTCAACATAGACTAAAGCAAAATATCTTTCGCTATCTTTTGGAGGTCTAATTTTTCCATGAATTTCGTCTCCTTTCCTGAGACTAAATTTTCTAACTTGGCTGGGAGATACATAAATATCATCTGGACCAGAACAATAAGATCCCTCAGGGGATCGTAAAAAACCAAATCCATCATTTAAAATCTCTAAGACGCCTCCACCATAAATGTCTACTCCTTCTTTGGCTTGTTTTTTAAAAATACGGAAGATAATTTCTTGTTTCTTAAGTCGTCCGACATCTTCGATTCCGAGACTTTCGGCTATATCTACCAATTCATTTATTGGCTTGGTTTTCATTTCAGTTAAATTCATAAATTTTTCTCAGGTTGTTTAGGAGTAAAAGATTGTGATTTGATAGGTAGCTATAAAGCTAGGATGGAGAAAATGATAGTTCCTTTTCCCGCAAGATGCAAAGTTTTTATACTTCTGCTGCTATAAAATCCTCCAATTGTTGCTTACTGATAGCGCCTATTTGAGTTGAGGCCACTTCACCATTTTTAAAAATCAAGAGAGTTGGAATTGATCGAACGCCATATTGAACGGCTAAATCCTGATTGGAATCTACATCCATTTTACATACCTTCATTGAGCCGACCATTGCATCAGCTACTTCTTCAACTGTTGGAGCTAGCTGTTTACATGGGCCACACCATTCTGCCCAAAAATCAATTAAAACTGGCAACTCTGATTCTAGAACTTCTTGATTAAAATTTTCTGATGAAATTTCTTTGACGTTGTCACTCATTAATTTAACTCCAATGCTATTTGTTTTGCTGCGTAGGTTAAGATGGCGTCAGCGCCAGCTCTTTTGCAGCACAATAGAGATTCTAACATAACATCTTTATCAAGCCACCCCTTCTCAATACTTAACTGAAGCATTGAATATTCTCCACTCACTTGATAAACAAATGTCGGAATTTGAAACTCAGATTTAATAGCATTAACAACATCAAGATATGCTGTGCCAGGCTTAACCATAACAATATCCGCGCCCTCCTCAATATCCATGGCTGCCTCATGGAGGGCCTCATCTAGGTTAGCAAAATTCATTTGATATGTTTTCTTTGATGCCTTTCCAAGATTTGCTGATGAACCAACAGCTTCTCTGAATGGGCCATAAAAACTAGAAGCGTATTTAGCAGCATAGGACAATATTATTGTATCAACGAATGAATTTGACTCTAAAATATCTCTAATAACCTTTACCCTTCCATCCATCATATCCGATGGAGCAAGAACATCAGCACCAGATTGGGCTAAAATTAGAGCTTGGTTTTGAAGTAATTCTAATGTTTGATCATTATCCACTTTCCCATCTAACAATACCCCATCATGCCCATGATCCGTGAAAGGGTCGAGCGCAACATCTGCAATCTTAATAACCTCTGGAAATCTCTCTACCAACCCTTTCAATGCCAAACAAACTATATTGTCATCATCGAATGCATGTGATCCTTTTTGATCTTTTTTATCAGCATCAATTGCGGGGAAAATGGCAACTGATTTTATTCCTACCTTGATTAATGCTTCCGTTTCAGAATAAAGAGAATCTAGATTATGCCTATAGATACCAGGCATAGAAGGTATCTTAACTGTCTTTTCAGATTGGTCTGATATGAAAATTGGCTGTATTAAATCATCGGTACTTAAATGATTCTCTGCAACAAGATCTCTTAAAAAACTCTTTGCACGTGTTCTGCGCAGTCTTGACTGAGGATAGGTTCTTTTAATCATACATATTAATCCGTAATCGCACCTTTTGATGCTGACTGAACTGTCTTTTTATATTTTGCCAGTACTCCACTTTTTGGGGACGAATTAGGATTTTTCCACATTTTTGCTCTTTTTTTCATTTCATCATCAGAAATATTAAGACTTAAAATATTCTTATTAGCATCAATTGTAATCTCATCTCCATCTTGAATAAGAGCAATAGGGCCACCCAAATCAGCTTCAGGACTAATATGTCCAACTACAAAACCATGGGTTCCACCAGAAAATCTTCCATCGGTAATAAAAGCAACCTTATCTCCTAAGCCCTGCCCCATAATTGCAGAAGTAGGTTTGAGCATTTCTCTCATTCCAGGTCCGCCTTTTGGGCCTTCAAACCTAATAACAACCACGTCACCGTCTTGAATTTGCTTACCAAGAATTGCCTCCATACCTGCTTCTTCAGAATCAAAAACCTTAGCATTGCCAGTAAAAAGAGTTCCTTCTTTCCCTGTAATTTTTGCTAC
>CABWYS010000002.1 GCA_902509555.1 uncultured SAR86 cluster bacterium
ATGATATCTAATTCTTTTGGTCTTAAGGCTAAGGCAAAAAATTACATACATATAAATACCTTAGATGATTTAACTTTTCTTGAAACGCTTGATGATGAAGAGATATTGATACTTGGCGCAGGCACAAATGTAATTTTAAGCGACTATTTTAATGGGACTGTTATCGGAGTTAACTTAAAAGGCATAAAAACAAATAATAATTTTATTTCAGTTGGGGCAGGACTTGATTGGGCTGATTTGATTGAGTATTGTTTAACAAATGAGCTCCATGGAATAGAAAATCTTACACATATTCCAGGATCTGTTGGTGCAGCACCTGTACAAAATATTGGAGCTTATGGAGTTGAAATTAGTTCTTTTATTAGCAGTATTGAATGTTTTAATTGGTTGATAATTTGGACAGGCATAAATGGTTCATCGCCTTGAAGATTAACAATTGGGGTATCTAGATTTAAATTAAGTATTCTTGCTGCTTCAGCAATTCTATCCATTCCAGAAATATGATTGGATGAAGTCATCACAACATTGGCACCGCATGATTCACAATGATCTTTAATCTCATCGCTATCAGTTGCAATATATACATTAGAGGCGTTTGAGGAATTGGCTAAATCTATAATCCGAGAAATTAAAGTACGGCCATTGATCATGGCCAATGGTTTATTAGGTAAACGAGTTGAACCAGCTCTTGCTGGGACAATAATAACGAAAGAATCAGTCATTCAGAGAAAAAATTCTATCCTCTAACATCCTAGGTATGTCATCCTCTATTGGATAGCCAATGTTGCATTGATCACACTCAAGATGATCCTCCCTATCAATCAACTTTGATTTGCATCTTATGCATCCCATAATATTTAAAATATCCTTATCTATCATTTAACTTCTCCTCAAGTCTATCAACAAACTGAGATTCTATTTTAGACTCAATGCTAAGATACCAAATCTTTGAATTTTTAAAATGTTTACATTTAGCAGCATCTTTTTCAGTCATTAAAATAGGAAGATGATCAAGATAATATAAGTCCCTTTTATTATATTTATGATGATCAGGAAATGGATTTTTATCAAACTCAAAACCTAGCCTTAGTAATAAATCAAAAAACCTATTCGGATTACCAACTCCTGCAATTGCATGGACTTGATTATGCATAGGCCACTTATCTACTGAGTACTCTTTGCCTGAATTTAAGTGAATAAACTTAGAGGGACTCAGAGTCATTAAAATTTCATCTCCTTCGGTTGGGCCGCCATTGTTAACAATAAAATCAACTTTGGAGAGTCTAGACTTGGGCTCCCTGAGTGGGCCTGCAGGAAATGCTAAGCCATTTCCTAGTCTTCTAGCGCCATCAATTACAGCAATTTCAACATCCCTACCCATTGCATAATGCTGAAGACCATCATCTGAAATAATTACATCCACATCATGTTTTTCTTGCAGTTTTCTTGCAGCCCTAGATCTATTCTTATCGATAAAAAATGGGACATTTAATTTAGCTAAAATTTGAGCTTCATCACCCGTTTGTTTATAGGTAGTTTCAGGGGTAACTTCAAGTGTTCCAGAATACTTACCACCATACCCCCTGCTTACTAATCCAGGTTTAAAGCCACGTTTAGCTAGTTCATTTGCAATAAATTTAACTAAAGGGGTTTTGCCGGTTCCGCCCATTGAAATATTACCAACAACAATAATAGGTTTAGGGGAGTTCCAAACTTTTTTAGGGTTCCTTATGTAAGAATTCCTTCGTGCCTTTACTAAAGATGAAAATAAAAAAGTAAGAGGAGCCAAAATATACAACCAAAAGCTTTTGTTGTACCAGGCATCAATTAGATACCCTTGCTGAGATGGCTCTTCGGTAAATGTTGGAAGGTACTCCTTGCCAACAGATTTTTTTGATGGCTTTTTTGGATCTCCAGAATCATTGAATTTATTTTGATATAGGCTCTTGTAGATACCATCTTGGTCTAATAACTCATCATGAGTTCCTGACTCGGCAACTGAACCATTATCTAAAACTAAAATTTTGTCTGCATTTTCAATGGTCGAAAGTCTATGAGCAATAACAATGGTTGTTCTATTATTTATTAATTGCTCTATTGCCTCTTGCACAATTAATTCAGATTCATTGTCTAACGCTGAAGTGGCTTCATCTAAGATGATAATTGGTGAATCTTTATAAAAAGCTCTAGCTATTGCTATTCTTTGTCGTTGACCGCCAGATAATAAGACACCATCATCACCTATTTCAGATTTAAAGCCTTCCGGCAGCCTTGAAATAAACTCATTGCAGCCAGATATTTCAGCTGCCTCTTTTAATTTCGCTTGATCAATGTCGTTATCGCCGTAGGCAATATTTTTTTCAATCGTGTCATTAAATAAAGTTGGTGATTGATTGACTATTGAGATAGATTTTCGGAGATGGGATAACTGATAATCTAATATACTTACATCATCTATAGAGATTTTTCCCGAATAATCAGAATAAAATCTTGATATTAAATTAGCAATTGTCGATTTCCCTGATCCAGATTTTCCAACAATAGCAATTGTTTCATTTTGGATGATTTCAAAATTTAAATTATCTAAGACAGATTCTTTGGAGTTATATGCAAAAGAAACATCTGAAAACCTAATATTTCCTATAATATCTGAGTCTAACTCGCCTGTGTCCTCTTCTTCTTTTGCGTCTAATTGGTCAAAAATTTCTACAGCTGCTGCTAACCCTTTTTGAATAACAGCATTAATATTTGAAAGTTGTCTAATCGGTTTTGCCATTAATCCCGCTGCGGTTATAAAAGCAACAAAATCTTCAGCGCTTAGCTCTATACCTAGTTGTGAGCCCAATGCAAAATAAGCAACTATAGATAATGAAACTGAAACTAGAAGCTGGATAATAGGTGTTGCCAAATTACTGGTTGCTTCAAGTTTTAAATTTTGATTTTTATTTGAAGCATTGGCAGCGAGGAATCTATCTTTTTCATATTTTTCAGCATTAAATGACTTAATTTCTAGATTTCCATCAACTGCCTCAGATGCAAGATGAGTTACATCCCCCATGGCTGTTTGGATTGTTTTCGCCAACTTTCTTAATCTTCGACCAGCAACATATACTATTAATGCTATAAATGGGGTGGTGATTAATAAGAGCAGTGTTAACTTCCAGTTTAAAGTAAGCATATAGGCTAGTAAGCCGACAAGAAGAAACCCTTCTCTTACGAAAGTCTTAATAGCATTTGAGGCAGCACCTGAAACTTGCGTAGTGGTAAAAGTAATTCTATTAATCAGTTGGCCTGATTGATTTTGATCAAAGAAATTCTTAGGAAGGTTAATCAGTTTTGAGAATAGCTCAGATCTTAGGTCATGAACAATGCCGAACCCAACCCTAGACATAAAATAGTTACCAACAAAAAAGCCTGCACCTCTTCCCATTGCAATAAAAATTAATGCTAGGACAAGATATATGCTGAAATCATCTTGATCAGAATTGATATATTCAATAATTCTTCTAATCCATTCAACAGCAGCAATGTCTGCCGATGCAAAAAGAATAAAGCCAAAGATACTTAAAATAAATGAAAATTTAAATCTAAAGGTATACGAAAATAGTCTCTTTAAGGGATTCATGACTAATCAGTATAAGTTTTAATCTGTATGTTTTGAAATCCCAACTGTTTCAGACCATCCATTAAGCTTATGACCCACTCATGATAGGCTTTGCTTTCTATGGAGAGAACAACAACTTCTGATTTAGAAAAGGTTGCAGCAACTCCAGCCATTAATTTATCAATCTCTGTCATAGAAAATTCTTGATTATTAATTATGAGCACCCCAGATTCTAATAAAATAATATTTTGAGAGTTGTTTGATAGAGCTGACGCAAATGATTTAGATTCAGGAAGGTCTAAAGTTAGATATTGGTTAGTTTCTATTTTTGATGTAACAACAAAAAAAATTACAAGAAGAAAAACAATATCTATCAAGGGAGTAATTTCGATTGAAAGAGCTCTTTCTTTATTATTATAAAATTTCATTTTTTATATAGAAAATCTAAAAAAATTGACGTATTGGCTTGCAAGATTGACATCAAAATTACAGTTTTTTGTTCGAAATACCTATAAAAAACAATAGCTGGTACTGCAATAATTAACCCAAAAGCAGTTGTGATTAAAGCTTCTGAAATTCCGGCTGCAAGCAAATCTGTATTTGCAGAGCCATTTACGTCAATGTTACTAAAAACCGTTATCATCCCAACAACGGTTCCTAAAAGTCCCAGCAAAGGACTAATGCTTGCTATTGTGCTCAGCATCGATAAATTTCGTTCAAGGAGTAATTTAATTTCTGAAGCTTTCTCTTCGGCTTTTGTCTCAATAAATTCTCTTGAATGTAAACGGTATTGATAGCAGTGCTGCAGTAAATCTCCTAATTGAGATGTGGCTGAAATTTCTTGCTGATTTTGAGTGTGAAAAGAATCTTTTTGAATTAAATTTTGCACCTGTCTTAACAATCCTTTTGGTGCAACCAACCTCCTCTGCAAAAACCAAAGTCTCTCAATCACTATTGAAAAAAGCAAGATAGAGCAAACAAGCAAAGGCCAAATAAACCATCCACCAGATATTAATAAATTATTCATTTTATGCTGACTTTAAATCTCCATTCTCAATACGAAATACTGCATCCAGTTTATCAGCATAATTTAAATCATGAGTTGCGACCACAATACCTATATTATGATTTTGAGCTAATTTAATAGTTAAGTTTTGAATTACTTCAGCATTCTCATGATCTAAGTTACCGGTTGGCTCATCCATTAATACAAACTTTGGCTCATGCACCACAGCTCTAGCAATAGCAACACGTTGTCGCTCACCACCTGAAAGCATATATGGGTACTTTTCTTGCAATGAAGCGATTCCAAGCTCATCAAGAATCTGGATGATTCTTTTAGAATTTTCGTTAACTTTATTATTATTGGCAATCTTAAAAACTAGATTACAATTCTCAAATACAGTTAGGTCATCTAGCAAGTAATGAAATTGATATGCATAGCCAAACAAATTACCCCTCATAGAATTAAAATTATTTGAATTATTAGAAGAAAGATTGATTTCGTTAAAAAAAATATCGCCTTGGTCAGGAGTCTCCAACCCAGCAAGAATTTGCAAAAGTGTTGTTTTGCCACTTCCAGAATAGCCAATAATCCCAATTGAATTGCCCTCGGAAATAGAAAATGAGATATTTGATAAGACCTCCGTTTGATGATCTCCCGATTGATAAGTTTTACTAATATTTGAGGCTGTAAGTTTATTCATGGCGTAAAATAGTTACAGGCTTCAACTTAGCTGCTCTAGCTGCTGGAAAATATGAAAATATTAAGCTCATTGCAAGAACAGAAAGGCATATATATATAAGTTGAGTTAATCTAAATTCATATGGAAAATAATTAATGAAGTAACTGTCCATCAAACTTCTGTTACTAAAATTTTCTATAATATTAATGAGCTGATCTATATTAGGGGTTACTGCAATCCCTATCAATAAACCAATAAATGTGCCTAAAAATCCAATAATTAAACCTAAGTTTAAAAAAATAAATGTAAGTTGAATTTTTGAACAGCCCATAGTTTTTAAGATCGCAATCTCTTTTTCCTTGGTTTTAACTGTCATTACGATGGTTGAGAGGATATTAAAGGCGGCCACTGTGATAATTAAAAAGAGCATAAGACTTATTAATCTTTTTTCTAATTTAATGGCTTGAAATAATGTTCCATGAGTCTGTTGCCAAGAAGTAAAATAATAATAGTCTTCATTTAGAAATGGTTGAGCCAGCAAATTAAAACCGAGTGAATTAGCGGCAAATAAATCATTGGTTTTAACTCTGATGCCTTGGGTAGCATTTTTTGGAAGGTTTAAAATGTTAGCTGCTAAATCATGATGAATTAAAACAAGCGATTGATCTAATTCAGCTTTAAGTTCAAATATGCCAACAATCTCTAAAGAAATAGTCCTTGGAAAAGTTCCTATAATTGAAGAACGTAAATTGGTTGTTGTGATATTGACCTTATCTCCAAGCTCTACTCCTAGGTACCTAGCTAACCAAGAACCTACAATCACTCCTTTATTTGGAGAAATATTATCCAATGACCCACCAGTCATATACTGCGGAAGAATAGACATGGAACCTTCTAATTCAGGCTTAATTCCTGTAACAAAAACGCCTCTTGATCTATTTTTGGCGCTCATTAATCCCTGAGTTTCGATATAAGGACTCGCACTGATAACATTTTCTACGGTGCTTATTTTAGAAATCAATTCCTCGTAATTATCAAGATTTTCATTAGATCGAATAATCAATTGAGGAACTACGCCAAGAACTCTGGTTTGCAATTCTTTTTCAAAACCATTCATGACAGATAAGACGATAACTAATGCAGCGACACCAAGTGAAAGGCCAGCAGTAGCCATCAAAGAAGTGAAGGATGCAAATGCACCCTTCTTTGATCGAAAATACTTGTAGCCCAAGTAAATAGGCAATGAGTTCATAGTACTTAGGTTATCTGCTTGAGAACCTTTTCAATATCACCCTTATATGGGGGACGGATTGCAGATAATAATTTGTCGAACCTTGAACCAACTTGCTTATAAACAGCTTTTGCATTACTGAAAGTCTTAAAACCTTCTTCACCATGATAGCTTCCTATTCCAGATGGTCCAACGCCACCAAAAGGAAGATCTTCTTGCTGTATATGACCCAATACATCATTAACAGTAACGCCACCTGATGAAGTCCTTGTAAGAACATGCTCTTCTTCATTTTTATTCGATCCAAAATAATATAAACCTAAAGGCTTATCATTTTTATTTACATAGGAGATGGTTTCATCAATCTCACTAAACTCTTTGATTGGTAGTAAGGGGCCAAAGATCTCCTCTTTCATAATATCCATATCATCTGTAGGATTCATAACAAGTGTTGGAGGAATTTTGAATGCTTCTTGTTGAGAAAAATCTTCATTAGCGGGATTTATCTCATCTATAACAGCTCCCTTTTCTTTTGCATCATTTAGTAAACCCTGCAATCTATCAAAATGTTTTTGATTAACAACAGATGTGTAATCATCGTTATGTTTTAAGTCTGGATAAAAATCTGCAACTGCATCTTTCATGCCAGATACAAGCTCATCTTTCTTTTCTGAATGAACCATTACATAATCTGGGGCAAGACAGATCTGTCCTGCATTCATTGTTTTGCCAAGCATTATTCTTTTAGCTGCAGTGACACTATCAGCAGTATTGCTAACTATAACTGGAGATTTGCCGCCAAGCTCAAGAGTAACTGGGACCAAATTTTCTGCGGCAGCTCTCATAATGTGCTTAGCAACAGCGCCACTTCCAGTATATAAAAGATGATCAAACTTTTGTTGAGTAAAAGTTGATCCTACTTCTGGGCCACCCAATATAGTTGCAAATTCCTCTTCGTCAAAAGCAGCATCACAAAGATCTTTTAATAAAGATGAAGTTTGCTCAGTATACTCACTTGGCTTATGCATAATCTGATTACCAGCTGCAAAAATTGAAGCTGCCGGAGAAAAAGTTAGAAATATAGGGAAATTCCATGGAGAAATCATTCCGACTGTACCTAATGGCTCATAATCCACCGAAGCCTTTGCACCCAAGAAACCTAATGGGAAGTTTGGTTTTCTTTTTGAACCTGCCATCCATTTCTTTAGATTTTTCTTTGCATACTCAATACTTGGAATAATTGTATAAACATCCGTGGCCATAGATTGATTTTTCGATCTAACACCAAAATCATCATTCAATGCATCTACTATCTTGTAACGATTCTCCATGATCAATGTTTTCATGCGATCCAATCGATCAATTCTTAAATCATATGATGGTGGGCCATTTTTAATAAAATAAGCTCTTTGTTTATTTAGAATATCTTTCATTTGTTGATCTACCATTTTTACCCCTTTTTATAAATTTAATATGTTTAGTCTATCAGTTAAAGAAAACTCTAAGCTAAGTAACAATCATTAGGTTGATCTTTTCTGTTTATCTGAATCATTTGTTTTTTTAATCATGCTTCTAATTTCAGACCAATCATCTTCTGACATTTTTGAAAGTTGCGAGAATGTTCCTCCGCCCGAAAGGTACTGAGCGCCATCAAGTGCAATTGTTTGTCCAGTTAAATATTCACATCCATCAGCCATTAAAAAAGTTGCTAAATTTTGCAACTCACTCATTTGGCCAACTCTACCCATTGGAATGGTGCTCATTGAGTCCGAATCATCGAGATCCCCCTTTGGGCTAAGTCTAGCCCATGCGCCTTCAGTGGGAAATGGTCCTGGGGCAATGGCATTTATTCTTATTCCATATGGGCCCCATTCAACAGCTAGAGATTTTGTCATTGTATTAAGCGCAGATTTAGACATAGCTGAGGGCACAACAAATGGAGAGCCCGTCCAAACCCAGGTAGCAAGAATAGAAATAATAGATCCTTTTATTTTTTGCTCAAGCCATTTCTTTCCTACAGCATTAGTTACATAAAATGTTCCATGAAAAACAATATTTGCTATTGCATCAAAACCTCTTGCGGACAAATCTTTTGTTGGAGAAATAAAGTTACCTGCAGCATTATTAACTAGTCCATGAAGTGGCCCTTCTTGAAAAATTGAATCTATAAAATCTTCCACATCTTGAGGAGAACGAATATCCAGAGGTTGATAACGAACATTTGCTCCATATTTATCTTTAAATTCTGCTGCTGTATCAGCGAGTACGCTTTCCCTCCTTCCGCATATTACCAAGTCAGCTCCATGCTGGACATAATGCTCTGACATCTCTTTACCTAAGCCAGTGCCTCCCCCAGTAACTAATATTTTCTTTCCTTTTAGAATATTTTCTTTAAACATTTAGATCCTTTTATTCATTAGTAATATCTATAATAGCTTGAACCCACGCATCTGAAAAATTTAATGATGGTACGTAATCTAAGGTTTGACCCCCAGCCTTGTTAAAAAGTTCTTTATATTCATCGCCAATCTCAATAACAGTTTCGAGACAATCAGCAGTAAATGCTGGCGAAAAAATAAGCACTTTTTTAATACCCATTTTAGGGTAATTTGATAAAACAATATCAGAAAAGGGTTCTAGCCAATTATTTGTTAATCGTGACTGAAATGTAACCTCATAATCATCTCTCTTAAGAGATAGTTTTTCAGCTATTAGTTTAGAGGTTTGATAAACTGCTGCTTTATAACAGTACAGATTCTCTTCATTAATTTCATGCTCACAATTCTTTCCATTGCATTGATGATCCTGATATACCTTATCTACTTGAGAGTTTGGTAGACCGTGATAGCTGAAAACTACCTTATCATAAGCATCAAGATTAAAGTTTTTTGCAGTATCTACCCATGCATTTATGAATGATGGATGGTCATAATATTGAGATATAAACTTAAATGAAGGAATAACCCAGTTTTTTGAGAGCCTTTTAGTTACTTCTTTAAACACACTACCAGAGGTTGCTGAAGCATAATGAGGAAAAAGTGGCAAGACAACTAATTCAGATGGATTGGTTTCTTCAATACGATCTAATACTTGTTGAATACTTGGGTTTTGATATCGCATTGCATAATAAACATTATATTTTTCTTGTTTTTGATTTAATTTAATTGTTAATTCTTCTGTATTTTTCAGTAATGGGGAAACTCCTCCTGAAAGATTCCAAAGTTTTTTATAGATCTTGCTTGAACTAAATGATCTAAATGGACAAATAATTAAAGTTACAAGCACGAATCTAAGCATGTATGGAATATCAATAACTCTTCCATCCATTAAAAATTCTCTTAAATACTTAAAAACATTTAAGTACGAGGGGGAATTTGGTGTTCCTAAATTAATTAGTAATAACGCTGGTTTGTTCATAATCTCTCAGTAATGGGTGTCCTATTATAAATAATAAGGAAATAAAGCACAGAGAAGCACTAAAAAAATATAAATACTGTGGTCCAAATTGATAAATAGGCATTGCTACTATTGGAGTTAAAACGTGACCTATTGGCATTACAGAACCTAAATATCCAGCTGCCGTGCCTTGATTATCTGGTGTTTGAGCTAGAGATAAAGAGGAAGCATTAGCAGGTCTAAACATGCCTCCACCAAAACCATTAATCATCATAGCCAAATAAAATAAAGCAATTGATGATGATAATGCTGCCATTAAATAGGAAATTGCAACTAAAAAAGTACCGTATATTAGTAACTTATTATTAGCTATTGGTATGAGATCAGTAAAGATATATTGACTGACAACAGTGGAAATTGACAGCACAACGAAAGTTAAACTTATCACTAGGGGTAGGTCCTTCTCTCCAGAAAATACATCTGTTACAAAGAACCCTATGGACTGGAGCAATGATGCCTGACAAAGAGAAGACAATGCAGCAATTAATAAAAATGGCCACACAGACTTATCTTTATATGAAATTTTTGAAATAATTTTTTCAACCTTTTCTATGGGAAGACTGTTTTTTGGGAAACTGATTAAAATTCCAATAGCTGCAACAAAACCACAAAATGCAAAAACATAAAAAGGTAAGCTTTTAGAATATAAAAATAAAAAACCGCCTAACATTGGCCCCATAATTGTTCCTATAAGAAAACTAGACTCCAATCTTGCAAATTTTTTCGTTCGCTTGGATCTATCCGAGATATCTGCCATATAAGCAAAAGCTGCAGGCCTTGTCGCAGATCCAATCAACCCATTAATCAATCTACCTAAAATTAATAAAGGCAAAAGATATACAAGATCTAATATTTTTTGCTCAACAAGGAATAAAGGTGTAATTAAGGCAATTATTGAAACCGAATAGCCCAGCAGACCAATGACTGCAATATTACGTCTTCCATACTTATCAGATGCCCTGCCCCAAGACGCACTAGTAATTGCCCAAGCAACAGCAGAGATTGAGAATATTGTCGAAGTCTCGATTACAGATAAGCCCAAATCTCTTGCCAATGGAGGAACCAAAACAAAAGCAAAGGATTGACCCAGGCCCACAGAAAATAAACCGAACTTTAACCAAGTTGTAGGTTTATACAATTTTAGAGATGCCTACAGCCTCACGCAATTTGCCAACAAGCTCTTGTGCTTGAGGGCGAACTTTTCGAGCACCATCAGAAAATAAGTCATTTAATAAATCTGGTTGTTCTTTTAATTCAGTATATTTTTCTCTTATAGGCAGGATTTCATTATTAATGATTGAAAATAAATAGTTCTTAACATCGCCCCAACCAATTCCATCTGAATATGATTTCTTCATATCATCAATCTGATCTGGAGTGGCAAAAAAGGAATAAAGCTGAAAAAGAGTACATGTTTTGTAATCTTTCGGCTGACCAGGTTCTAAGGAGTTCGTAATAATTTTAGAAATAGATTTTTGTAAAACTTTCTCTGAAGATAAAAATGGAATAATGTTGTTATAGGTCTTACTCATCTTTCTGCCATCATTTCCTGGCACTGATATTTCGTTTTGTATTAAAGCATCTGGAAGAGTCAGCAAATTTGAATATGAATGATTAAATTTGCCTGCTATATCTCGCGCCATTTCCATATGTTGAGCCTGATCCGGGCCCACGGGAACGTGGGTAGCATTAAAAAGTAAAATATCGGCAGCCATTAAAACTGGGTACGAAAAAAGACCCATATTGATTGCCCTATCCTCATCATCACCAGACTGAGTATTTTCAGCAACTATTGATTTATATGCATGGGCACGATTCAGCAAGCCTTTTGCAGCACTACAATTTAGAATCCAGGTTAATTCATGGACCTCTGGAATATCAGATTGTCTGTAAAAGTGTGATTGCTCTGGGTCTAGCCCGGAAGAGAGCCAAGCTAATGCAACATTTTTAACACTTGCTTCAATTTCAATAGGGTCATTTTGCTTAATTAAGGCATGGTAGTCTGCAAGAAAAAAATAAGAATCATTGTCAGGGCTAACTAATCCTAAAGCAGGTTTAATGGCGCCCAAATAATTTCCAATATGGGGAGTACCAGTTGTTGTAATTCCTGTTAAAATTCTTTTTCTCATTTAAGGATAATTATAAACATCAAAAGAGACTATTGTGGAAACTCATAAAATTTTATTTGAATCATTAGATAAAGCAGAAAAGCATTTTGAAGCTGGAGAAATTCGTTTGGCTCAAAAACTTGTTAATGAGGTCTCAAGATCCATGAAGGCTGAAGGAAAAGTATCTAATAAGCTTAGACATAGATTTAACTTTATGTCAGCTCAATCCAGATACTTCAATGATATTTCATCTTTCGCTACAAATCCAAAGAGAAATGAGATCATCAAGCAAATTGAAGACTTGATAGCTAACCCTCATGAAAGTCCTAAAAAACAAGCAAATGAAATTCATGGACTGCAAACCAAATGGCAATTATTAGACCAATCATCTAAACCTGCTGGACGTGAACAATGGAATGCTTTTAAGACCCTTACTGACAAAGCTTGGGAACCATGCGCTCAATACTATGATGAATTAAAGAAAATAAAAATCTCTAATGCTAAAGAGAGAGAAAAAATAATTCAATCACTTGTTCAATACAACAATCATTCAGACAACTGGCCTGGATTGATTGATATGAGTAGATTTTTAAGCAAGTCTTTTCAAAAATGGCAAAGGTATGCGCCAGTTTTAGATGAGGATTTTTCCACGCTAAAGGCAGCATATCAAGAAGCAAGAAAACCTATCAATAATGCAATCAAACAACAGGAAACTAAAAACTATAAAATCAAAGAATCATTAATTGAAAAAGTTCAGCAAATTAATGATGAGGATGCTCAAACTTGCATTCAAAAATTCCAAAAAATTAAACGTGAATATCAAAATGCCGGGCCAGCTGGTAAAAAGAATGAGCCCATATTGTGGAAAAAATTAAATGAGGCTGCTGATAGATTTTATGAAGCTGACAAAGCTCTGATAAATAATGAGCTTGTTATAATCAACGATCTTGCTGATCAGTTAAAAAATGATGGCTGCTCAATTAAAGATATGAAAGGAAAAATTTCCGAGCTAAGCAAAACTCGAAAATCACCTGAGTTTGCAAAACTTCAAAAGGCTATTAAAAGCTATGAAAATAAAAAAATTGATGCAATCAATGCTTTAAAGATTAGTGCCTATGAAGATCTACTGAGTTTAATAGAAACATCGGATGAAAATCATTCAGTCATCAATAAAGAAATATTCAAAGCGGTAAAAAAACCACTGTACAATGCTGATGCAGACAAACTTCTTGAATGCACAGTTCAGCTGGAGCTAATAGCAAAAATTGATCCTCCTGTTTCAGATAAAGTTATTAAACAAAAACTATCTATAGAGATGCTGCAAAATAAATTCTCTGGCAAAAAAAGTACAAATGATGAGATTAAAGACTTGCTTATTGATTTTATTAATAATCTTAAATCAAATAAAATTAGTGCGAGTGAAAAGAAACTATGGAAAAGAATTAGTAATGTTCTAGCTAAATTAGCTGATCAGCTTCCCTAGATTTCAAAGAATTCATCCATCTGTCAGATCTAAATCTAGTTACGTATAGAAATCCTTTCACAACATAATCCGCAACAAGTGTTGAGAATATAATTTCAATTCTTGCATCAAGTAAGAAGAAAATTATCGCAAGAAATACTCTAATAAATAACAAACAAGTTAGCGTGATTGCGAGTGGAGTTTTTGTATCTCCAGCACCTCTCAGTGCACCACCAAGAGAAAATTCTATTGCCATCAAGGGTTGCATTGATCCAAGCAACCAAATAAAAATAACTGTTAAACGAACTACTTCATCGTTATCAATCATAAATCTAGCTAAGGGCTCAGCAAACACAGCAATTATTATTCCAAAAAATGTCATAGAAATAATTGATAAGCGCATTGCGCCCCACCCAGCACGCTTAGCTTGATCTTGATTTTTTGCGCCTAAATGTTGGCCAACAAGAGTTGCTCCTGCAATTGAAAAACCAAATCCAATAACAAATGAAAAAGATAATATTTGCACTCCAATTCCATAAGCAGCGTAAGCCTCAGTACCATAATAAGCTACTAAAATAAGAAATGCAGTTATACCTACCTGAAAAATTATTTGCTCAAGAGCTGCAGGTAACCCAACCTGAAAAATTTCTTTAACTCTTAAAGTATCAAGATCAAATATAGAAAAATAACGAACAGGCAGTTGATTTGAAAGCCAGAACACTATTAATAATGAAGCCCCTATAACAAAAGATACGCCATTTCCAAAAGCTGCTCCAACAACACCATAATTTGGAAATCCAAGCCAACCATTTACAAAAACTAGCATAAAAAATATAGCAAAAATATTCATTATAAGACCAATGAATAGAGGGGTTTTTACATCACCAACTGCTCTGAGAGCTGTTATAAGACCCATCCCACATCCAAAAGCTAAATAGAATGGAGCTATGGCTTGGAGATATTGGATGGATAATGTAAGTGCTTGGCCTTTTAGACCAAAAAATCTTACTAGAGATTCTGCAAATTGCCACACACAAATAGCAGATACCATCGATAAAAACAGCACCAATTGAACTGTTCGGGTAAAAAATACTCCTGCTTCTAACTTATCGTTAGATCCCCAATTTCTAGCAATAAGTGCTGTTGAACCAGCCAATACACCAGTTAATACAGCCTGTAAAATAAAAGTGACCCTCTGACCTGTGACCGCTGCGGCAATTGCATCAGGCCCAAGATTACCTACAACCTTTATCGCGACAATTGAGCTTGTTGCATAAAATAGATTAGTAATAATGGAAGGCCAAGCAAGAGTCCAAACACCCATTGAACCTCTTGGGATTTTTGCTCCCTCATCTAAGATTTCCAAATATTAAGAGTCCTTAATTGAGCCAAGGTAGATGACTCCAAATATTAGAGTCATTGAAAATGCAATAAATGGTGAATCTTGAGATTTAAGTATTTTATTTCTATAGATTACACATTCAATTAAATGAGCAATAAACAACAAGTAAAAAATTCCAGATGCAACATAAAAAATCCAACCATTGAATGGTTCAAGTAAATTAACAATGCCAAAGGCCCAAAGAATTAACGTAATTATATGTGGAGCCTTCATTGTAACCTCTGGAAGTTTGTAGAATAAATTCTATCAATCATTTTTTCAATAAGGGGTTGAATACGTGAGTACGATTGATTGTCTTTAATTGCATATGGTGTAAGTATAAAACCTTGCCATTAAATCACCTAACTTCTAACTTAGACAAAATATTTTTATGCTTTTGACGATCGATATTGTAGAAAGAAAATATTCCAAACGGGATAATCATTAAAACTGCAACAAACGGACCCTGAACCATTGCTAGACTAAATATTTGATCAGTATTAGGCAATAGTTCAGACCCTCGAGGGAAATCAATAATTTCTAATGCCAGACCAGCTACTAAAATTCCTAATCCCGTATTTAGCTTCCCTATTAATGAGCTAGATGCATACATCAGACCTTGTTGGCCAATTTTACTCTCAAGCTCAACTTCATCACTGATATCTCCTAGCATTGATTCTCTAACGATTGCGCTTGATGATAAACAAGTATTCCCTATATATATAAATGGAAATAAAGCAAAAAATAAATTCCAAGAACCAGAGTCTGGAAGAATATCATTTAAATAAAGAATAATTGGTATTGGTGGAATTATCGCAGCAAAAGCTATTGCAAATAACAAAATAGATCTCTTTTCGAGATATAGAACTAATCTTGGTATCAACAAAAATGCGGTAAATGTGGACATAGCGTAAATACCTAAAAATGAAGCTATCATGATAGATTTAAACTCCCAAAAATAAGTATTCATATATATTTGCAGTGAGCTATTTAAACCCCAACTTACAGCAATAAATAAATATCCAAAAAAGAAAATTAAGAATGATTTATTTTTTAGGGCAATAAAAATTTGAGAGAAAATTAATTTTAAATCAAAAGAGCTTTGATTGAATGACGAGCTGTTTCGATATTTCAATGTTCCAAAATAAGTCACAAGCACAGAAATGCACATTAAGATTGCGCCAGTCATGCCATAGTAAATCCATGGTTCAGGGTTTTGAGTGCCAGGAATGTATTCTGGAGTGTCTTTAAAAAAAACGGTGTAAGCTAAGAAAGCATTAAATAATCCGCCTGCCCAACCAAACATTTCACGCGCAGCAAATATTGAAGTTCTCTCTGTATAAGAACGAGACATTTCACTCCCCAATGATCTATGTGGCACATCAAATACAGTCATTCCCAATCTTGTCAAAATAGTAAATGTAAGCATCCAAAAAAATAATTGTTGTTGTGATAAACCCCAGGATGATTGGATGGAAAAGAGCATAAAGTAAGACAGTCCCATAGGAATTATTCCCAAAAGGAAATAAGGATGCCTTCTGCCTAAACGATGATTTGTTCTGTCTGAGATCACCCCCATTATAGGATCGGTCAATGCATCAACCATCAAGGCTATAAAAATTGCAAGACTGGCAAGGCCGGGAGTTAAGCCTATGACATTAGAATAGAAAAATAAAAGAAAAAAAGTAAAAGCATCGCCCTTTACTCCGTTCGCAACAGCCCCAGATGCATAAAAAAATTTTTCTTTTGGTTGAATGCTCATAGCTCGATATTGTAAAGACATTTAAGAATCATGAAATGTAATTAAAAAAATTATTTTGCTAAAAATGCAATTAATTTATCTTGAAACTTAGCGTATGACTCTTCATCCAATAAATGACCCATGCCCTCAATGATCTCAAGTTTGCTTGATTGAATTAATTTCTTGGCAGAATAGGCATTTTTAACTTTAATAAGAGGGTCAATATTGCCATGAATAATTAATGTTGGGGTATTGATTGATTTAAGAAGTTCTTCTCTGTTCTTCGATCCAATAATTGCAGCCATTTGCCTTAGAAAACCCCCGTCATCGCCGCCCCTTTTAATGTAAGCTTGCATATTTTTTCTGAATTGCGGCGTGTTGTAATTCTTTCCGGGAGTACCGATAAGCTCAAATAATTTAATCGACTGATCAATTCTACCTTCAATATCATCTTTAGCTGCAGACCTTTTGAGTAACTGTTGAGTAACCTTAAACTTTGGACCATTAAATGGATTTGGTGTTGAGGCTGTTGAGGAAATCATAGTAAATGACTTGGCTCTTTGTGGATGCTGTGCAACTAATACCTGAGAGATCATCCCACCCATCGACATGCCCAAAATATGAGCCGAACCTATCTCTAAATGATCAAGAACAGCTATACCATCTGAAGCCATATCTTCAATGGTGTACTCAGAATTAATTGGAATAAACATAAAATATTTTAAATAGTTTAATGTTTGAGATGGTTGAGATGAAAATCTAGTGGATAATCCAACGTCGCGGTTATCAAACACTATGGGTCTAAAATTATTTTCCTGTAAATCATTGATTAGAAATTCTGGCCATAAGGTCAATTGGGCACCAAGACCCGTCACTAACAAAATTGGAGTAGCATTTATCGGCCCATAATCCCTATAGGCAATATTGATTGAATTATTTTTAGCAAAGCCTTCATCAAAAGAAAACACATTGATGCAAAAAGTTAAAAGTAGTAAAAATAAACTTTTATAGCGCATAAGCTTTTGCTCTTAAGTTAACGTTATTCCTAATAGCGCCCCAAAAAAGAGACATATCAAAATTATGCAGATCTCCTTCATTAGCAAATCGTTTAATTTTTTCGATTAATGGGCCCCTAGTTTCAACCATAGAATTGTGAGAGACCCTAGCTTCAAAGCTTAAATCAGGTATAGCCTCAATAGAAAGTTTAGAATAAGTATTCTTTGTCGCGTAATAATCGGCAAGCGAGAGCTTATCTGATTTTAATCTAATCGAAATATTATCAGGATCATCTACCCAATCGTGTTGAGCATTCCAAGAAAATGGATTTTGGCAGACTAGTGATTGGTCCATTCGTTCTAGCGTCCAACCATTTGGAGTCCAAAGCAAGGATTTTGCCCTGCTTCGGCTAAATCCCTCTATACCAGTGCACCACGAAATGATTGATTTTTGATCAATGCTAGATTCAGAAATAGATAGATCTGGATAAAGTTGATCAAAATATTTTGTAGGCAATATGTACCCAATTAGATATGCTGCTATAAAGTTTTTTTGAGCATTGGTGTTGGATATATACTCATTTATTAATCTTTGACCATGCAAAGCTCCTTGGCTATGCCCTGCTAAAAAAAATGGCTTGCCATCATTGTGCTCTTGCAAAAATACTTCAAAGGCATTCGATAAATCTGAGTAAGCTAAATCGAGTGCATTAAATCCATTTTTAGATTTAGTATCAAAAAAGGAAAAATAGGTTGCTTGTCGATAGTATGGAGCATAGACATTGCAAGTTTCCGAAAATGCTGATGCTTGTGTTGCTAAATGACTGCCAGTCCTTTCATATGCAGCTGATGTCATATCAATAGGTGAATTCCATTGCTTTTCAAAATATCCTGTTGGATGAATAAAAAAAACGTCGACCTCTTTACTGTTAAATATTGGCGGATTGTCAGGCGATAAATTTTGAAATCCCTCTTTACCAGGAAATGCTGCCCAACTTGAGGCTTCTAAATAATTTGGTTCTTTTGGATGATTACTAGAATTAAAATCAGTTTCAGGCTTAAGACTTAATATAAATTCTAAATTATTGTTCCATGGGCTAGGTTTTTTTTTAGTCATAGAATTATAGTTTTAGAAATTTATTAGTTGCAGAAGCTGTTGCAACCAATGTTTCGCCTTGATGCAATTCAGCAGAAGTATAAGAAATACTTTTACCTGTCTTCTTAATGGTTGCTAATGAAGTAAATTTACCAGGCGTACCTGGGGCTAGAAAATTAACATTAATATTTAAGGTTAATGGGTTATATGCGCCATTAGTCTTGAAGATTAATAGATGTGCCATAGAGGTATCAAGCATCGCTGTTATGAAACCACCTTGCACAAAAGCTCCATCTGAATGAGTTAGCTCTTCTCCTATATTAAAACCCATAGTAATTGTTTCTTTTTTTTCATCAAAATAAACATCATCAGCTCCAAGAATGGAAAGAAATTTTGGTGGTTGGCGTAGGTCTATTTTTGAGGATGTCATTGGATGCTTAGTGTAATAGAATAATTGATATAAATT
The DNA here is from genome assembly GCA_902509555.1 of uncultured SAR86 cluster bacterium. Lineage (GTDB taxonomy): Bacteria > Pseudomonadota > Gammaproteobacteria > Magnimaribacterales > D2472 > D2472. The sequence goes on from CABWYS010000002.1 coordinate 19,226, forward strand.
ATAGGGGAAATATATGAGAATCTTTATATCAATATTAGTATTTTTTTTCATTTCAGCGCAAATAAATGCGAGCTCACTTGAAACAAGTGATAAGAATAAAATAACAAAACATTTCAACACATATATTGATAATGGAAGTCTCCCAAATATTTCAATTTTAATTAAAAAGGATAATAAAGAAATTTATCGTCACTCTCACGGGTTCGCCGATATAGAGAAAAAGATCAATGTTAACGAAAAAACAATTTACAGAATTTATTCAATGACAAAGCCAGTCACTGGTGTTGCAATTATGCAATTAGTGGAAAACGGACAACTAAGACTTAATGATAAAGTTTCCAAGTACATTCCAGCATTTAAAAATACAAAAGTTATCAATCTTGAGTTTCAGGACTATGTTGTAAAACCAAAAAGAGAAATTACCATTAGAGATCTGTTAACTCATACAAGTGGTTTGACTTATAGCTGGGCTGGCGAAGGTCCTGTTAACCAAATTTATAGAAAATATAATATTCGCCCTTATTATTTTGGAGAACTTGACTCTGAGTTAAATAAATTTCCTGGCAATACCTGTCAATTTGCTGCAGCTGCAGCAGCTGCCCCCCTTTTACATAATCCAGGTGAAAAATGGTCATATGGAATAAATATGGATATTTTAGGCTGTGTGGTAGAGGTTATTTCAAAGATAACATTTGCTGATTATTTACAAAAAAATATTTTTGATCCTCTTAATCTTAAAAGCATTGGTTTTTCAGTAAATCCAAATGATAGTGATTTATTTACAACACTTTATACTTCTGGAGCATTTTCTAGAGACGGTGAGATTGTTGCGCCTTCTGGACTGAATCAATCTGAACTTATGTTCTCTAAGGAACTTCGATCAATTGATTCATTTGATAAGTCTCCATACTTAACAAATTCATCAAAATTATTTGATGGTGGATCGGGTCTTGTTTCAAACATTGATGATTATAGTAAATTTGCTGAGATGCTTTTAAATGGCGGTGTTTTGAATGGAGTTAGAATTCTTAGCGAGGCTTCTGTGGATTTAATGTCAAAGAATCATCTCTCGGATGAAATTCTTTCTGATGGAGCTGCATTTGGATTAAAGGGCGTTGGTATGGGATTGACAGTTGGAACAATTTTGGATCCTGGCTTAGCTGGAACTTATTCTGTTAAAGGGGAATTTTTTTGGGGTGGAGCAGCTAGTACAATCTTCTGGGTTGATACAAAGAATAATGTCACAGCTACTATGATGACGCAGTACATGCCTTCAGATAAATATCCATTGCGAGAAGAATTAAAGACATTGCTATATTCTAGCTTGAGCAACTAAAACTGGCGGAGAGACAGGGATTCGAACCCTGGAAACCCGCGAAGGTTTGCTGGTTTTCAAGACCAGTGCATTCAACCGCTCTGCCATCTCTCCGTTCCTATAGGTAAGGCATTTTATAGGCTTTTATAAATAAGTAAATGTGAGAGGAACTCCATGACGAAGATTTACTCAAATTACTAATTATTGAGAATCAAGATAAACTAAATCAAAATGATTAATTGACATCAATCTCCCATATTTGTTTAATATTAATATCGTTCATCCTTATCTTGGGACGGAAGTAGGTAATAATACTGAAGGAACGCATCTTATTGCCAACCGGCAGGAGATGAAAAATGACTAAATGGGAATATAAAATTGTTGATCATAGCAATTCAACTGCGATGGGTTACTCTAACGATGAAACTGAAGCATTTAAAATTGAATATAAAGATGCTGTCCATTGGAAATATGAAATGTCTAGGATTGAATTGAATAAACTTGGTCAAGAAGGCTGGGAATTAGTTACTCAAGATGGAGCAAGTCAAATATATTTAAGACGCCCAATTTAAAATAATGTCATTAGAAGAATTAAGGGTGATAACAATTGTTTATGTTAGCGCCCTTGTTCCTCTAATTATTTATTTTTATAAAAAAGATAAAATCCCAATCTGGGTACCATCGATATATTTAGGGGCATTTCTTGCCTGTGCATTTGGTTGGGAGCTTTGGTTTACCTATGGATGGATTGAAGGAGATCCAGTCAATTTAAGAAGATCGGAAATTTTAAATCAATGGATTCCCATTCATACAAACTGGCTCTTAAACTCAATGGCAGATGCTGGAACAATTTCCCTTGGAGGGTTGTGGCTAATGTGGAGATACAGCGGAAAAAATTATCAGGTTTTTCAGCAATGGAATTGGCCTGCATTTAGTATTTTATTAGTATGGTGCATCACGCAGAACCTTCTTGTGGAACTATTTTTGTATTACGATCAATTGTCTGAGGGAAAACTTCTTTCATGGGCCCCTTTAGCACCTACTGGACAATTTTTTAACCCGCTATTATTTGAATTCAATGGAAGAAGTGTAATGCTTCAAACACAATTACCTTGGTTGATAATGGCTCCAGTGTTATACAAAACTGTAATCATAATGGCTAGAAAATCCTAAATAAGCCAGTCTAAAATTTTTTACTCCCGCCGGACTTTAAATACAAAATTATATGCTTAAAAAACCTTACGTATTAGGTGTATTATCACTAAATGAGTTCTGAACAACATAGAGTTATAGGTTTTTGGCGAGGCTGGTCTATAGCCGTTGGTTGTGCCATAGGTTCTGGTATTTTCATGATGCCTACAATGTTGGCTCCCTACGGGATGCTTGGATTTGGTGGATGGATAATAGCTGGTGGAGGCTCAATTTTAGTTGCCTTAACAATGGCTAGGCTAGTAAAAAGGATTCCAAAAACTGGCGGTCCTTATGTTTATGTAAATGAGGGGCTTGGTAATTTTTCAGGTTTTATCATTGCTTGGACCTATTGGGTAGCATGCATTTCTGCAATTGCAGGAATATCAATTGCATTTGTTGGTTACTTGAGTTTTTTTATTCCTACAATTTCAAGTGCTCCAATTTATTCTTTGTTTGCATCATTGATACTGGTATGGACCATTGTTATTCTAAATATCAAGAGTTTAGAAAATAGCTCTAAATTTCAACTAATCTCAACCATATTAAAAATACTTCCTCTCATATTTATTATTTTTCTTGGTGCGGCTAACTTTAATAACAGCAATTTACCTGATCTAAATCCTGGTAATCTTCATCCAATTTCATTGCTTGCTACTGTAACAACTCTAGTAATGTGGTCATTTATTGGTATTGAGACTGCTACGGTCCCAGCAGATAATGTTATCAATCCTCAAGAAACTATCCCAAAGGTTTTAATTGCTTCTGTTTTAACAATCTTAATTCTGTATATCTTAGTAAGTATTGCAATAGCCGCAATTGTTCCAGCAAATGAATTAATTAACTCTTCTGCGCCATTTGCATTGGCAGCGACAAAGATTTTAGGAGTCACGGGAGGCATAATAATAAGCATAGGAGCCCTTATTTCTACACTTGGCTCATTAAATGCAAACACACTAACTGCAGGCAATATTAGCCTTGCAGCAGCAAGGGATGGGTTACTGCCTAGCAAATTTATAATGTTAACTAAAGCTGGAACACCTGTTTTTACGTATCTGTTAACAGGAAGTTTTGTAAGCGTTCTTTTAATATTGAATTATACAAAAGGTATCGTAAATGCGTTTGTTTTTATGGCTATGCTCTCAACACTATCAACATTAATTGCTTACGCTTTCTGTGCGATTGCTGAGTTTAAGTTTGTGCAAACTGATGAGAAAAATCAGGAACGAAATAATGCTCTTTTGTTATCATGTGGAACTTTTTTGTATGCATTTTTTGCTATATGGGGTGCTGGCATTGAAATGATAATCTATTCGCTTATTCTAATTTTAATCGGAACACCTATTTACCTGCTGAAGAAATAGAATCGTGAATATATTAAATGAGTACTCTCAAATAAATGAAGTCGCTATAAGATCCCCGCTTTCAAGCTTTATTGATGATGAGAAACTTTTAAGTGAATGGGAGGCCCTAAGATATCATTCAAAACCTGATTTTAAAAAAGCAATTAATGAATATAAGTATTTTAGAAGTTTGCTTACAGATGATGGAATGGAAGTAATTGATTTACCCCCTTCCAACGAATTAACCCTCGATAGCATTTATACAAGAGATAGTATTTTATTGTGTGAGAAAGGCTTAATTCTATGCAACATGGGCAGAGCAAGCAGAACGCCTGAAGCCATAGAGAATTTCAAAACACTCTCATCAAGAGGTTATAAAATTGGGGGGCAAATAAAAGCTCCAGGAACATTAGAGGGTGGTGATTTTATATGGATTGATAATAAACATGCCGCTGTTGGGCTGGGACCAAGAACAAACGCCGAAGGTATAAGGCAACTAAAAGAAATATTAGGTCCAAATGTTGATCTTCATATTGTAAATTTACCTGATCCAGATCATCCAGACGATGTGCTGCATTTGATGTCAATAATTTCACCGCTCGATAAGGACTTGGCTCTAATATATAAACCATTCATACCAAAGCCCTTCATTAAGTGGCTGAGTGATCTAGGTATACAATTTGTTGAAGTGTCTAATTCAGAGTATCCCTTGATGGGATGTAATGTTTTGGCAACTTCACCAAGATCAATTATCATGCTTGAACAACTACCGCAGGTTCAGTTTGAACTTGAGAATGCTGGATGTAAAATAAGATCTTATAAGGGAATTGAAATTAGTCGAAAAGGTGAAGGTGGGCCAACCTGCCTAACCAGGCCCTTAAAAAGAATTTAAAATATGAAACAACAGTTTAAAAGCTTGCCTGCATGGACATATACAAGCGAGGCATTTTTCGAGCTCGAAAAAAAAGAATTAATTCTTAAAAATTGGCAGTTAGTTTGCCATCTTTCAAACATACCTGATCCAGGGAATTTTTTTACATTTGATATTTTTAATGAACGAATTTTTGTTATAAGAAGCGAAGATGGATCTGTTGCAGCATTTCATAATTTTTGTTCTCACAGAGGTACCAAACTAATTGATGAGGTTTCTGGAACTTGCAATAATAAAATAACCTGTCCATATCATGCTTGGGGATATGATTTTAAGGGCAATCTAATCAAGGTTCCTTATGAGGACCAGTTCAAAGATTTCAATAAAAAAGATAATGGACTGCAAAGTGTTGAATTGGAGATTTTTCAAGGTTTTATTTTTGTTAAATTATTAGAATCAGAGATGCCAAGCGTTCAAGAACAATTTGCACCATATATCCAAGAAATTGAGCAATATAGACTTGAAGAAATGCAGCCATTGGGTCGCGTAACAATGAGACCCAGGAATGTAAATTGGAAGCAAGTCGCTGATAACTATATCGATACTTTGCACATACCTATAGCGCATCCTGGATTATCAAATCTTGTTGGTAAGAGCTATGGAGCTGAAGTCTCAAGCAATAATGGATATATACATAAAATGTGGGGAGACGGAGCTAATATTCGTAAAGATAACTTATCTAACAGACTCTATGATAAATACTTGCCTCATATGGATCATCTTCCAGATGAGAAACAAAGATATTGGCTTTATTACAGATTATGGCCAAATCTTGCCTTTGATATTTACCCAGAACAAATGGATTTCATGCAATTCATTCCTATCGATGCAAACACAACAATGATACGAGAAATAGCCTATGCCCTTCCAGACGAACGTCGGGAAACTAAGGCTGCTCAATATTTAAACTGGAGAATTAACAGACAAGTAAACAATGAAGACACTTATTTAATAAACTTGGTTCAAGAAGGAATGAATACGAATAATTTTAAATCGGGTCCTCTTGCCTCTTCTGAGGTCTGTTTAATAGATAGCGCTAATAAGATAAGAGAAGCTATACCTATTTCAAGACAAGAGTTAAAACCCCATGAATCCGAAATACTTAAAATGAATTCAGAGATTTGAATAATCTATAAATTAAACTTCTATTATTTTGGAGTCCGGCCTGTTACCGGATGAACAATTTCAGTTGGTGGGCTTGTTGAGGAATCGGCTGTAATTGAGTTAGAGGCAGAAGAACCTGAGATGAATTTTTGAAAATCTAAAATTTCTTTTGCAATTAATTTACAATCTAGATCTCTTCTCAATGCCTCATCAAGCATTAACCTAAAATAGTCATCTGAAACAGATTGCTTTTTATATATCATGCTGTAGCAAAGACTTGGATTAGATTTTGATTCAATTGTTGTTTTTAGTTGAACACTCGAACAGCCAATAAGGTGCAAGATTATAACTAAATTAAAATATTTAATAAGAATTTTGAATCAGATAATGGTATGAGGGGCTGCAAAAAACTTATTAATTAAGGGCTCAAACGATTCCAAGGTATCAGTTTTATACTCAGGATCAAATGCAGCTTGATCCCATTCATCCGTGAATTCAGTTGCTTTTGCATACCATGATTCATTCTCAAACTTTTTTCGTAGATCTTGGGGCTTGCCCATGTAGTGATAGTAATGTTCTCCCTGAAAATCCTGATGAGTACGAATAATATGGTAAGCATCTTCGCTAACGTAAGGTTTAATCATTTCTGCTGCAATTTGACCATGGTTAGGCACGTTAATAACTTTTCCAATATCATGTAACAAGCTTATAAGCACCATCTCGTCATCTGCACCTGCCCTCCTAGCCATTGTAGCGGTTTGCAAAGCATGATGGAGTTGATCAGTTCCAAAACCAAGGGTTAATGACTCGGTTTGCTTGAGCATGGAGATAATTCTTTTTGGCATATCAAAGATATGTGGCATATGCTCATCACTTATATGCTGCCATTCCTCTTCAGTGCCATGGTCCATTCTTGTAAACATAAAATTACCTAAATCTTATTTATTAGATAATAAATTAACTTATTCAGGCCAAAAAAGGAAATTTATACTATTATTTAGTTATGAAATATATTACTAACCGAATTAAAATTCTCTTTTATTTTAGTTTATTATTTTTATCTCCTTTGTATCTATATGCTCAATCAGAACAAGCTATAGAAGTGAAAGAGGCCTATAAATATGTGGGTGAAACCAAAATTGTGTGCGGTAGAATAGTTTCAACAAAATATTTAAAAAGAGCGTCTGGGGGGCCTATATTTCTAAATTTTGGAAGAGACTACCCGAATCAGCAAATGACTGGTTTGATATGGTTTGGTAGATTTTCAGAATATTTTTCATACAAGCCAGAAAAATTTCTTAAAAGAAAAAGCGTTTGTGTTAAAGGTTATATTTCTGAGCATGAGGGAAAAACACAAATGGAAATAAGAACTGAGAAACAGATTAAAATAAGAGAATAATTTAAGAAACTGTAAATTTTAAAACGGTATGGAGTTTTGCAGCATTCATTAAATCATCTGTATATGGCAAACCGTCTTTATCTAGTTTAATCTTTGCAAAATAAGCATCAACTTTATTGTTAGTGACAAGATCTCTTAAAGTACTTTCAACAACCTGGTCATTATTAAATTCTATTTTAATTTGCGCATCTCTTAGCTTGCCCTTAAGCCAAATTTGAGTATGAGTTATTTCTTTGAGATTTCTCCACCAAATGTTCGACCTCAGTGTGACGCATGTGTATGAGGATGCGTGTTGATGATAGCTAACTGGAACTAAGTAATTTTTTCTAGATTTTTTGCCCTCAAATTTAATAACAAGTATCTGATGACTGATAATAAAATGAAGCGGTGATCTTGCCAGCAATGCAACAAAGGGATTTATTAGAAACCATAAATTCATTAATCTAATTCCTTTACTCGGTATGCGCTCTCATGAATTTTATTTAATTCAAGAGTAACTCTATAAGAATTTTTATTTTTTTTAAATCTAATGGTTGAATTAGGTTTCTCATCTATAAAATGAAGAGCAGCTCCTCCTTCTATACCATACATAAAATCAATAGATTGATCCTCAAGAAATTTTTTAGTTGCTGGACGTCTTTCTGGCTCTTCATCATAGTGGGGGGCACAATTTCCAGGGATAAAATTCATACAATCCATCATCTTAAGTTCACTATCCCAGGAATCAGTTAATCCACTTTCAAACCAGCAAATAGCCCCTGCACTAACACCACTCATTACAACACCTTGATCATATGCATGTTTTAAAATTGAATCTAGGCCCCAGTCTCTCCAAACAGCCAACATACTTTTAGTATTACCTCCTCCAACAAAAATAGCATCTTGTTTTAAGATGTGATCTTCTAGATCGATAGTCCTTTTAAAAAAGCTTATATGGGTAGGTTCACAATTAAGTCTAGAAAAGACAGAGTAGTAATTAACAATATACGGATCTAAATCTCCTGTTGCTGTTGGAATAAAAGAAATTTTTGGATTTTTCTTAGATGTTTGATCTAGGATAAATTGTTCAATTAAATTTGATTCTTGAGTCCTACCGAAACCACCTCCACCAATTGCAATTACTTGACGCATTTTACTCCCTGATAGATATTAGATTTATGAAATTTAGTCACAAATATATCATTATTGGCGCAGGAAGTGCAGGCTGCGTTTTGGCAAATAAACTCTCAGAAAATCTTGAAAATTCTGTTCTATTAATTGAAGCGGGTCCAATGGATAAACATTCGTCAATTAAAATGCCGTTAGCTGCTAGCTCTTTATTTAAAAATAAAAAATATGGTTGGGGGTATGAAACTGAACCAGAAAAAAAATTAAACAATAGAACAATTAACTGGCCACGAGGAAAAACTCTCGGAGGAAGTAGCTCAATCAATGGGATGCTTTATATCAGAGGGCAAGCTGAAGACTATCAAGGTTGGAAAAATGAAGGAAATGAAGGATGGGGTTATAGAGATCTAATGAAATACTTCGTTGCACTTGAAAATAACCAGAATCATGAAGATCAATTTCATGGAAATTTTGGTTCACTGTGGGTAGAAACTTATCAACCAATACTTGAGGCTTCTAGATCTTTTTTAAATGCTTGCAAGGAATATGGGTTAACTAAAAATAATGATTTTAATGGCGAAGATCAAGAGGGATATGGTCAATATCAGGTTAATATTAAAAACGGACAAAGGTTTAGTGCATCTGATGCTTTTTTGAAACCTATACTCGATAGACCCAATCTCCAGTTATTAACAAACACTTTAGTTGAAAAAGTTATCACGTCAAACAAAAGAGCAATAGGTGTAAAAATAAAAAATAAAAGTGGCATTCAAATTATTGGATGCACATCTGAGATAATACTCTGCGGTGGAAGTATAAACTCACCTCAGTTATTAATGCTGTCTGGAATAGGTCCAAAGAAACATCTCAAAGATCTCAAAATACCCTTAGTACATGATTTACCTGGTGTAGGAAAAAACTTACAAGATCATCTAACGGTAAATATAAGCTACAAAATTAATAAATTAAAAACTTTTAGTGAGCTAATGAACCCTTTGGGTATGATTAAAAATTTTTTTGAATACTTCACCCAGCAAAAAGGATTAATGACATATCCAGCTTCAGACATAGGAATATTTTTAAAAACTAATCTATTTGAAAAAACTCCAAATGCTCAAGTTCACTTTGCACCAGGTGCTGGAAAATACAATAAAAATGGTGCCATGAAGCCTTCATCTGGAATAACAGCATCTGTCTGTAATTTAAGGCCTCAAAGTCGAGGTCATCTTGAGCTGGTTTCTTCCGATCCAAAAGATGCACCAAAAATCTATGCAAATTATCTTGATGAAACAAAAGATATAGAATCGATGATTGAAGGAGTTCAAAAGATTAGGGAAATATTTAAAACCTCTCCCATGCAAGAATTGGGAGCAACGGAATTAAAGCCCGGGAGTCAATGTATTAAAAAAACTGATATTGAGGAATTCATCAGAAATGAGTCTTTATCAGTTTATCATCCAATAGGAACATGCAAGATGGGTAAAGGTGAGGAATGCGTAGTAGACGACGAATTGAAAATAAAAGGTATCAAGGGGCTCAGGGTGGCTGATGCATCAATATTTCCAAGCATCATTTCAGGTAATACAAATGCAACTTGCAATGTAATTGGAGCCAAGTGTGCAGATTTAATTCTAGAAATAAATAAAGTTTAGTCTTGATATACCACCCTGCCACCAACAACCGTGAGAATATTTTTTGATTCTAGTATTGCAAGCTCAGGAATACTCATTAAATCTTGATCAAAAATAGAAAAATCAGCTAGCTTACCAACTTCTATTGTTCCCTTAATATTTTCCTCAAAAGAAGCAATTGCAGGCCAAATTGTAAACATTTTTAATGCCTCTAGCCTTGAGAGTCTCTGATGCAGATTCCAACCTTCTCCGTGATATCCATCCACATCCTTTCTTGTAACAGCTGCATAAAATTCAATCCTTGGATCACCGATTTCAACAGGTGCATCAGTTCCGCCCGCAATAATTAACCCCTGGTCAATAAGATTTCTCCATGCATACGCATTATCAATTCTTTCTAGTCCTAACCTATCTACAGCAAAGTGCAAATCACCAATAGCATGAGATGGTTGCATTGAGGGAATGACACTCAATTCAACAAAGCGACGTTGGTCTTCAGGTTTAATATTTTGTGAATGCTCTATTCTCCATCGAGGCGATATAAACAATTCATTATTTTTTTTAGCTTGTGTAAATGCTTCTTCATACCAATCTAAGACAACTCTATTACCATGATCTCCAATAGCATGAGTCCCAATCTGAATACCTTTAATTAATGCTTTGGATAATCTAGGCTTTGTTTCATCTTCAAGAAAAATAAAAACTCCTTTGCCATCATAATCACTATATTTTTCTAATAAAGCTGCTCCCCGTGAACCTAGTGCTCCATCAGCATACATTTTAATTGCCCGTACAGTTAAAAAATGTTCAGGGTCAATAATTGGTCCATTCTCAAGTAAACGATCTGCAGGCTCTCCATCGCTAACCATAAAATAAACCCTTTGCAGTAAGTTATTCTCAGATTTAATTTCATTTAAAATTGAAATATCATCAAACGTGCCTCCTGGAACATGTATTTGGGTCCATCCAAGACTAACATTCCTATTTATTCCTTCTAAGAAAGCTTCCTTATCGTTATCTCTTGACAATTTAGGAATCAGATCAGCTATTAAGTTCATTGCCATATCAACCAATAAACCGGTTGGCTCTCCTGTTTGATCCTTTTCTATAAAACCGCCTTGCGGGTCTTGAGTACTCTTATCAATGCCTGCTAATTCTAAAACTACACTATTCACAACTACAGCATGGCCATCTGCTCTTTCTAAAATTACTGGATTATCAGGAGAAAAAGAATCAAGATCCCATCTTGATGGAAATCTTTTTTCAGGCCAAACTTTATCAATCCAACCTCGACCAATGACCCACTCACCTTCCTCCTTAGTTGATATATAACTCCTTACAACTTGAAGGGTTTCATTAAGTGAAGAAATTCCTTGTAGATTTAAGGTGAGCTCTCTATAACCAATCCCTTTAAGATGTCCGTGAGCGTCTATAAATCCAGGAAATACATATTTACCATTTAAATTTATAACTTCTGCATCAGAACACGCAATCTCTGCATCTGATAAAACTTTGCCAACATATGTAATTTTTGCTCCTTTTGAAGCTATTGAGCCAATAAAGGATTGATCGGTTTGCCCAGTATAGATATTGCCCCTATGAAGAATTAAATCTGCATCTATACATTGAGTGGCTTGTATTATCGCAGGAGTATATATGCTAGCAACAATAAAAAATAATCTCATTATTAAAATTTACTAAGCTTCTTGAGCGGTTGGTCTAATAACAATCTCATTAACAGAAACTCCTGGATCAAGCTGTAAAGCATATATTATCGATTCAGCAACTCTTTCTGCTGGCTGTGCAATATTACCAATACCTCTACTCATTAAAGCCTCAAGCATTGATTCATCTTTAATAGAAAAAGCTAATTCAGTTTTAAAAGCGCCGGGATAAATACAGGTAACTTGAATCTTTCCAGAAGATTCTAACCTTAAACCCTCAGAGATCGCTCTAACAGCATATTTTGTTCCAGAATAAACCGCGCTACCCGGCATTACTCTTTTTCCTGCAACAGAGGAAATATTAATTATTTGACCTGATTCTCTTTCAAGCATATGCGAGTAAACTGAATCAATACCATACAAAACACCTTTAATATTTACATCAATCATGTGATCCCATTCATCAGTCCTACCTTTTTCAAGCAATGATAAGGGCATCACTCCCGCATTATTAACCAGCGAATCAATTCTTCCAAAAGCATCAATGCCATGTTGAGCCAATGCATGCATCTGCTCTTTAGATGTTACATCTGTTGCTTTGTAAATTGCAGAATCAGAACCAAGCTCATCACACAGCTGTTTTAATTTATCTTCTCTTCGTGCACCCAATACGACTTTTGCCCCCAAGGCAACGCACATTTTTGCTGCCTCTTTACCAAAACCAGAGCTAGCACCTGTGATCATTACAATTCTATCTTTTAAATCATTCATTTATTCTCTCCCTAAAATTTCATGTATTTTATAGTAACCTATAATCCTCTGTTTCCATTTATCTGTATAGCTTTCAAATTCTTTATTCTTAATTAGAAACTCTTTGAATAACAGATCTCGATCTACCATTAATATTGCAATCGATTCTATGTTAGTTTGATGCATAACATTATGTGCATTTGCATAAGCTGCCCCTTGAAGAAAGTAATCCTCAATCCAATCTTTTCTTTTAATTTTTTTTGCTGTTTTAAAATCTATGATTGTAGGCTTGCCCTTAAAAATACCTATGCAATCTGCTGTTCCAGCATACAACCCATCTACAACCAGCCCAGATTCAAGGCCCCAAACTTCTTCTATATCACCCAAACAATCATCAACAAATCTCTTGGCTATCTGATGCGCCATTAAGCCCAATCTATCATCAGTAAATTGCTCCCAATCAAGTCCATGAAGATAGTTTTCAATAGCTAAGTGAACAGCGGTTCCTATTGTGGTTGCTTCATTAACAATTTCTTTTGCGGTTTTGGTGCCTACTCTTCTCTTCCAAGCATCGATACCAGAATGATCTCCAGTTGCTGATAGAATCGTTGTAACAGATGGTACAAGATTTTCTTTAGAATCTCGATAATAACGAACGTCATTTTTTTCAACACGCTCAAGTTCCGGATATTCGAATAATTTTTTTATCATTCTATTTTAATTAATAGAGGAGCCGCCATCTACAGAAATAACCTGCCCAGTAATAAATGAGGATCTATCTGAAAGCAGGAATGAAACTAGCTCACCAATTTCTTCAGGCTCACCAATTCTTCTTAGTAAAGATGATTTTTCTAGCATTTCTTTTGCTTTTGGCTCAGCCTCAAAATACTGCCTGACTCCTGGAGTATTGATAGTACCGGGCGAAACTGCATTTACTCTAATATCATTTCTAGCAACTTCCTTAGCAACAGATTGAGTTAAATTATTTACTGCGGCCTTGCTAGCCGCATAAATAGAATTATAAGCGTAACCCCTAATAGCTGAATTTGAAGAAATATTTACAATAGAAGCAGGAATTGATTGCTCTTTTAAAGACTTAATTTCAACTTGCAAGCATTTCCACAATGAGGTGAAAGTTAAATCAAGCGTAGCTTGGACATCTTCAAGTGAATAATTTTCAACTGGGCCCAAACCTTTTGATGCAGCTGCGTTATTACAGATGCAATCTAGTTTTGTAAACGTTGATAAAGTAGTATCAATCATTGAGTGAATTGCCTTAGAATCAGTTAGATCTGCCTCAAAGAAAGCTGCAGAGTTCGGATAAAGTGAGTTTATTTCCTTCGCCACTTTCTCAGCCGATTTACTATTTAAATCCACAATCATTACCTTGGATCCATGCGAGGCTAAAACTTTAGCAATACCCTCTCCTATACCTTGGCCACCTCCAGTAACAAGAGATACCTTATTTTCTAAATCCAATTCAAGCTCCTTTTAAATTATTCATCAAAAATGTTAAAACATAATTATAGGTTGTCATCCTATTGGTTTCATTAAGAGTTTCATGTCTAGCTTCATCAACAAGGTAAAGCTCTGATATACAGTCATTCTCAATTAAACATTCATGTAATTTTGTTGTTCCTTTTCCCATAGCCCCAACAGGATCATTGGTACCAGAGAAAACTAGAATGGGGATATTCTTATTTATCAATGCTAAATTTTGTGGATCAAAAACTGACTTAATTCCCTCTATAACATCAGCCCAGAGTTGATTAGAAACAATAAAACCACATAAAGGATCCTTTGTATAATTATCCACTCTATCTGAGTCATTTGATAACCAATCATTTGGAGTTTGGGTGTTTTTAAATTTATTATTAAAACCTCCAAAAATTGTTTTATGTAGTGGATGACTATATCCCTTTTTTCCAAGCCTAAACATTTCTATTTTAAGGAATAATTTTTGCAAAAAAGTCTCAGAGGAATTTGGATAGCTTGAACCAGAAAGCAGAACAGCATCAAAACTATTGTTTTGCTGAAGTGCTGACAAACCAATCCAAGAACCCATGCTATGACCTAATAGAATTTTAGATAAGCCAGGGAAAAGCTTATTAGTCTCCGAGTGGATAGCAAGCAAATCTTCTACCACTAAATTCCATCCATCATCATTATCAAAAAATCCAATTTGATTATCTAGTATATTTTCGCCATGACCTCTATGATCATGAATTGCGACATGAAAACCATTCATATTTAAAAAATTTGTAAACTCTTGATATCTCCCTTTATGCTCTGCCATACCATGAGAAATTTGAACCAAGCCATGAGTTGATTCAACCTTTGATTGGTAAAGATCAAAGTTCAAATTAGAGTCAGGGGGAGTATCTAATGATATTTTTTCCATATGACTATAAAATAACATGTAATAGAGTAAACGCATGCAAGATATATATATTTCTGGAACAGGGGTTTGGACTCCTCCACATAAAATATCCAATGAAGAACTTGTTGAATCATTTAACAGCTATGTTGAGCTTTATAATGTTGAGCATGCCAATGAAATAGAATCTGGCACTCTAATAGCCTTAGAGCCCTCTTCTGAAGAATTTATAGTTAAAGCCTCGGGAATAAAGAATAGATATGTGATAGAAAAAGAATCCTTGCTTGATCCAAAATTCATGAAACCGCAGATAAAAGCAAGAGACGATGACTCACTATCACTTTGCGCAGAAATAAGTGTCATTGCAGCAAAGCAAGCACTTGATAATGCTGAATTAAGCCCTGCTGATATTGACGCAGTGATTGTTTCAACTGCAAACCTTCAAAGGGCTTATCCAGCAATAGCCATTGAGGTTCAAAACGAATTAGGTATTGAAGGTTATGCATATGACATGATGGTAGGTTGCTCATCAACTACATTTGGAATAAGCAATGCCTATTCAGATATAGCATCGGGGAAAGCCTCAAAAGTATTGGTCATAAATCCAGAAATTACCACTGCACACAATAACCTTAAAAACAGAGATAGTCATTTTATTTTCGGTGATGTTTGCACGGCAGCTGTCATCGAAAAAGATTCCAAATCGCCAAATAAATTTAAAATACTTAATGCTAAATTAAAAACTCATTTTTCAAATAATATAAGAAATAATTTTGGTTTTATGAATGCCATAGAAGATAAAGATTACACAGAAGAAGAGCTGTTGTTTGTACAAAATGGTAGAAGTGTCTTCAAAGAAGTAATGCCTATGGTTGCATCACTAATTACTGATCATCTCGAAGAAAATAGCTTATTGCCAGATGAGGTTGAGCAGTACTGGCTGCATCAAGCCAATATAAATATGAATACATATGTTGTAAAAAAATTATTAGGAGATGACTTTCCGCCAGAGCGGGCTCCAAATGTCCTAGATGAATATGCCAACACCGGTTCAGCAGGGTCCCTAATTTCATTTCATAAATATAATCATCTAACCAAAGGTCAAAAGGGAATAATCTGCTCTTTTGGAGCTGGGTATTCAATCTGCTCTATCTTAGTAGAAAAAGCATAAATTGATGAAGTACATTTTGCCTATATTGGTAATTTTAACTTCTATAATTGGCTCTCTTGCAAATATCTACATCAATTCTGATGGTTGGTATGCAGAGTTGGTTAAGAGTCCGTTAAATCCACCAAGTTATGTTTTTGGGATTGTTTGGCCCATCCTGTATGCAATCATGGCGTTTGTGTCATTCAGGATGGCTGAAAAAATTTCAGGGCTCTTTATGATGCAATTAGCTGCTAATGCAGCATGGTCATGGATGTTTTTTTATTTTCACGCTCCTCTAATAGCTCTTATAGATATAAGCATACTAATATTTCTTAATCAGAAAATTATTAAAATATTAAGAGGTGAATCAAGAATATTATTTTATCTATATCTGCCATATATTTTATGGCTATCATTTGCAGCATTTTTAAATGCTTCAATTGTTTTCTTGAACTAAAAAATACCTATAACTAATCCTGTCATACAAGAGGCAAGTGTTGCTCCAACCAATGCTTTTATAGAAACCTTAATTAGATCATTTTTTCTTTCTGGAGCCATTGCACTTATACCTGAAACAAGAATTCCAACTGAGGAGAAATTGGCAAAACCACACAAAGCATACAAGGTAATCAATTTTGATCTATCTGATAGAATTCCAGGTTCTAAATTTGCAAGGGCGCCATAAGCCACAAATTCATTTAGCGCAGTTTTCAAACCTAATAACTCAGCTGAGGCTAAAGTCTCAGATAAGGGAACTCCCATAAGCCATACAATTGGAAAGAAAATATAACCAAGAATTAATTGCAAGGAAAGGTCTGATATTCCAACCCAACCACCGAAAATACCGAGCAAAGAATTAAATAATGAAACCAGTGCTATAAATGCAATCAAAATTGCACCAACATTTAAACAGATATCTAATCCATCTCTTGTGCCTCTTGTAATTGCATCCATGGAACTGTCATATACTTTAGGCACAGAATTACCATCAAAATTGGTAACTTCTGATGATGGAATCATAATATTTGCATACATGATGGCAGCAGGAATAGACAAAATAGAGGCTGATACAAGGTGTTGAATCAAATTGATATCTGGGAATTGTGGTGTGAGCATTGAGACTAACGCAATCATAATAGAACCAGAAACAGTCGACATTCCAGCAGTCATAAGAATTAATAACTCTTTTTCACTCATCTTTGATAGGTATGGCCTTACTAATAAAGGAGCTTCAACCTGACCCATAATGATATTAGCAGTTGCGCCCAATCCAATGGGGCCACCAATATTAAAGAGCTTTTCAAATATTTTAGATATGGCTCTAATAATTAATGGCAAGATATTCCAAAACCACAGTAATGCAGACAGACTTGAGATTACTATGATTAAAGGCAGTATTTGAAAAGCAAAAATCATTGAGTTACCAGTACCAGAGTTTTGAAATGGTGATGTTGAGCTGTTACTTAGATAACCAAAAACAAACTCAGCTCCCTCTTGAGTTGCTGCTTGCAAGGCAGTTACACCTTCGGAGAGATAGGCAAAAATTTGCACTATGAAGGGTATTTTTAATAGAGCAAAAGCTAAAATAATCTGCAGTATTATGGCTGCGATAATATGTCGGTAATTTATAGTAGATCTATTTTGAGAAAATGGAATAGCAATACAAACCAAGCCAATAAAGCCAATAATAATTTGAAATAACGAGGTGATTGTCATGGCTTAGTATAACTTAATTGCTCTAAGTCTTTCCTCTAAAAAATCATGTGCGCTAATAGATTCAGTTGAATCATCAACTATAGAACAAAGCTCAACTTCTGGGGAAGGATGAAGAAAAAAAGGCATGCTATATCGAGATGCAGATGAGCCGGCGTTCATATCTACGACCCTGTGACTGGTGCTTTTAAGTTGAGAGCGTGTAACTAATTGCATCATATCTCCAATATTACAAACAATAGATTTGTTTTTTGCTGCAATTGGAATCCAATCACCCTCAGGATTTTGTACTTCCAATCCAGATTCTTCTGCGCCAACTAATAGAGTAATTAAATTTATATCTTCATGAGCTCGTGCACGTAAGATATTTGAAGAATCATTAACAGGAGGGTAATGAATTAAACGTAAGATAGAATTTCCTTTAAATACCCAGTCATCAAAAAAAGAAGATTCTTTGCCTAAAATTACAGCTATTGCACTTAGAACTTTCATACCAAGTAAGTTCAGTTGATTGAATAAAATATCAAACTGATCATTAAAATCTGGAATCTCTGAAACTGAAATATTTTCAGATATTCTGGAATCATACGAATCATCAATTGTGGGGCCATGATGCCAAAATTCTTTTAAATCAGGAGTTGTTTCACCAACAGCAGTTTCTTTGCCATATGGGGTATAACCTCTTGCTCCAGCTTTTTCAGGATGAGCGTAATTATTTTTTATTGACTCAGGAAGTAAAAAAAAATCTTTACTAACCTTGTAACTTTCTTGCAAGACCTCATCAGATATCCCGTGATCAGTAATAGTAAAGAAGCCATGCGTAGTTAATGCTAATTTTAGCTCGGCAATTGTGTCAGCATCCCTTTTCTGGATATCAGACAAAGAAAATGCAGGGATAGTATTAAATGACATAATTAATTTTAACAAAAAAAGGGCGGTAAAAACCGCCCTTTTAAAATATTAGACTTTCTTAGAAAGAAAACTTATATGTGAACCCAAGTTGTGCTCTCCATATGCTGTTTACAGCTGATTTTCTAATACCCTTAGGATTACTTTGATTGAAGCCATAAGCCCAATCTGGGTAACCTCTTCCTTTGTAGTTAGGATAAATGTATTTAGAAAAATCATCGTTCATATACATGTCAAGAACGGCCATTTTTCCGTTATATGGACCGTATTCGATAACACCTTTATCGGAATCAATTAAATTCAGCAGATTCTCTATTCCTAGACTAATAACAAACTCATCTTCAGCTCTAAAGCCTGGAAGGATCTGAGTTATCTTAAGATCTAAGGTTGTTTGCCATGGGTATTCA
Source organism: uncultured SAR86 cluster bacterium (assembly GCA_902509555.1). Taxonomy (GTDB): domain Bacteria; phylum Pseudomonadota; class Gammaproteobacteria; order Magnimaribacterales; family D2472; genus D2472. The sequence continues at coordinate 38,214 of CABWYS010000002.1, forward strand.
TAAACACCATTGGGAACAATCTGACCTGCATAAGATGCTAAGCCTAACTGGTTATGGAGCATATCAAGCACTTGGTTAGCAATTGCTAAATCAGGCGCTCCAGAACATGAACCCCAACACACATTTGGATCTGTAAGGCCAGTCGGAACATATATTAAATGTGAGCTATCATCATTAAGATTTTTCTCATATCCAAAAGCCTCTCTTTGATAAGCTGTTCCACCATAATTTCTTGAAGTATAAGTATCCCAAGAATAGGTACCTGGTAAACCAGATTTTCTTTCAAAGAATAAATTGAAAGTTGTAGGTTTATCAGCGCCAAAGAAATAATGTGTTGATGATAAAGTTGCAAACAATCTATGCTCTGTTTCATATATTGAGCGTTGTGCAGTTCTGTTGTTGTAATCAGAGGCTGCGTATTTACCATAGCTAGAGTTTGCAGTTGTGGATGCCATACCGCTTAACTCATTAATATTTTGGTTAGTGTAACCAACGGTAAAGGAACCATCGCCATCATTAAAGAATCTTGAGAAGGCAACTGATAAGACCTCTCTTTCACCACCACTTTCATTATAAAGACCTCCCTTGTAAGTATTTCTTCCTAGCTGGTTATATATAGGTCTGCCATCAGGAGCTTTCAATGTAGGTGTTAAAGGTTGGTCACCGCTTAAAGGTGAGCCATCAATGATTTTATACAAAGCTTCTTCTTGATCAGAGTGCAAGTAAGTAGCCGTCATCATCCAATCTCCAATCTGTCTGTCATAGGTCAAATTAAGAGTTTTGGTTTCAGGCCATTCAAAACTTGGTGCTATGAAGTTAATCACTGCATCAGTTAAAGGCGCATTCTGAATTGCTGTTCCAACACAAGCTGGAAGAGATCCTGTAACACCAGTTGTTGGATCACACCCAGGAGCATTTGCTCCATTGTATGCAGCAATCCTCACCCCATCATTTGTATAAGCATTTGAAATCCACACGGTAGGCAATTTAGATGAGAAAGTTCCATATAGACCTTTCAATGAGCTGACATCATCAATCTCATACTCAAAACTAAATCTATAATTAAATAAATCAGTACCAGCAATACCGCCATTAGCAAAACCATAGGCATCTTTGAAACCTTGATTTAATGAAGGAGCATCATCTGAATCAAATTCGTCATATCTCAAACCAACCAGAACATTTAATTTGTCAGAAATTTCAATCTCATCCTGTAAATACAATGAGGTTAAGTCATATTTAAATATAGCTGCGCCACCTGCTTCAGTTAAATCTCTTGAGTTGTTATGGAAAAAACCGGTGGCTGTCTGGCTTTCGTAGCCTGAAATTCCATCAAAATCATATGAACCATTTTGTGCAACGATAAATACGTTATAAATATCCCACTCTTTAGTTTCATAACCAGCGGTCCATTTATGATTATCATCATAGTATGTAAGTTTGGCTTTAAAGAATGAATTTTCAGTCTCTAGAGCATTCGCGCTTCTATAAATGTCTGGGCCTAATTCACAGACAATTTCATTTGCTCCGCAGTTTTCAATAACAAATGAAGGAAGGTCTTGGCCTACTGGAGACATTTGAGATGTTTTTTGCTCTTTTGTTGAATAGCTAATCTCAGTAATCAAATCATCAGACCAGTTAGAAACAAGGAGGAACCCATCCGTTTCAGTGTTTTCACCTTTTTGGTACTCAGCTGATGAAAAATTAAAAGTGCCATAGGAGCTATTTGCTCCATTTAACTTAGAACTCTCCACTTCCTTATGGTTAATTGTTAAACGATGATTGTCAGTAATATTTATATCAAATCTTGCTGTCATATACTCCTGCTGAGATAGATTGCTTGCTGTATAGCCAAGAGGATCAAAGCCATATTTGCTTTTAGTTATATTTCTAATTTGATCAACTTCAGCAACTGTAATACCTTGAACGTTAGGTAATCCAGACCCTTCAGGACCATGGGTAATGGGCTTATTTACTTCAGCTTCTTCATAAGTAACATAAAAGAATGCTTTATCTTTAATTAAGGGTCCACCAAATGCAAAGCCTTCAGAAGTATCCTCTAGATCAAATGAATATTCATCACCATTAGATTCGTCACCCATCAATGAGTCACCTCGATCATATGAGAAAAATTCACCCGTAAATTCATTGGTTCCAGACTTGGTAATTACTTCAATAACGCCTCCTCTAAAACCTGAGTACTCTACAGAAGCAGGTGCAACTTTAACTGAAAGCTGCTCAATTGCATTGAGTGAAATTGGGCTTCTTTGAGCAGGATAACCATTAGCATTCAGACCAAAGTCATCATTAAATGACACTCCATCTACTCTAAGATCATTAGTTCTTGGATGAGCACCAGCAATAGAAATTGCTTCATAGTTATCTTCAGCGTCATCAAGAGAAACCATAGGATTCAATCTGATAAAATCTTTCAGGTCCCTATTTACAGAAGCATTTTTTTCAATGTCATCTGCAGTAAGCGCTGTACCGAAACCATAACCTGTATCTAAAGTGGTTCCTGCACTTGCAACAACAACAACTTCATCAATTGACTCTAAAATAAAATTCAATCTTTTAGTATCACCAACAATCAAGGTGATCCCTGCTGTAGTTTCTGAGCTGTAAGCACTAGATTGAACGCTGACTTCGTATGGACCACCAGGTTTTAAACCACCAGCATTGTAACGGCCGTTTGAACTCGTTGTTCTGGTGACGGTAGTATCTGTTGGAGTATAAGTAACGCTGACGGTAGCTCCGCTAACTGGCGTTCCCGCTCCATTTGTTACAGTACCTGTAATATCCGAAGTAAGTTCCTGACCAAATGCTGGAATAGCGATTAAAGCAGCAACCATGAATAAGTTACGTAATGATTTCATAATTTCCCTCTAAAAATTAAAATTAAGACGATGGATTAATTCTATACCTGTTTGCAGCTTATGAAAAGGAACAATTAAGCAAGATTTTAAAAAATTTTATTAGACTTCGATGGTTGTAAATTTTGTATATTCATGAAGAACTTCTGGGATAGTGATTGTGCCCTTTTGATCAAAATTATTTTCAATAACTGCAATCAATGCTCTGCCTGCTGCAAGCGCTGATCCATTAAGAGTGTGAACTAGTTTTGATGTCCCTTCTTCCTTAAATCTAATCTTGGCTCTCCTAGCTTGAAAGTCAGTACAGTTTGAGCAAGATGATATTTCTCTATAGGTTTCTTGGCTTGGAATCCAAACCTCTAGGTCATACGTTTTAGCTGCTGAAAAGCCTAAGTCTCCTGTGCACAATTCTACTACCTGATAAGGAAGGTTTAGCTCCTTAAGAATTGTTTCTGCATGAGAGGTAAGATTTTCTAGAGCTTCAAATGACTTTTCAGGATGACAGAGCTGCACTAACTCTACTTTTTCAAACTGATGTTGTCGAATTAATCCCTTGGTATCCTTACCATAACTTCCAGCCTCAGACCTAAAACAACTGGTATGAGCTGTAAGCTTCAGTGGAAAAGTATTTAAATCAAGAATCTGATTTCTGTATAAGTTAGTTAAAGGTACTTCCGCAGTAGGAATTAAATAGTAATCATCAGTTAACTGAAATAGATCATCAGAAAATTTTGGCAATTGTCCAGTTGATGTTAAAGATTCTGTATTGGCCACCATTGGTAAATAATGCTCTGTGTAGCCATGCTCTGATGCTTTATCTAACATAAAAGCTATTAAAGCTCGCTGTAATTTTGCAATTTCACCGCTTAAAACTGCAAAACGGGAACCGGCTAAAAGGTTAGCTGAATGAGTATCAATCATTGATGTAATCTCTAAATGATGTTTTCCCTTTAAGATAATTGGCTCACCGCAATCGCGAATCTTGACATTACTTTCTTCATCCTTCCCTTTTGGAACAGATTCATCAGGGAGATTGGGAATATCAAGCAGTAATTCTTTTAAAGTTATTTGAATGTTATTTAATTGGGAAGAGCATTCCTCCAGATCAGTCTTGATTAAATCAATCTTCTTGTTGAGCGCTGAATCATCCTTACCCTCTTTTTTGAGTATTCCATATTCTTTAGAAAGAGCATTCCTCCTGGCTTGAAGGTCTTCTGTTTCAGTTTGATATTTTTTTCGCTCAGCTTCAGAGGTCTCAAATAATTCAATATTAAAATTGTAATTTCTAAGCGCTAATTTTTTAGAGACAGACTTGGGATTATCTTTTATTAAATGTGTATCAATCATTTTTAAGTAGTTTTAAATAAAGAGTAAGCTAAAAAAGTTCCTATTAAACATGAGGCAATTGATGCAATAACATATATCAAAGCATTTAATTCCTTGCCATTGTATAACAATTCAATTGTCTGCTGTGAGAAGGCTGACATAGTCGTAAAGGATCCAAGAAACCCTATGACTAGAAAAAAATAAACATTAGACTTCAAGTCTGAAATATGAGCCATGACAATACCTATACAAAAACATCCAATAAAATTAACTAACATGATTCCACTAGGCAGTACAAAAAAAGAAAAATTTTTCATCAAGTCGTTTACAAGATATCTCAATGGAGCGCCCAAAGCTCCTCCAAATGCTATGAGAATAAGTTTACTCATAATGGTGTAAGTTCTATTCCATGCTCAACCCCAAGAGAATCTTTATAACGAATAAGGTTAAGCCGATTTTCAAAAAACGAAAAAGTGACAACGTTAGAACGAGTATTATCAATGATTTGAATGAGCGAATCGTTGATGATATTAATTGAATAGGTATCTGCATCCTCATCAATACCATCGATTAAAAGATTTAGAAAAAAATTATCAAGCTCATCAATATTGATAACTTGTGTTTGATCTAAAAAAATATCATGGATCTCTATAGCATCTCCATTAATTATGTAATTTTCTTTAAATGGTGATAACACATGAATTGAAATCTCCTCGTTGGTAAAAAAAATTTTTCCACTGGAGGTATCAATCCTCATATCAGATTCACTGAGGGATCTTTCAAGAAATGAATAATTTTTTTTTAACTCACTCTTTAAAAGAGAAGTTGAAATTGATGATGCATCAATAAATACAGAGAATATAAAAATAAATGATATAAAAAATTTAACAATCATTGCTGCTTAGGGACTAATACTTCCCTGCTTCCATTAGTGCCCATTTCAGAAACTAGACCAGCCATCTCCATAGCTTCAATTATTCTGGCTGCCCTGTTGTAGCCAATCCTTAGCTTTCTCTGTACAGCCGAAATAGAAGCCCTTCTTGATTCGATTACAAAACTTACCGCCTCATCATAAAGCTCATCATCCTCATCCGATGATTGAGATCCGTCTCCATCAGTCCACCCAGGTATAGGGCCTGTTTCTTGCAGCTCTGATGTGATTTCATCTAAATAATTTGGTTCAGATCTTTCTTTCCAGCTATTAACAACTCTATGAACTTCATCATCGCCAACAAAAGCACCATGAACTCTTTCAGGAACGCCCTGACCAGCAGGCATGTATAACATATCACCCGCACCAAGAAGCTGTTCTGCTCCACCCTGATCCAGAATAGTTCGTGAATCAATTTTTGAAGATACTTGAAAAGCTATTCTTGATGGCACATTAGCTTTGATCAACCCAGTAATAACATCTACTGAAGGTCGTTGAGTTGCTAAAATTAAATGAATCCCAGCAGCCCTTGCTTTTTGAGCAATTCTTGCAATCAAGTGCTCAACCTTCTTACCAACAATCATAATCATATCTGCAAACTCATCTACCACAACAACAATGGATGGCAATTCTTCTAATGGCACCTCCTCATCTTCCTGAAATGGATCAAGTAAAGGAGTTCCTGCGGCATTAGCTTCAGCTATTTTCTTATTGAAAGCTGCTAAACCTCTGACACCCATCTCGGACATTAATTTATATCTCCTATCCATCTCAGCTACACACCATCTCAATCCATTTGATGCATCTGTCATATCGGTGATCACAGGTGTAAGAAGGTGGGGTATACCCTCATAAACAGATAGCTCAAGAATTTTGGGGTCAATCATAATAAGGCGGACTGCCTCTGGATCTGATTTAAATAGCAAACTAAGCAACATTGCATTGAGTCCAACTGATTTACCAGAACCGGTTGTTCCAGCAACCAGCAAATGAGGCATCTTGGCAAGATCTACAACAACTGGTTTTCCTGCAATATCATGACCTAAGGCCATTGATAGTGGTGAGCTAGAATTATGGAAAGTATCTGATGACAAAATTTCAGTTAGCTGAACCATCTTCCTATTAGTGTTAGGTATTTCAATGCCGACAACAGATTTTCCAGGTATCACTTCAACCACTCTTACGCTTGTCACTGCTAGAGATCTGGCAATATCTTGTGCAATATTTGTAATTTTGCTTGCCTTAGTGCCTGGTGCAGGCTGAATCTCAAACCTGGTAACAACTGGTCCAGGGATAACAGAGACAACCTTAGCCTCTATTCCAAATTCTTGAAGCTTAATTTCAAGCCTATCAGCAACTTCATCAAGCTCCTCTTTGGTTAAAGATGAGCCATCATCGAGCACTCTGTCCAAAAGATCTGTTGAGGGGAGCTCTGAGTTTACGTTTTTATCTTTAGACTTATAAACAGTAGATGTTGCAGCTGGTTCATTTTTTGGAATATCAGCTTTTGGGGCTGATGCAATTTTTTCTTGTGATCCAGTTTCTGGCTTAACAAGTGTAGGTTTTGATTTAGGAAGATTTAATTCTCTTGGTTTTACTTCAACAACCGAACGCTCAATTATGGGTTGATTTTTGGATTTAAACTTTGATAAATCAATTGATCTTATACTATTAATCAAATATTTAAAGGAATTGTAAAATTTCGCAACGAGTTCTAATGCCAAATATTTAGATCCTCGGCCTAAAGAATCTATTACAAATAACCATGAAAATGAAAAAGTTAATGAGATCGATGCAAGAAAGAAAATTACTATAAAAATTAATGCCCCTAACACTCCAAAAATATTAGAAAGATTGGTAAAGATCAAGGCACCAATTAAACCGCCAGAGGAGGACTGAGGAAAAAGCTCACCTGAATAATAAAACTCACTAAGTGATGAGAACGAGCCTAGCAAAAAAATTACTGAGGTAATTTTAATAATCTTATGAGTTCTATCGGATGGTCTAAAAAAAAATAATAACTTCACTGCAAGAAAGGAAATAATTAATAAAAATAAATATGCTCCTATACCAACAATTGAAAATAAAGCATCAGAAAGGTAGGCTCCAAAGGGTCCGCCTAGATTTTCAATAGACTTAGAAAGTGAGCTTACTGAAGAAAGGCTGGGGTCAAGTGGAGAATATGAAACAAGCGAAATAAAGATATATAAAACTGAGCCTAAACAAAAAAATGCAAAAACATTTTTCAGAGTGCCGGCTGATAAATTTGATTGCTCGTGTTTCTTAGCGATGATTAACTCCTGTTATTGATATTATATTGAGATATAGCTTATTTAGTTAGAAAAGATAACAATTTCTTTAATCTCTATCTTATAATTCGCTCATGGAATATCAACATCATAAACTTATTATTTTAGGCTCAGGTCCAGCCGGTTATGCTGCAGGTATATATGCAGCGAGAGCAGGACTAAAACCTTTGCTTATTACTGGCGCAGAACAAGGCGGTCAACTTACAACCACTACAGATGTAGAAAATTGGCCTGGTGATTCTGATGGTCTCCAAGGTCCAGAATTAATGGAGAGAATGAAAAAGCATGCTGAGCAGTTTGATGTCCAGATCGTTAATGATCATATAGATAAAACTCAATTATCTGAAAAACCATTCAAATTGATGGGCAGCCAAAAATGGTCATGCGATTCTCTAATTATCTCAACGGGAGCGAGTGCAAAATATCTAGGATTAGACTCCGAGAAAGAGTTTTTAGGCAGGGGCGTTTCTGCCTGTGCAACATGTGATGGTTTTTTCTATCGCAACCAAGAGGTTGCTGTAATCGGAGGTGGAAATACTGCTGCTGAAGAAGCCTTGTATCTTTCTCGTATTTGCTCAAAGGTCCATCTGATTCATCGGAGAGATGAATTAAGGGCAGAAAAAATTCTTCGAGATAGAGTTGATGAAGCTGCAAATGAAGGAAAAATTGAAATGCACTGGAATTCTCAATTAAGTGAAGTGCTTGGAGATGAAAAAGGTGTTCATTCGATTGAAATAGTAACTAACGAAGAAAGTAAGAAACTTGAATTAAATGGTGTGTTTATTGCTATTGGCCATCACCCTAACACTGAAATTTTTAAAGGTCAGCTTGATATGAAAAATGATTACATAACCATTAAATCAGGCACAGACGGTATGGCTACTGCTACGAGTGTTCCTGGTGTGTACGCCGCAGGTGACGTGTCAGATCAAATTTATCGGCAGGCCATTACCTCAGCTGGATTTGGCTGCATGGCTGCACTCGATGCTGAGAAGTTTTTATCTGAGTAATTACTGACCAGAAACCCAAAAAACCATACCTACAACAAAAACTGCGATAAGTATTAGCGCTACTATAGAATCAGATTTGCTGTCTTCATTAGCCTCTTGTGATTCAAAGTATTCATCATATTTATCTGACATATTTATTCTCCATGTTGAAGGACTACTCTGCCCTGTTGACCACCCTCTAGGATAAGATCAATTTCTTGCTGTAAATTTTCTTTAGAAACAACTCTTATCATGGATGAAAGATCTAATTTCCATTCATCAGCAAATTTATTCCAGATACTGGTTTTAAATTCTATTGATGATTCTGCTGAATCAATACCAGCTAAAGTAATACCTCGCAAGATAAATGGAAAAACAGTTGTGTTTACTTCTATACCTGCAACATTCCCACAACATGCAACCACACCATGAGGTGATATTTGAGGAAGCATTTTGCTTAATACATTTCCTCCAACAGTATCAATGGCTGATGAAAATAATGGCCTTTCCATGGCTTTAGCTGGAGCCTCTAAATATTCATCACGCATAATTATATTGTTAGCTCCAATTGATTTCAGGAAGTCAGTTGATGAGGATTTACCTGTTAATGCTGAAACCTCTTTACCTAATTTAGACATCAGCATTACGCCAATAGACCCAACACCACCTGTTGCACCTGAAACTAAAACAGGCAGGTCTGAAGCTTTTGAAGATTCATGTATTTTTAACACGCTAGCTGCTGCCGTTATGCCTGCGGTGCCAATAGACATAGCCTCAAGACTTGATAAATTCTCTGGCTTTTTTACTACCCATTTAGCCGGCACATTGATGTACTCTCCAAAACCACCCGGAGTATTCATCCCCATGTCATAACCAGTCACAATAACTTCATCACCATCAGTGAATTGTGAAGAGTTAGCATCAGCAATCGTTCCTGCAGCATCAATTCCTGGAACAAATGGGTAATTTCTGGTCACTCCTTTATTGCCTGATGCTGACAATGCATCTTTATAGTTAAGAGATGAATGAAATACTTTTATCTGAACAAAATCATCTTCCGGTTTTTGAAGCTCCAATTCGGAGATTGAAGCTGAAAATGCTCCATCGTTCTCCTCAACATAATATGCTGAGTATTTCATTATCTTGGCTTCATTCTCATGGCTGAATCCAATCTTATTGTTTCGCCATTAAGATAAACATTCTCAACTATATGTGCAGCTAAACTACCAAACTCAGCAGGTATTCCAAATCTATGTGGAAACTGAGTCGATTCTAATAATGGATCTCTAACCTTGTCTGGTGCCATTTTCATTAAAGGCGTATTAAAGATGCCTGGCGCAATAGTATTAACCCTAATTCCGTGCCTTGCGAGGTCTCGAGCAGCAGTAAGAGTTAAGCCAATAACACCGGCTTTTGAAGCACTATAGGCTGATTGACCAATTTGGCCTTCGTAACCAGCAATCGAAGCAGTATTTATAATCACGCCCTTCTCACCATCCTCATCCGCTTCATTTTTATCCATAAGTTCAGCAGCTAAACGCATAACGTTAAAGGTCCCAACTAAATTCAAATCAATAATAAATTTAAAATGATCTAATGGATGAGGTGCATCTTTACCAATAATTCTTGCGCCATATCCAGTACCTGCACAATTAATTGCAACGTGCAATTTACCAAATGCCTCCTCAATTTTTGACATCGCATCCTTAACTGGCTGCTCTTCCATGATATTGGTATTAACATATTTAACATTTTCATGGCCTAGCTCATCGCATATAGCTTTTGCATTATCATCATTAATATCAAGAATCATGACTTTTGCACCCTTAGATACAAAGTGTCTTGTTGATGCTTCACCTAAGCCGGATGCACCCCCTGTAATTGCTATAAATTTATCTTGTAATTCCATTGCATATCTCCAAAATGAAAAAGAATTATACCTAGCTATTGATAAAAATGATCACATTTGAAAGTATAAAAACTAAATTGGCATGATAATTGCATTTAAGGATTTGTAACTTCACAAAAAATATAGGAGAAATTATGAAAAGATTGATTTTGCTTGTTAGCATGCTTGCCATACCTTCATTTGCTGCAGTAAGTGCGAATGTTACTTTCGCTTCAGATTATGTTTGGAGAGGAATGACGCAAAGTGATGGTCCTGCAATTCAAGGCGGTTTTGATTTTGAGGCTGAATCTGGTTTCTATGCCGGTATCTGGGGATCAAACGTTAATTTTAATGATGGAGCGGGAAGTGAATTAGATTATTACGCAGGTTATGGTTTTTCATTGGGTGAGGTTGGAGTTGATGTAGGATACATCGCTTTTGATTATCCTGAAAACCAGGCTGGTCTTGATTTTGAAGAAATTTACTTAGGCCTTAGTCTTGGAGACTTTGGACTAACTCTAGCTTCTGGCCAAGATAGTGCACCTGATTACACAGAATTCTCATATGCATTTGGTCCTGTGTCAGTTGCTTATGGCGAATATGATGATTACGGAGATAACACAACAGTAAGTTATGGTTTCTCTTGTGGATCATTTGATTGTGGTATTACTGCATATGACTTTAGTGATGGAGGATACGGCGCTGATGAAGACGGTATCTTGTTTTCAGTTTCGGCAAGTCTTTAATTATTGGCATGAGAATTGCATACATATATAAATATATAAATATATAAATATATAAATTTTTATAAGGAGGATTTATGAAACTTATAACCGCAATCATTAAGCCTTTTAAATTAGAAGAAGTTAGACAAGCTCTTACAGAATTTGGAGTTGAAGGCTTAACAATTACTGAAGTAAAAGGTTTTGGTCGACAAAAAGGACATACGGAACTCTACCGAGGAGCTGAATACACAATTGATACTTTACCAAAGATAAAAATTGAAATATTAACTAACGATAATGATGCTACAAACATTACTAATGTTATTTCAAAATCAGCTAATACAGAAAAAATCGGTGACGGTAAAATTTTTATAACAAACGTAGATGAAGTTATAAGAATAAGAACAGGCGAAACTGGAAGTGACGCCATTTAACAGGAGAAAAATATGAAATTATATAATTACTGTCTTATTGCATTTGCCACTCTACTCTCACCAGCAGTGCTATCATCTGAAATAAATTCAGGTGATACTGCTTGGATTCTTACTGCTACTGCCTTAGTTTTATTTATGACACTTCCTGGTTTAGCACTTTTTTATGGGGGTTTAGTTAGAACCCAGAATGTTTTATCTGTGCTCATGCAATGCTTTGCGATTTGTTGCATCGTTTCTGTTGTTTGGGTCATTTATGGTTATAGTTTCGCTTTTACAGGTAACGGACCTATCATTGGTGGAACTGACGGACTTTTCTTATCTTCTTTAGCAAGGGATGCTTCTTCTGGTACTTTGCCAGAGAGCTTATTTATCGTATTTCAAATGACATTTGCAATTATAACGCCGGCATTAGTAGTTGGTGCATTCGCTGAAAGAATGAAGTTTAGTGCTATGTGCATATTTACTATTCTCTGGGTAACTTTAGTTTATTTACCTGCATGTCATATGGTTTGGGGGGGTGGATATCTCAGCAGCATAGGTGTTATTGACTTTGCTGGAGGGTTGGTTGTTCATGCTACATGTGGAGTTGGTGCTTTGGTGGCTGCCATGATGCTCGGACCAAGGAAAGGTTTTCCAAGCGGATCATTAGTGCCTCATAACAGACCCATGGTTGTTATGGGGGCTGCGATGCTTTGGGTTGGGTGGTTTGGCTTTAACGGTGGAAGTGCTGTTGCTGCTGATTCAAGCGCCGCAATGGCTATCCTTGTAACTCATATCAGTGCAGCAGTTGGAGCTTTGACCTGGATGATAGTTGAGTGGATTAAAACAGGTAAACCAACAGTTGTGGGTATCGCAACTGGAATGGTGGCAGGTCTAGCGACCATTACTCCTGCATCTGGGACAGTTGGTCCTCAAGGGGCTTTATTGATTGGTTTATTGGCCGGTCTTATCTGCTTCTATGCAACACAAATGATTAAAGGCTTTTTCAAAATTGATGATTCGCTAGATGTTTTTCCTGTTCACGGAGTTGGAGGGATTTTAGGTATTTTGATGCTAGCGTTCGTTGGAAAACCTAATGGATTTCTTGGGGCTGGAGCAGCTGGATTTAATCCATCTGTTTTTGAACAATTTATGATTCAACTTCAGGGGGTTGTAGTTATATGCCTTTGGACTTTACTATTTTCTTGGATTGCCCTCAAGATTACTTCGCTTGTTACCAATCTCAGAGTTAGCGAGGAAAGTGAATACGAAGGTTTGGATATAACTGAGCATAACGAGAGTGGATATTCAGCAAGCTAAGTTTTTTCTAATTTTCTGATAACAGGATTGGCGTATTGTTCAAGTAGTTTTGAGCATACGCCTTTCTCTAAACCATTGAGTCTTTCTTCTAGCTTCTTTTGTGCCTGTTTAATTTCTTCTAAAGTATATTTACTTTGTTCAGGTATATTTATGCCCATTAAATTACAAGCAGCAAAGTTTGTTGCATGAAGCTCATACATTGAAACTATAGAGTGCGTTATTTTATTTGAAACTTTTTGGTAATCGTCTTCATCTTCAAACCTCATAGGTTTGGAAAGGTTAATATTTACATTGCCTTTAAATCCAGTAATTCCATTGGCAATGCTTTTGAGATCTTCATCCCTCTCTTTTATATATTCGCTATTTAAATTAGATAAATGCAGTTCCATGGCTTTTAATAAGTCGTTAGGATCAAATTCATACGAAATTGATACTGGTACTACTTTTAGAGAATTAAAATAATTAGAAATAGATTGAGATTTCCTTTCAGTTAAATGAATCATTTTTAATAAAGCGGGGTCTGTTTCATCAATACCATCTTTTGCTCTGCCCTGCTTTTGAGCAATCCAAACCGAATCATTGTCATTAAAAATACTTTTATGAATAAATTGTGAGGCAAGTAATAAACCAGAATAAATTTCTTTTTTTGTTCCTCCTGACCTTTGAATAATAAAGCTTTTATTTAAGCGAAATAGATCTGAAGCCCAACTTTCTTCCATCAAGTTATTACCCACAGCTATATTGAATGTTTTAAAACCAGATTGATAAAGATTTAAGGCAAGCAACGCAGCATCAAGAGAAATATCTCGATGATTTGAAATAAATAGATGGCTATCTTTCTGATTCAATTTTTCAAGTCCGTTAACACTAAATGTTGTAATAGATTCTTGAACAACATTCTCCATCAAGCTTTTAAATATTTTTTGATAATCATCAATTGTGTGAATATTTTTGATTTTAGAAATAAGTTTTTGTTTAACGAAAAATTTTATAAAAGGAATTTTTGAAATCATTCCAGGAAACTGTAATCCCATTAAAGCTTTTATAACTGATTTGTTTGAGGTAAGAGACTGCAGAACCTTATCTACTTCAGAGTCAGTATAAGGTCTAATATCTTTAAATGGATCCATTGCATTAAGCTAGAAGCTGAATCATAACTCCAGCAGCAACAGCAGAACCAATTACCCCAGCTACATTAGGCCCCATGGCGTGCATAAGCAAAAAATTCTGGGAATCGCTCTCTAAACCTACTTTATTGGCTACTCTTGCAGCCATTGGCACAGCTGAAACGCCTGCCGCTCCTATGAGAGGATTAATTTTATTGGCACTTAAAAGGTTCATTATTTTTGCCATTAAAATTCCTGAGGCTGTCCCAATTGAAAATGCAATTATTCCAAGCGAAAGAATTCCAAGAGTTTCAGGTGTTAGAAATTGATCGGCTGCGAGCTTGGACCCAACTGCTAAACCTAAAAAAATTGTAACTATGTTGATTAAAGAATTTTGAACAACATCACTTAATCTTTCGACAACCAAAGATTCTCTCATTAAATTACCAAAACAGAACATGCCGATTAATGGAGCTGCACTTGGTAACATCATGCCAACCAGAAAGACCAAGATAATTGGAAAAATTATTTTTTCTTTTTGTGAAACTTCCCTTAATTGAACCATTCGAATAGTTCTTTCAGAGTGTGAAGTAAGGAGTCGCATGATTGGGGGCTGGATTAATGGTACCAATGCCATATAGGAATATGCAGCTACTGCAATAGCACCTAGAAGCTCTGGAGCTAAAATTGATGAAACATAAATTGCCGTGGGACCATCTGCTCCGCCAATAATACCGGTTGCTGCTGCTTGCTTTAAAGTAAATGAAACTACCCCAAGCTTATTTAAAAGCAAAGCACCAATAACCGTTGCGAAAATACCAAATTGAGCTGCAGCGCCCAATATTAATGTCTTAGGATTAGCGAGCATTGGGCCAAAATCAGTCATTGCGCCTACGCCCATAAAAATAACCAGAGGTGCAACTCCTGAACCAATTGCCACAGAGTAAAATGTATTCAAAATCCCTGCTTTATATCCAAGCTCTGCTGCGTATTCGTTTAAGAGCCATAACTGAGAATGGGAGGCAGTTTTAAGGAATGTAGAGAGGGATTCAGCTTCCCCAATAGATATTAAGGATAAGGCTCCAGCTAATTCATCAGGATTTGAAAAATAAATTAATTTTTCAATTGGACTAAGGGCTAGGCCAATTTCTGGAATATTAGTGAGTATTGCTCCAAAACCAATAGGTAAAAGCAAGAGTGGTTCGAATTTTTTATTTATAGCTAAATATAGTATTAACAAACCGACCACGAGCATAATTGCTTGACCAGAAGTCAGGCTAAAGAAGCCTAAACTAGAGAAAATTACTTCAAGATTCATTAGCTTTTAATTTCAAATAAAGGATTGCCTGGTTTAACGGTATCTCCTGGCTTGACGAATATTTTTCCAATAACTCCAGCGCTAGGTGCTTTTATTTCTGTTTCCATTTTCATGGCTTCTAAAATTAGAACTGTCGTATCTGCATCTACAGCCTCTCCTTCTGAAACAATTGTTCTAAAGATATTGCCACCCAAGGGCGCTTCAATCACTGTCCCAGGTCCTACTGCAATAGAGGGAGAAGATGCAACTTCATTAATACTTGAACCATCATTAATTATCACTGAATTGTCAGCCTTTAAAGTAACTGAGTATTCTTGATCATCTACCGTTACTAGATACGAAGAATCTGTTAGCTCATTAATTTCTATAGGTTCAGATTCAAAAAACTCAGGGTTATCAGAATTTTCAATATAGCTCATACCAATTTCAGGGAACATTGCATATATCAGAACATTTTCAATTGAGGGATCAATAGTAATATTTTTTTCAGCGATCACATTTTTAAATTCTTCTTCTACGGAGTGAAAATCATCAGTTAGCAAGTCAGCTGGTCTGCATGTAATAACTGCACTATCTCCAATCCCCTCTTGCTGCAAATCTTTATTAACTGGTGCAGGGGTTGCACCGTACTCGCCTTTTAACAGGGATTTAACTTCGTTGGTCACAGTAGAATATCTAGACCCCGACAGTATATTGATCACAGATTGAGTGCCTACAATCTGAGAGGTCGGAGTAACCAATGGAATAAATCCTAAATCTTCTCTTACTTTTGGAATTTCATGAATCACCTCATCAAATCTCTCAATGGAATCTTGAGCTTTAAGTTGATTTTCAAGGTTTGTTAACATCCCGCCTGGCACCTGAGAAGCCAATATTCGTGCGTCTACTCCTCGCAGTGACCCTTCAAAATTCTTATACTTTTTTCTAACTCTTTGAAAATGCTCTGCTATAGGGGTTAATTTTTCTATATTTAAGCCAGTCTCTCTATTAGTTCCATCCAATATACTTATCAATGTTTCAGTAGGTGTATGACCATAAGTCATGCTCATTGAGGAGATTGAAGTATCAATATTATCTAAGCCAGCTTCAATAGCCTTAACGCCAGTTGCAACAGACATGCCCGTGGTTGCATGGCAGTGCATATGAATGGGGATTTCAAGTTCATCTTTTAACCTCGAAACCAGCTCAAATGCTACATATGGCTTTAATAACCCTGCCATATCTTTAATAGCTAAAGAATGGGCTCCCATGTCTTGAATATTTTTTGCAAGATCAAGCCATAAATCAATAGTGTGAACAGGGCTAGTAGTGTAAGAAATGGTGCCTTGAGCATGACCCTCAACTGCAATGACAGCTTGCAGGGCTTGATGCATATTTCTTGGATCATTCAGGGCATCAAACACCCTAAATACATCAACACCATTTTTTTTAGAGCATTCAACAAATTTATTAACAACATCGTCAGAGTAATGTTTGTAACCCAATAAATTTTGACCCCTTAAAAGCATTTGCTGAGGGGTATTTGGCATCATTGACTTAATCTTTCTGATTCGTTCCCAAGGATCCTCGCCTAGATATCTGATGCAAGAATCAAATATTGCACCGCCCCATGATTCAACAGACCAAAAACCAACGCTATCAAGATCTTTCAATGCAGCCTCCATGTCATGGTACCTAAATCGAGTAGCAAGCAATGATTGATGAGCGTCTCTTAAAACTACCTCTGTAACTCCAATTTTCTTAGACTCTGTCATGATCTAATGCCCCCAAGAACTTCTTTAATAATTTTATGATGAATTTCATTTTTAACAGTAGCAGGCGATAAATCATTAGAATCTAAAGCATGCTCTTTAGTTGGTGAAAAGAAAATTCTTAACACATTCACGGAGATAATTAGCAACACTAGGAAAGTGAAGACAACAGTCATTCCACTGTAAAGGAGATTCATCCCCTCTTGAATTAAGATATCCTGGTCTGTCATATTTATTATATAAGTCTAAAATCTTTGAATAGACTTTAGTGATTTTACACCATTGTAAGTACAATATTGAAATGTCATCTCACCCATATTTGAATATTTCTGGCATAGCCATCTCTGCTCATAGAGGCGGTAGCATTGAAGCTCCAGAAAATACTCTCGAATCCTTTGAATATGCTCTAGACCTTGGATGCTCATATATTGAAACAGATGTTCAGCTTTCAGCAGATGGGATTCCCTATATTTTTCATGATGATGACTTAAAAAGATTGCTGGGTAGAGATGTCATGTTCAACTCAATGAGCAGCAGTGAAATCGAAAACTTAAGATTATTTGAATCATACTCAATACCAACTCTGAAAATGGCACTTACAAAGTTTCCAGATGCCCTATTTCAAATAGACTTAAAAACAGACGAAGTTGCGATTCCTGCATTGCAGGTTATCGAAGAGCTTGATGCTTTTGACAGAGTTTGCATTGCAAGCTTTAGCAGTAATAGACTGAAAGTAGTTCGGGAGAAGTTCCCAAAAACCTGCTTCTCTATGGGTCCAAAAGAAATCTTGCAGCTATTGCTAGCTAGCTTTGGTCTATACAAACAAAAAGTTCCCGGAGACTGTTTGCAAATTCCGATATATCACTATGGCATAAAATTAGTTACCAAAAGGTTTGTAAAGTATGTTCAAAGCATAGGTTTAAAAATTCATGTATGGACAATCAACGATGTTGAAACAATGCAAAAGCTAATAAATTTAGGGGTGGATGGAATTATTACTGATAAGCCAAAAGTTTTAAGAGATCTTCTTTCGAAGAATTAATTCTTTAAAAATTTTGAAAAAATTTTTCTTGCAAAGATATACATTGGGATGATTGCACACGATGTAATAAGCACCTCTAACCAAGCATCTAATTGTAAAAAATTTCTTATAAAGCCTGCTAAAAATAAGCTAATCAAACCCAACAAACTATATAGAATAATAGAGTTACGACTGAAGAGATTCATGGGTGCTTTTAACCTTTAAAAGTATTATGGCGCCCATGATAAACAGTGCTGCAATGGGTATCAAGCCATATCTTGTATCTTGAAAAAAAGTTACAAAAATTGCTACTAAGGCTGGCCCCATAAATGCTCCAGCACGCCCAAACATATTATAAAATCCAAAATATTCACCAGATTCATTTTGAGGTATTAGAGTTGCATAATAACTTCTAGAAATTGATTGAATGCCGCCTTGAATAGCTCCAACCATTGAAGCAAGAACATAGAACTCAATCGCGTTTGAAAGAAATGCCGAATATGCAATCACTATAAGATAAAGAAAGATTGTGAAAAGCAAAGTATTTTTATCGCCGAATTTATAGGCAAACTTAGACCATAATAAAGTTGTAGGGAATGCAACAAATTGCACCAAAATAAGCGCAATAATCACATCGCTACTTGGCAAGCCTAAATTTAGAGCAAAGTCAGCCGCCATTGCCATAATTGTATGCACGCCATCAATGTATAAAAAGAAAGCTAATAGAAAGATAAATACATTTTTTTTTGATGAGACTGTTCGCAAAGTATTAAATACTTTTGAGTAAGCAAGCTTAAAATGAGATCCGGGTAAATTTATACCTCTGTCTTGGATTTTTAATAAAATAGGAATTAAAAATAAAGTCCACCAAACAGAAACACTTAAAAAAGACCATCTAACAGCATCTGCAACACTAGATAATCCAAAGAATTCTGGTTTGATTGTCATGGCTGCATTAATAAGAAATAACAAGCCTCCGCCTAGATATCCAAATGCAAACCCATAACTGGATATTTTGGCAACATTGCTCTCATCTGAAACTTGCACCAGCATCTTGTCATACAAAGTATTACCTGCTGCAAAGCAATAATTGGCAATACCAAAAAATATCAAAGCCTGAAGCCATGAACCTGCAGGGATAAAATACAATACGGCAACAGAGATGATAGAAATCGCTCCAAATCCAGTAAATAAAATTTTTGTTGTTCTGGAAACATCTGTAAGAGAGCCGATGAAAGGCGAGGTAAATAAAAGCACCAAATTAGAAATCGTTAGTCCCCAACCAAGATAGGCAGTTTTGACCTCAGCTTCTAGCCCAGAGGCCCAGAAGTCATTAAAAAATATTGGGAAAAAAGCAGCAATGACCGTTGTCGCAAATGCAGAATTTCCTCCGTCATAAAGAATCCATGCTTTGGCTTCTGATGAAAGTTTAACTTTGCTCATACCAACATTGATTATTATCGAAAGATTTTCTAATCAAACCTCTATAGAGCAAGCAATTTAAATGTCCCAAGGATTCACCTGTTGCCATAATTAAATTGGAATCATCTATCTCTCGTTTAAATAAAACGTCAAAAACATCAACTGCTCTTTTTGGGGTGCTTAGAACAGCATGAAGTTTTTCCAATGATTGCTCATGATGATTAATAAGCGCATTAAGTCTTTTATGAGCTCCAATAAAAGGTCTGCCATGGGCTGGTAGGACCAATACATCTTCAGGTAATTTTTCAATCAGCTTGTGGCATGAGGAAATCCAATCTTCCACTGGATTTGCAGCAGGCTCTGTAGGAAATATTCCAACATGAGAACTGATAGTAGGAAGCAATTGATCGCCACTTATAAATATATTTAATTCCTTGGAAAAAAAACAAAGATGCTCCATTGTATGACCGCGACCCTCTATAGCAATCCAATCGATACCGTTTATGTGAATGACATCGTCCTCTTTTAATCGATTATATGATTGAGGTAAGGGATGGATGATTGAACCAAAGAAGCCAAATCTCTCAGTAAAAGATTTAATTTGCTCTTGGGTCATTCCAGCTTGAGTGTAAAAATCTAGGGCTTCATGGGGAACATTATCACCAGTGTCTGCAGATAACATTCGACATTGCAGATAATCAGTTCTACTCATGCTAAATGTAGTTTTATAGTTTTTAACAAACCATCCTGCCATACCAACATGATCAGGATGCATGTGCGTTACAATCACATCTTTTATTACAAGCTTTTCACTATCAATTAAGCTAATCCAAGCATTTTTTGTGTCATCAAGATGCATGCCCGTATCAACTATAGTTAAGTTATCTTGAGCACCTAAGCCCCAAAGGTTTATATGATTAAGAGACATGGGCAGAGGCATGCGTATCCATCGAACATGATCGTTAATTGCATACAAGGTCCCAGACTTTGGAACTACATCAAGGGGAAAAGTTAATCTAACCTCTGAATTCATTGTTGATAATAAAAATAATTGATGGTTATACTGAATGCATGAATGATGATGCACAAACGATAAAAAGCTTAGGACTATTTGTTTTAGGCATAGGTGGGTTAGTTTTTTTACTTGGCATTGTAGCTTATTTTATTTAACCCTTAACTTTCCAGGCTTTGAGTCACGACGCAAAGCCTTCAGAAATGAATTAGCCTCAACGGGTTTTACCACGTCATTGTCACGAATATATTCGCTGCTCCAGAATTCTTTCCAAGAAGGAAATAAATCATGAAAATATCCTTCATAATTTTCCTGACCTGGCCAACGCATTTTTTGATCACCAAGTGGAGGATTATTTAAATCGGTTGCATACCAATACATCGGTAGTCTTTTTTTAAACAGCCATCTTCCATCAACTCTGTTATAGGTATCCCAATACAACATTTGCATAATCACCCATTCTGTCTCAGTTTCATGTTCGTTCTTTGAATAGACCAATCCAATGGCGGAATCAGAGGAATCAAAATCTATGATGTGGTTTCCAATATGATGCGAAGTCCCCGTGAATTGATCTCTAAATGTTGCATCAGCCCATTCTTTTAATGCTTGTCTACCAGTCTTTTCTTTCCCAACTCTTACATCGGGGACGAATAAATTAACATGCATATCTAGATCACGCATGTCTAAAGTCACGGAGTATTTAGCAGCGAGTTGCCTAATCTCATCCAGCGACTCGAGCCTATCTAATCTTTCTTCAATGCTCATTATTTATCCTGGGGGCCACTGCAAAGGCCTTCCACTTAAAAGATGAAGATGAAGATGGAAAACACTTTGTCCAGCTTTGGCTCCATTATTTGTAACGAGTCTAAATGTTTCATCCAATCCCAGATCTCGAGCCACCTCTCCTGCTACCCACATTAAATGACCAAGCAGTTCTTTATCTTCTTGAGTTGCATCTGAAAGTTTTGGTATTGGTTTTTTTAGGAATGATTAATAAGTGTGTTGGGGCCTGCGGATTTATATCTTTAAAAACAAGTGATAGCTCGTCCTCAAATATAATATCTGCAGGAATTTCTTTGTTAATAATTTTAGTAAAAAGTGTGTCCATAGATCTAAATAAGAAATCGAATCAATCTGAACCCTACATAAAATACACCAGTGGAAATTCCCAATGCCAAAACAATCAGCAATAAGTCTCTTAGAGATTTAAGAAATTTTCCTTCAGGGGAATTTTTTAAAAGTTGTTGCACTAAAAATAAAAGCGCAATAATGGATAAGAATAATATTATTAATGTAATCATAATTATTTAAATATAGAGCCTACTGATACCACAAGCAAGGCTAAAGCAAGAGCCCACAAAGAACACGCAATAATATCAGCAACATAAAATCTTTTTAATCTTAAATCGGTAATTCCAAGTAAAAATGGTACAAGAGGTCTAATTGCAGGAATAAATCTTCCAAATAAGACGGTGTAGGGACCAAAACGATCTAAAAAATCTTGAGTTTTGGTAATTGCTTTTTGGCGTTTTTGAATAAACTTTGAATTGAGCAGGCTTGGGCCTATAGACTTTCCAAGCAAAAAACCACAAACATCGCCAACGTGCGAACCAAGAAGAGCAATACCACAAATCCATGGAAGGGTTAATAATTCAATGTTGTAAAGGTAGATACACAAGGAAAAAAGAATAGCGCTCGGCATAAAACTTCCTGTGATAATCATTGATTCCATAAAGCCAAAAAGAAAAACAAGCATCCATCCATACTCAGGATTGGTTTCTAAAAAGAGTTGAATTCTTTCAAAAGACATAATTTATTATTTCTTTTTATTAAAAAATTTTTCTACTGCTTTGAGGTTATCTTCAGAACCAAATAGCTTTTTCATAGCTTTGGTTTCCATGGATCTAGCTTGAGCAATATCTGTATGCATAAAAGATTTTAATATAGCTTTTGTTTCGATAATTGAGCTAAGTGACTGCTCTTTTAAGGTATGAGCATATTTATTCGCCTCGCTTAAAAAATCCTCACCAACATATTTAGCTAAACCTAACTCGTGGTATCTATTTCCATCCAAAGGATTTGATTCAAAGAGAAGTTGAGCAGCTTTTTGATATCCCAATGATTGAAATAATAAATAAGAACTACCAACTTCAGGAGCTAAACCAAGATCAGAAAAGGGATACTTTATCTTTGCGCTTGGAGATATAAAAATAGCATCAAAGTGAAGCAGGATCGTAGCACCACCTCCAACTGCTGCACCTTCAACAGCACCAATTAATGGTTTTTTAAAATTGATCAATGCATCGATACAAGTTTCAAAAGGTTCCTCATATTCAGAACCTCCTTCTCCTGTCATGCTGCTTAAATCTACACCTGATGAAAATGTATTTGATGATCCAGTTACTATCACTGAAGAAATATTTGAATCATCGCTTGCAGTATTTAATGCATCTCTAAAGAGACCCCATAACTCTGCATCAAATGCATTTTTAGTTTCAGGGCGATTAAAAACAAGAGTACGAACACCCTCATTGGTTTCAACTAAAAGCTTGCTCACTTTCCTTTAAATTTTGGTTTTCTTTTCTCAGCAAATGCAGTCAATCCTTCCATCATGTCCTCAGTAGAAAAAATCGGTTGGCCTATTTCAAGTTCTTTTTCTAAAGCCTCAGTCTCTGTATAGCTTTCATCAATCTCACGCAGTGATTTAACAATAGCTTGTATAGACAAAGGAGCATTTTCACTTACAGTTTCAGCAATCTCCATAGCTTTTTCTAATGCATCTCCGTCTTCTACTACATGACCAATCAAGCCAAATCTTAAGGCTTCATCAGAAGAAATTCGTCTACCTGTTAACAAGGCCTCTGCTGCAAGGGTATAGGGGATTTGACGCCTAAGTCGCACAGTAGAGCCGCCTAATGGAAATAGACCTCTAAGAGGTTCTGATAGACCAAAAACTGCACTTTTACCAGCAACTCTAATATCAGTTCCTTGTAAAATTTCTGTCCCTCCAGCAAGAGCAAAGCCCTCAACAGCAGCAATGATTGGTTTGGTTGGTCTGTTATGGCGAAGCAAAGATTGCCAATGCAGATCAGGAATCTCCTTGAGCTTCTCCATCATGTCGGAATCTTCATTACCATCTTTCATAGCACTTAAATCAGCGCCAGAGCAAAAAGTTCCTCCAGCTCCAGTTAGTACAGCGCAACGTAAGTTTGGATCTTCATCGAGCTTTCTCCAAGCTTCGTAAATAGTTACAAGCATGCCAGGACTCAAGGCATTTCGTTTTTCGGGACGATTGAGTGTAATCACCATAATATGGCCTTGTTCTTCTACTATCGCATGATCTGTATTCATAAAACTCTCCTAACTAGTCCAGTGATGATGAGACTATCCACATAGCAAAAAATTGCGCAGCACCACCATATGCATGACCCATTGCAACTTTTGCATCATCAACCTGATGATCTTCTGCTAATCCCATAACTTGAAGCGCAGCCTCACCAAACCTTATCATCCCAGATGCGCCAATTGGATTGGAAGATAAAACACCTCCTGACATATTAAAGGGCAACCCCCCATCAATTGCTGTTGCATCTTTATCGGTTAGTTTCCAACCCTCCCCCAAATCACAAAATCCAAGATTCTCTAACCACATAGGCTCATACCAAGAAAATGGGACGTAGATCTCAGCACAATCAATCTCATTATAAGGATTGTGTATACCTGCCTGATTGTAAATATCTTTTGCACAATCAATTCCAGCTTGTGGGTTTACTTCATCCCTACCAGCAGACAAAGTCCCTTCTGATCTGACGGCCATGCCTTTGATCCATGCCACATTTCTTGAGCCAACTTGATCTTGCGCGGTAATAACCATCGCACATGCGCCATCGGAGGATGGACAGCTTTCAAGATAGCGTAAAGGCTCCCAGAGCATAGGGGTGTCACTTACCATTTTTTCATCGATGCCAGGAATGTGGAGGTGAGCTAATGGGTTTTTTAGTGCATTTTGGCGATCCTTGGCTGCGACTTTCCAACCAATATGTTCAGGTGCTTCATATCTACGGATGTATTCCCTAATGAAGGGAGCGAAGTAGCCTCCGGCTCCAGCATTGATATGCGGAGAGTATGGGTAACGAGGAGATAAAGCCCATGTCGCATTGGATTCAGATTGTTTTTCAAAAGTTACTGTCAGCACCGTCTTAAACTGACCAGAACAAACATGCGAGGCAGCAATCACCGCGGTGCTTCCCCCAACACTGCCAGCAGTATGCACTCGCAATACAGGCTTGCCCACAGCTCCAATTGCATCAGCTAAATATAATTCGGGCATTATTACGCCTTCAAACATGTCTGGCGCCTTACCTAAGATCACCGCATCAATAGCATCCCATTCGAGATTGGCTGCTAGCATTGCATTGTCAATGGCTTCTCTAACCAATCCAGCCATGGAAACATCACGTCTCTTAGCATCGTATTTTGTCTGCCCAACGCCTATTACTCCTGCTTGAATCATTTCTGTGCCTCTAGGTGGACTAACATGTTGTGTTGAAGACAGGGGCCAGAAGTTGCGTGAGCCAAACCATGAGTGAATTGATTTTCTTTAAGTGACTCATAAGTCTTGCCGATCGCATCAAGTCCTGCGCACATCATTACATTCCCGACCAATGGGCCGCCTGAAAGATTGGTTGGAACATCTTGAAGATTTAATAAAGATTTTAAAAAAGGTAGTTCATGACTAAACTGGGTATGTAATTCAGCAACATCAAACTTTATATTTTTTAAATTTAATTGGTTCATTGAAACTTGCAAAGTGTTAGAAGTTGCAAGATTTCTAGAGCCGAGGTTTGATGATTCAATTCTATGATCAATACCCTCTATCCAAATAGGATGATCTGTAAATTTATAAGCTTTTTCTTCTGATGCAATAATCATCGCAGAGGAACCATCTGAGATTGGTGGGCAATCTAACTTATTTAATGGAGAAGATACCATTGCATTGTTTAAATAATCTGACTCATCAATTAAGTCAGTGATTAAGGCGTTCTTATTATTTTTTGAGTTAGCTCTTGCTTCAATGACTGTTGCGAGCATTTGCTCTGGGGTAATGATATTTTGATCAAGTAGAACTCTAGCTTGAAGAGCCGCTAAACTAACTCGGTCAGGCCATAGAGGAGAAATATAATATGGATCCATTTGCAAAGAAATAATTGCATCCAAATCTCCCGGAGATGATTTACCAAACCCATATATTAGGGCTGTCTCAGCATCACCCATTTGAATTTTTAACATTGATTCATACATGGCCCATGCTGCATCCATTTCTACGTGAGATTCTTTGATTGGTGGATTGGTTTGAATAGCAGACAAACCCTCCACAAAGGCAAAAGCCGCACCTTGAAGATAATCACAACTGCCAGAACAGGTAAAATCAATGTCCTTTTGACTGATTCCCAAATCATTAAATAACTGATGCACCACCGGCATGATGAGCTCAACCTCATTCAATGCTCCCGCATTTTTTAATATTGGATGTTGAGCATACCCAACGATAGCAACTCTTTTCATGATTCTTGGAACCTCAGAGTTGCAACATCTACATCTGGTTCATCGATAGGAGCAAACCATTTAATATTCTCTAAAGAATGAGTCCACTCTTCTTTAGGCTTCCAAACAGCCTGAATGCGCATGCCTATTCTTATGTTCTCAATATCAACATCTTGAATAAGATGTAAAAATGATATGTTTGCTCCGTCCAATCTAATCATCGCGCAAACATAGGGGGGCACGATAGGATTTCCTGGAATAGGAATGTGCACCACAGTAAATGACTCTATGCATCCTTTATCAATCAGTGGAACCTCTATATCGGTTGCAACTCCACATCTGGGACAGCTCCCTCTAGGGGGGACATAAACTGCTTTACATTTTGGGCAACCCTGCCCAACGATATTTCCTTCTTTAACCTGATTTAAAAACCTGGTCGTGGCTGATCCGGCCGTATAGAAATATTCTAAATTAATAGGTGATTCTGAATAATCTTTTGGTGTATCTTCTGCACTCATTTTTCTAAAGTAAAAAATTTTATATCTGTAATTCTTTTTTCTGAAGTATCAGACCAAGCAGCTGTAACTCTTGTACCGATGCTTAAATCTACCTCATTGCAATCTGCAATCATGTGAAGCATAGAAGAGTCAGCTCCATCGAGTTTTATTAAAGCAAAGGCAAATGGCTTTTTAATTAAATGATGGCTTTGTGGGGCTTCAATCCAACTAAACGATTCAATTGATCCACCAGGACCAACTTCAACCATATCTTTTAAAGACTCATGAGTTTCAGGATCAAATTCAGCAGCAGGAGAAAAAACTTTACCAGCACTAGTTTTGGTCCCTAAAATTGTTTGCTCTCCCAAGGCATCAAAAAACTTGGACATTACAGGCCCATTTGAGCGCTTGTAATTATATGCAAGCTCAAAGGGAGCTCTTAGCAAATCTTTTGAATCACTCATCCTCTTCAACCATTGTATTTTTAGATGTATCTATTAAAACATGTTTCATTAATTTTCCGGAAGCATTTCTAGGCAAAGGTGTATTAATCATTTTCCATTTAGAAGGAACTTTAAAATCCGCTAGGTCTTTACCAACCCATGCTGATAATTCAGAATCGATCAACTGAGAATTTTTAGTTGATACTATCGCCATCACTTCTTGGCCCAAATCATCATGAGGTATGCCTATCACAGCTGATTCCTCAACATCTTTATAAGAATCTAAAATTAATTCAATCTCTTGAGGGTAAACATTCTCAGCACCTCTTAAAATCAGATCTGTCCGTCTTGATGAGATAAAGTAAAGCGAGCCTTTCTTGTAGCCCCAGTCTCCTGTTCGCAACCATCGATCATTGGTGAGAGCAGCAGCAGATGCTTCTGGATTATTGTAATAGCCCAGCATTACCGAGGGACTTTGAACATGTATCTCACCTTCTACGGAATCTACTGTAATTAACTTACCCTCTTCATCCCTTAATTCAATTTTAATGCTTGGCATTGATTGACCTGGTGAAGAAGGTTCTGCTTTGAGTGTTTCACCCCAATTAATAATAGTAATAGCGCCTGATTCAGTAAGCCCGTAACCATAACCAAAACTATACTCAGAATTGGGGAAAACTGCTTTTGTTCTTTCGATTAGTTCAGGAGGCATGGGGGCTCCGCCACCCCCAACAACTAAAACGCTTTCAAGATTTAAATTTTTTGCTTCAGCCTCATCTAACAATCTCTTAAGAGCTGTTGGCACAGCTCCACCCCAAGAAGTAACGCTAAATTTTTGTATTAATTTAATCACCTTATCTGCTAGAAATCTTCCGTCATAAACCAGGGTTGTAGAGCCTGCAAATAAGCTCGTTACAGCTCCCGCAGATAAACCTGAAACATGAAATAAAGGAGATGTGAGCAAGCTGGTTGGTGTGTTCTCTGACCAATCAATCCCATAGCTTGATGAATGCTGAGAAACAGCAGCGCCTTGAAGCATTTGTAATGTTGAATTAGCAATCATGGATCGATGCGAGGTCATCACACCCTTCGGTGTTCCTGTTGTCCCTGAGGTATATAAAAGACAGGCACACTCATCTTCATCTATACGGATAAAAGACTTAAGTTCTTCGGCGTATGAAGATAAATCTAAATCTTCAAAAATGAGGGTTGGATGCTTTACTTGATCAGCAATCCTATCAAACCGTTTTTGATCACAAACAATAACATTTGGATCAGCAGCATCTATGGCCTTGATAGCTTCAGAACCTTTCCACCACCCATTCAAACCGCAAGCGATCGCACCAATGCTTACAGTAGCCCAAAAAAATATAATCCATTCAGGGCGATTAGCAGCATAAATAGCAACCCTGTCTCCAGGTTTGACATTATGTTGTGATTGCAAAATATGAGCTGCTTTTTTTACCAATGTAAGATGTTGAATAAAGCTGATAACTTTATCTTGATAGATCAAATAGGGTTTTTCACCATGGCTTGCAGAAAGCTCAATAAAATCTACCAATGATCTAGGTCGATTTTTAAAAACATCCATCTCCACACCAAGAACATTTTCTTGATGAATCTCAAAAAAAGATTGGCTCTCTACCAAAGCTTGTATGTATTTATCGGAGTGCATCATTGAGATTTTACTATCTTACAAATACATTCATCAATCAACGAGTATCAACTGAATTATTTTTTGTCAATAATTGATATAAATATTCCGACATTGTTCGCAAACTCATGATTCGTTATAGTTGGTTAGATACAATTAAACAACTAAATTTTATATAAAAAAGACTATGTCAGATAAAAACAAAAAATCGCTAGCCGTAATTACTGGCGGTGCCTCAGGCATTGGATTAAGTACAGTCAAACGTTTTTTAAATGAAGGCTATGAAGTATTGATTTTAGATGCTAATAAAGAAGCAGGAGAGGTATCATTAAATAACCTTAAATCAGATACTTGTAATGTTAATTTTTTACATTGTGATATTACCAACCACTCTCAAATAGATGCAATTTTTGAAGACTTGCATGCAAAAAATTGCCCGGCTCATGTGCTAGTTAATTGTGCTGGTATCAGTCCAGCCTTAAACCCATTACATCAATATTCAGTCGAGGAATGGCATAGAACCATTGCTATTAATTTACATGGTACCTTTTATGCTTGTCGAGAATTCTTAAAACTAGCCACAGCATTAAAAATTAATGAAGGATCAATTGTCAATGTTGCATCGATTATGGGAGTTAGAGCTAGCGCAGCCCAAGCCCCTTATGCAGCATCTAAGCATGCTGTTGTAGGTTTAACCAAATCAATTGCCCAGGATTATGCCACCATGAATATCAGGGCAAATGCTATTGGTCCAGGTGTAATTGATACCCCTATGAATACTGAATTAATGAAAGATGACAACATCATGCAATACATGCTTCAACGTATTCCTATGAAGAGAGTTGCAACGTCAGACGAGGTAGCCAACTTAATTTATTTCTTAGCTTCATCTGAGGCATCTTATATAACTGGATCCTACTACCCTATTGATGGTGGGTATCTTGCAAGTTGATATTTTTAAAAATAAAACTGCTCTGATCACTGGCGCTGCCAGCGGAATTGGTAGAGGTCTAGCATTGCATGCTGCAAAACTGCAGATGAATGTTGTCTTGATGGATCTCAATAGGGATGCCTTATACGAAACTCATAGCTTGATGCATGATTGTCCCTCCATGGTAATTAAGTGTGATGTTTCTAACCTTGAAGAATTTACACAAGCTAAAGAAAAAATTAAAGGTGAGTTTGGTATTGTTCATTACCTATTTAATAATGCGGGAATATTTTTAGAGGGTCGAGCCTGGAAAGCTGATCAGAAAAATTGGAAACGAATTGTTGATGTAAATTTAATGAGTGTAATTTATGGTTTAAATCTCTTTGTTGATGAGATGATCGCCAGCCAAGAGCGTTGCCATATTATCAATACATCCTCTATGGCAGGCATCATCGTTGGCCCTGCTCTTGCCCCTTATACAACGACCAAGCATGCAGTTGTAGGTTTAACTCGAACCTTGCATGAAGATCTAGCAGACAATGATAACGTTGGAGCATCCGTTCTTTGTCCTGGATTGGTTCAAACCAATATCATCGAAAGAGATCACCTTGGCTTAGATATTGATGAATCCTCAATTGACCAGCACGAAAGCGCCAAGAACAACGCTCAGTGGCTTGCTGATGGTGTTAAAGAAGGCATGACTCCAGAAGACTTAGCTATCATTGTTTTTGAGAAAATTGAAAACGATGAATTTTGGATATTGACTCATCCAGAGTTCATAGAGGTTTACTCAGGCTACTCAACAGAACTTATTGAATCATCAACTAAAGAATAAAAACTACTTACTTTTATTTATAGATTTAAGAATGGGCTTAAAAGGAACAATTTTAAAGTTTTGATTCTTCAGCTCTTTCCCATCATAGTTATAACCGTCCTGAGCAACCAATAGGCCTTTAGAAAATTTACCTCTGAGATTGTGATTGGTGACAGCGATTCCATCAGTTTCTGATGTGCCATCAATCCCTTGTGGATCATCATCAATGGTAAAACTTGAGATAAATTCATGAGGATAAATTCGATTGTAAACGTTGTATTTATTATCTCCCTGAGATGAAAGAAAAATGTAGCCCTCTTTTTCAGAGGTTTTATAAATTGTAAGTCCCTCTGGATCACCGCCAATATTTCCCTCTCGAGAATCTACAATAAACGGACTTTCAAATGGAAATTCATTATTTAAGTTATAAGCTTTTAAAACTCCATTCACCTCTTCTTCTGAAATAAAGACCGTTTTATTTTCATCATCAAAAACGCAGCCTTCTGATTCGCCTCCATTGCTGAAGGTTCCTATGAGTGTTCGAGTCTGAGGTACCCACAACTCAACGCGAGGACCCTTATCCTCTGTAATGAAAACAATGGGTACTCCGTCTATTAAGCCAGCACAAATACCATAGACATCTATATTGGTTGGTATGGTTATTGACTGCATGGACAGATCAAAAAGGTTTTCTGAATGAACAATATTTTTAAAAAATTCTTGTTGATTAAATTCCCAAAACTCAATTGATTGAGCTGTTCTATTTGATGCAGCTAAATAAATTTTATTATCAGCCTGTCTTACATCTATATTATTTATTTCGCCTAGCGCAGCATATGATATTTTTTTTCCAGAAAGATCATATAAATAAATCCCTGCTCGCTTATCAGTTCCAAAGATAAGTGATTGTGTTGGATTGCTGAAATTGACAACTATTGCTGGGTCATCTGCAGCATCGCCACTCGTTGCAACTGGATCCGTCTCGGCAATCGCACTGATAAAGTTGTCATTGGAACAACCAACCAATAAGAAAATATTTAA
The DNA here is from genome assembly GCA_902509555.1 of uncultured SAR86 cluster bacterium. GTDB lineage: Bacteria > Pseudomonadota > Gammaproteobacteria > Magnimaribacterales > D2472 > D2472. Next base: position 69,542 of record CABWYS010000002.1, read on the forward strand.
TATTATAGATAGTTTTACAAACTTAGACATATTTGCATTGTAACTCCAACGCTCTTGTATTTAAATTTTTAGAATTTGTATTCTATGCCAATTGAAAAAATATCTTTAGCTTTTCTTTTATTGGAAGTCTCTAGTTGAGAATAGAATGCAAAAATCTTGGATGATTTCCTTAACTGATAATCGTAGCCGATTGTTGTATGCTTGCCTGAATCAATTTTCATACTTGATGAGGCGCTCTGAATATTAAATGTGCCTTTTGGACCAATTCTTCTTGAGAAACTAATAACATGACCATTCTTTGTTATACCCGAAGCAAGATTTTTAGTCTTTTGATTTAGCAACCCGAGCTTTGATTTGTCTAGTGGAATTAAAATCGCGAGTCTTGAGGCGTCATACCCCTTCATTGAGTCGTCAACCCCAATAGCTGCTTGAAATAGATCTCCAGAAAAATTAACTGAGTAAGATCTATACTTCTTACCGGAAGATGAGGGATTCTTGATGGAATTAAATGTTGCAGAAATCTTCCCCATATACTTTGGGGTTGTATAACCAATAAAATCTTCTAAACGATTTTCACCATGCAAAATATTCTTTATATCTGGAGCCAGGTCATTGTATAGATCTATTTTTAATTGAGATTTTTTGAAAGCGGAATCATGTGTGCCAGCAAAAAGCATGCCTAGATCTGTTTGAATGCCAATAAAGGTATTGCGTTGTTTAAAAGTCCCGTTATCACCACTTGCTTTTCCATCAACAGGATCAAATCCATACTCTACTTGATAAACTAGCTTAAGATTGGAATTTTTAGGTAATAAAAAATTACCTTTAATGCCAAACTTTGACTCATTGCTTTTGATATCAGTTTCGGTGCCCTTTAAAAAATTATTTGAAATAGATTGAGAGTCAATAGCTATTCTTCCATAATACTTATGCGAAGCATAAATATTACTGCTAATACCTATAATTAGACAAATAACAAAATAAAAATTTATATTTAAAAATCTAGTATTCATTGCCTAGACTCCAAATATAATCCTCAGAAGCACGTAGAATAAAACAGTAAAAGCAGCTCCAGCTGGTATTGTTACAAGCCATGAAGCAATAATTCTTTTGATTGAGGCAAAGTCAAGATGCTCTGCTCCTTTAGCTAAACCAACACCTATAACTCCACCAACTAAAGTGTGAGTTGTTGAGATTGGAAATCCTAAATAAGATGCAGCTACGACTGTTGATGCTGTTGCCATTTCTGCTGAGAATCCAAGGCTAGGTGTAAGAGCGGTAATTTTTCTACCAACAGTTTTTATAACTCTTGATCCAAGGGTAGCTAAACCAAAAACTATACCAATTCCACCAATAAATAAAACCCAGGGACTAATGGCTGCTTTAGAGCCAATTGCACCAGTATCAACAACGCTTACAATTGCAGCCAATGGGCCAATTGCATTAGCAACATCATTAGAACCATGAGCAAATGCCATAGCGCTAGCTGAAACAATCATTAACAACCCAAATGCAAATTCAATACCGCCCTCTCGCATAATCTGTTGTTTATTGTTTCTTAAGAAAAATGCTGTTGCCAGTCCAACTAGGGAGCTAAATATTGCAATGAATAAATAAACTTCATTATCACTGAACTCAACTCCAACATGCTTCAAACCCTTCCTTGCCGTAACTAGGGAAATGACTGCAGCAACAAGAAAGCTATAAAAAGGTATATATTTTATTGCCGCTTCGCCTGGATTTGATCTATCTAAAATAAGCTTTTTAGCAGAAATGTATAAACCAAATGCTAATGTCCCAGAAAATAACGGAGAAGTAACCCAGCTCATAGCAATATTGCCTACTTTTCCCCATGAAACTGCATCAACCCCTTTGGTGATTAAAACAAAACCAATAATAGATCCAACAATTGTATGAGTTGTTGAAACAGGCCAGCCTCTTAAACTTGCGACATACAACCAAGTTCCGCCAGCAAGAAGTGCCGATAGCATACCGATTACAAAGATGTTAGTTTCATCAACATATAACTGAGGATCTACGATCCCCTTTCTGATTGTCGATGTTACTTCGCCACCAGCAAGAAACGCACCTAGAAATTCAAATATTGCTGCAATAATAATTGCTTGTTTGATAGTGATGGCTCTACTGCCTACTGATGTTCCCATGGAATTAGCAACATCGTTTGCCCCGATGCCAAACGCCATAAAAAAGCCGATGAAGCCAGCTATAAGTAATATTGTGTAGGGTTCTAAAAATAAAGTTTCCATATAAAAAATTTAATTAGTGAGAATATGGAACTAATTAGAATGTATTTATTTGAATATTAAATTACCTTTAAGTAACAATTTGATTTATTTTGTAACATTTCAACGAAGAGAATGACTTCGAATTGTCACAAATAGTTTACAGCTGGGATAGCTGCTAATTATGAGGAGGAATTATATTATTTTTTTATGAGAAATAAATTACAGCAGATAAAACTACCCACATTGATAGAAATCCAAACATTTGCATTTCGTTTGCTTTAGATGTCTTGGGGATCAAGCCCTGCTGCTTAAGTACTTTTTTTGTGTTCATAATTCTAGTTTCCTTTGCGACACAATAATGTCACAGAAATGACACAATACATTATATTTTTAATTTTAGCTACATTTATTTGTTTTATTTACAACAAATGTCGATAATAAGAAATCATGCAAAAACCCAAGCAAAAAAGAAGTATAGAGCGGATTAATAAGATTTTAGATGCGTCTAATGATCTATTGAATGAAGGCAGTGTTGAATCTCTCACGATTGCAAAAATTTCTGAATTTGCAGATTTAAAACGTACCTCTACTTATAAATTCTTTGAAACTCCAGATGAAATCAAGCAGGCCTTAATCAAGAGATATATTCAGGATTGCAATACACATCTTGAAAAAAATCTAACCAAAAATTCAGAGGGAGATTATTCAGCGTGTTTAAAAGAATGTGCTGTCTCGATAATTGAATTCTTTCAAAGTAATTCAGGCGCACAAAAGCTAATCCTTGAAAACACTGTCTCCCCCCCTATCTTGAGTTCAGATCTGCATGAAATAGCAGAAACTATATTGAAACATATAGAAAAATCTGTGGGGCTGCCAAATATGTTTAATAAATCAGGAGTTTTTTTAGTAGTGACTCAAATTGTTATCTCTATCCTCTCATTGAACACTAAAGAAAATTCGGGACTTACTGATGTAGGGCTTAACGAAGCAGTCCGCGCTGCTAATGCCTATCTTTTGAGTTGTATTGCAGCACCTGCTTAGGGGCTGCCTGCGAAAATTACCTTTAGTAATTCTTCATCTATTTGTAAGTTCAAGGATGAGCGACCGGAAAATATGGTTTCTTTGATCAACCACTGATCATCAATTTTTTGATACACATCATGATACTCGCCCTGCAAGGTTATGATTGATGAATTTTCTGTATTAATTAAATTGTACGTTAGCGACCAATGACCAGTTGCATGGCTGGCATCGATGATTTTAATAATTGGGTTGTGCGCATGATGAGATTCAAGCATGTAGTCATGGCATGCGGCCTCTTGAAAAACTTTTGCTAGATCATCTCTATTTGTAAAAGAGCCCACTGGCCCATAATCAATTTTGCAATCAGAGATAACAAAGGTTCCAATCATAGCTTTCACATCTTTTGCATCACATGCATTAAGATATGTATGTTTTAAGTGTTGGATAGCCAGAATATCTTCTAGCTCTTGAACACGTTTTTCTAAATCACCACTCATCAGGATATATTAATACTTTTGTGATCTCATGATAAATTTTTTATTATTCTTGGATTCATCAATACAATCTCAAGATACAATAACCCTCAAATAAACTCTTTATAAATAAGGTCTTTAACAAATTTTATGCTCATTTCGTTTGATCAAAAGGAATATCAAAAACTTAATGATAAATCCTATCAACTTGAAAAAAGAAGATTGCAAATTGAACTACTAAAACTCCAAGAAGATGTCATTAAAAACAAACGGAGAATTTGTATTGTATTAGAAGGAAGAGACACTGCAGGCAAAAGCTCTGCGTATAAATTTTTTACTCAATACTTAATTCCAAAAAACTTTAAGTATGTGAATCTTGGGATTCCTACAAAATGGGAATCCTCGCATTGGTTTCGACGGTGGAAAAAAGTAATTCCTAAAAAAGGTGAGATCGCCTTTTTAGATAGATCTTGGTATACCCGAGCTTTAACAGAGCCAGTTATGGGCTATTGCAGTGAGAAGCAATACAGAGATTTTATGAATCGAGTAATCCCATGGGAGCAAAACCTTATTAATGATGGCGTTGAGATTATTAAATTCTATTTCTCACTATCGCAAGATCAACAAAAGAAACGAATGAAAGCTCGCAAGCACTCTGAACTAAAGTATTGGAAGCTCTCCGCCAATGATGAAGGCATCGTGACAAAATGGGATGCTTTTACGCTTTATAAAGAACAAATGTTTGAGAAGACTTCTCCTAACTTCTCTCCTTGGATTGCAATCAATGCAAACAATAAAATGATTGCGCGCTTAACCGCATTAAGATTTCTATTGAACCAAACAGATTATGAGGAGAAAAAACTTCTCAAACCTCTGACTTGGTCCAAAAATATTAATAACTATAAAGTCTTGTTAGAAGGCGTTGAGTTCAACAATTTGGACTATGAACAATACAAGGTTTTAAGCAAATACATGGACGATGAGTAAATGAAAATTGCGTCCATTGACATTGGAACCAATGCCATTAAATCTAAGATATTCAAAACAACACCTGCATCAATTGAATTTATTGAAGGAATTAGGTCTCCCATAAGACTTGGAAGCGACGTTTTTAAAGAAGGAAATCTCAGTATAGGTAAGTTAGATCAAGTCATTGAAACTATTCGTGAGTATGAGAAAGTATTTAAAGAAAATTCTATTAGTCATTATGAGATAGTCGCCACATCTGCTTTCAGGGATACCTCTAACTCTGAAGATGCTAGACGTTACATAGAAACAGCGATCAATCATCCGCTGAGGGTAATATCTGGATTAGAAGAAGCAAAATTGATTAGATTTCACCCCAAAAGCAATACAGGTAAAAATAAAATTTTTGTAGATTTGGGGGGTGGAAGCACTGAATTCTTTATTCGCAATGAAGAAGATACGATTATTCGGTCTTTTCAGCTTGGGGCTGTACGGAATATGCTCAAGAGAGATGAGACAGAAGAATGGCAACGCCTAGAAGAATGGCTGCAATCAATCAAGTCAAAGAAAAAGTTAATTGGCATCGGAGGGAATATTAGATCATTTCTTAATTCCCACGGATCAAAAGAAATGTCCCTAAATGAATTTATCAAAAAATCTGAAAGACTTTCGAAGCTAGATACCGAAGAAAAAATAAAAAAATATAAATTTTCTCCTGATAGAGCTGACGTTATCGATCATGCATTACACATTTTTAAATTTATTGCTGAAAAACTTGAGATTCAAACAATCACATCTACCAAATGGGGAATTTCAGATTCAATCGCTATCAAGCTATTCCACGAACTATATTCAAGCAAAGTTACTATTTCATAAATTTCTATAAACAGAAATAATTTCATATCGATTTTTTGAAAATTCAACATCAATTGAGTCAATCAATATACTTGAATGACTGGCAATGTTTTCTAAAAATTGAGCGCTACCTTCAATACTTTGCTGAGTGAAAGAGAAGAACTTTTTGTCATTGTCTTCATATATTTTAAAATTAGAAATTTTGCTTAATTGCGCTTGAGAGATTACAAAATCTTCAACAGAGGATGTCTGCTTAATAAATTGTTGAGTATTTTGGTAAGTTAAAGCAGTATTAGCTTTCTCAAACACGTAGTAAAAATCATTTTTTGACTTCTCCAGAGCTTTGCTTTGATAAGCAATAGAGCTAGATGCTTTATTAAAATATGCACCTAATAACACTAGTATAAAAACTGCAAGAACTATTAGAAGTAAGAATCTCTCTCTTCGATCACGAGCATTCCAAAATTCTGCCAGCATACTAAGTTTCATATTGCACTAGTAAGTTACCAAAGAAACCATCATCTTTTTCTATCAGATCAGACTCTATAAAATTGAGGTCTTCTGATTTCAATATTTGCTTTAATAAATTTAATTTGAAGAGTGGCAGCCCCTCTAAATGAATGTTAATTTCTTGCTCTTTGAGATTAATGGCAATCCTTTGAATTGAATCATCTCTAAATGCATCCAAGTATTTCAAAACACTCAGATCTTGCTTAGAAATATTTTTTTGCTTAGGTATATTTCTTGTTAAATTATCAATCTGAGCGCGCGCATTAACCAATCTTTTAAAATTTGGATTTAGTTGTTCAAAGATTTTTATAGTGCTTTGTTTATAGGTATTAACCGATGAGTTTAAATTGTAGGAAATAACTAATGGTGCTATCAAAAATATGAGTGCTGAGATATTGAGAGCCCAGAATTCAAAAGAATTAAATTTTAGTTTCTGTTTAATATATTGAAATGAGAGTTTTCTTTTAAAGAAATTGACATTACTAAACTTAAGACTATTTATAAAATTAATATGAATATCAGAAAATTGTATTTTTTTGAAATTTAAACCTTTGAATTTATTTAAAAGTACTGGCTCTGACTCACCTAAAACTTGTAATGTTTTTAAATCCAAGCCATCAGATACCAAAATTTGCAGATAATCCTCTAGCAAATCATTAGAGCCACTAAATCCAGTCAAATCTTCAAATGAACAAATGAAGCTATGCTCAGCAATATAAATAGAATTAATACCCTCTGGCAATAAAAAATGTTCAGGATAAACATAAACATCTCCGTCAAAATCACTAAAATGCTCAGCGATAGAATTATAGGTGCTGTAATTTATCCAAGATGCTAGATTTAAGCTAGGCTGAAAAAAGAATTTTAGATCTGAGATATTGCTGATAAGACCATCCTCAGACTCACTAAAAATATTTGCTTTTAAAATATCATCCTTTAATCCAATCTCATTTTTTGTGGCCTTGAATCCAAACAATGCGGAAGGAAGCATGATGTAAAGATTGTTGCCAGGAAGGAGCCCTTCTTTTGCATCTATTAAATTAAATTTCCCAACTTGATTTTTATTACCCTCGTCATACGTAAAAAGCTTAACAGTAGATAGGCTCAGGTCATCAAATTTAATAAAGTAATTAATCATGCACGTTAGAAAATAAAATCTCTATTCAAAACTTTTGCTGAATTAGATATATCTAATATAACAAGACTATCCAGCTGATTGGAAAAAGTTTGATTGTATATCCTGGTAGAGATGAGAAAAGTATTTGAGTTAATGCTGAGCACCTGTGATGGCCATGAGGATGATTGGGTGATTTTATTAGCAAATTCATTAGCAGAATCATAGCCATTTTCCGGAGTATCTAATATCTGACTATCAATAAATTCTAAATTTTCTTCATCAAAAAATGATGCTATTAAATTTGTGTGACTATCATTTAATGTGTTGACATTAATTAACTGATTTGAAATCCCAGGTAAGACACATAAATTATTAGATATTTTTTTAAAACTAATTTGATCTAAAACAGGAAAATTTTTGATTTCTGAAAGGTTAGAAAGCAATCTTTTTGGAGTATATTGATTAATTGGAGATAAGGGTCCAATGTAAAAATAGTTTTCTGCACCGAAATTTAAGGGCTGATTATCAGGATCAACCCAGTCAATTAACTGGTCAATAAATGATTCTATCTCTGGAGCATCAAGGCCTTTTAATCTTAATAACCGCTCTAACCATTCTCTGTTGTCTTTTTTAATTTGAACGCCATCACCAGTTTTAATAAAAATACTATTTAGGTTAAAACAATTAGAGGCATCGGAAACATCCACTTGAATTGTGGCTAATTCATTTGAAAAGAAATAGCTATGGTTAAGAACTGGATCATTGTTAATTAACTTTTCATTTAAAGAGATCATTTCTTTTTGGATAGACTTGATAGCTTGTTTCTCTGAGCTCAATAACAGCTGCAAGCTATGGTTCTTGAAATCTATATATAAATCTCGTTGGAGTGAAAGAAAAAAATTTTTACTGATCTGAATGCTGATAATAGACATGACCATCAAAATTAATAATGTTGAAATCAGTACTACGCCTGGCTTATTCATAAACAGTATTGATGTTGGGATTTATTATCCATACAAATGATTCATCTTGAATATTGGTTATTGAAACTTTTATCAAGCTAGGAATTTGTCTTTGCGTGATTGACCCTTGAGGCCACGAATAAAACCATCGTGTTTTGTCAGCAAATTCCAACCGAAAATTATCTATATCTTCAAATAAAATAGTTTCCATATATTCCAGGGGATTTGCGGGTGAGGCCGCATAAAATTGTCTTCTCACCAATGATTGATTTTCTAAAACATATTGAACCCTTACTAGGTCTTTGGACGATATATCTTCAGTAATCGCTTTGGTTGTAAATGAAAAGCTGTCAGTATCAGCTCCACCGATAAAAGTAGCCTTTTCACTATCACCTCTGAAATTTATTAGAGAAACGTTTACGGCATTGATTAAATCTTCATTTAGGGTACTGGTCAGCAAATTAAATTCATAAATGTATTGAGATTTCCCTAATACTAAATCCCTTGATTGAATTGAAGATTTTAAAAAATTGGAGGTGATGACTGCTATGAGGCTCAAAATGACAATAGATATTAATACTTCAATCAAAGTAAAACCTTTTTTGAAGTCCTTATTTTTTTTCAATGAAAACTCTCAATTCATATAACGCTACTTGCTGATTTTTACTGACCAAAATTCTAATTTCATTCATCTGATTAGAGCCTTGAATAATACTTTCTGACCAAAAAAAAGTTTTTCCACCAAAATCTATTTGGCCATCTCTTTCATTGATTCCAATCATTGGTTCAAGCGTCTGGGCAAGCGCCAATCTATTGTTTGCAATTTGTCTTGCATAAGCTCTTTCCTCTAGATCAAAAGCAGATAATGTAGTGGATGAAATAAATTGAAAGATAGAAGTGACTGCCAAGCCAAGAATTAGCAGAGCAGCGCCAACCTCTAGAAGACTAAAGCCCTTTTGAAGCAACATAATTATTTCTATTGTCTATTACTTTACCAAAGGCATCTATGGTGAGCACTCTTCCTGAGTTATCTTTATTAAAATGGATTTCGCCACCAGACGATTTACCAGATGGATAAAAAATTAAAAAAGGTAATTCAGTTTCATTTGAAAATAAAAGTGTCTGACCGCGAGCATCTTTAAAAATAATTTTATTGCTTATATTTGGGTAGTACGAAGAATCAAAATTCTGTGAATGCCATTCATTTTTTTTTAAAGTATAAATAGATTGGGTATTCTCTCCAATAAACCATGCAAGAGTTTTTTTAGTTAAGGCACTTTCTTCAGAAAGAAAGTTAAGGAATTCTTTATAGGGTTCCACTTGATCGGATTGGTATCTATCAACAAAGGAGGTATTGGTAACAATGACGGCAGAAATAAGGCCCATTAAAATTAAAACAACTAAAAGCTCTAAAAGAGTAAAGCCTGGTGATAAATTTAATTTTCTGAAATCCAATTACCTATATCAGCATCGTCTCCAAAGCCGCCCTCTAAACCATCTGCACCAAGACTATAAATGTCATATTTTTTAGTTTTTTGGCCTGGTTGAATGTACAAATATTCTCGACCCCATGGATCTAAAGGAGTTGTATTAATATACCCATTCTCAGGATACAAGTAAGGACGTTTAAGCTCATTGTGGGGGCTAATTAATGCTTGAAGCCCTTGATCTGTTGAGGGGTATGATCGCTCGTTAAATTTATATAACTCCAGGGCTTTCTCAATTTGAGAGAGATCTGCTCTCATCTTTTCAAGATTAGCTCTTTGCAAAAAAGGTGAGACATTAACGGCAACGATAGTAGCTAAAATACCTAAGATGACTATCACGGCCATAAGCTCAATTAAGGTAAAACCAGGTTTATTTTTTTTCATATTTATCCTAAAGCCATACTATTCATCTGCATGATGGGCAATAAAATTGCTAAAACAATTAACAAAATAATACCGCCACCAAAAATTATAACCAAAGGTTCAAGCAAAGATAAAACAGTGGACCTTTTGCTTTCTATTTCACCTTTCATGTATTGTGCAACTTTTTCAAACATAAATGTTAAATTTCCAGACTTATACCCACTTGAAAGTAGCTGTAAAAATAAAGACGGGAAAATATTGGCTTCTCTAAGTGATTGAATGAAATCTTTGCCCTCTACCAACTCAACCCTAGCATCCTCTAAAGATTTGGCGATATATTTATTACCTATGACAACATGAGCTTGCTGCATAGCAACATCTAAGTTTAAGCCTGACTTCATCATCAAATGCATCACCCTTGAAAAACGTTCGACCTCTGCATTTAAAATAAATGTACCAATAAGAGGAATTTTAAGGAATCTTCTATGAATAGAGATTGCTGTTTGATTATTTTGAATGAGATATCTGTAATAAAAAAAACAACCCAAGATTAGTAAAAAAGATATTAAAAGAATTAATCCAGAATAATTTGATAAGCCCATTAAGACTGCGGTCAAAGTTGGTAGTTGAGCACCTGCACGAACAAACTGCTCAACAACTTGGGGCATAACAAATGTTAAGAGAGCAAAAACCACTCCCACTGAAAATACCATCAAGATCATAGGATAGGCTAACGCCGAAATAACTTGCTGCCTGACCAGTGCAAATTCTTCTAGATAATCTGCAAGATTGCTAAAAGCAATATGAAGGTTCCCCGCAGCATCTCCAGCCGAAACAAGTGATGTATAGGTTTCATTAAAAATTGATGGATGTGAAGACATTGCTTCAGCAATTCTAGACCCTTGCAGGATTTCATCCCTAACAGAATGCAATGCCGCAGAAAGAGACTTATCTTCTACTTCAAGAGCAATAGATTTTAAAGTTTCATCAATGGATATGCTCGAATCCAGTAAAGTTGCAATTTGTCTAGTGGCAAACAGCAGTTGTTTATGGGAAACCCTAGCCTTTAAGAAATGATTTCTATTAGTTTTACCTAATGATAGAGGTGTTAAGTTTGATGCTTTAATTTGCTGTCTTGCACCGCGTTCAGATTTAGAGTTTAAAACCCCATTAACTTTTTTTCCAGATTCATTGATTGCAATGTATTTATAAGTTGGCATCTTGATAATTTTGAACTCTCAAAAGCTCTTCATATGAGGTTAGACCATCACGCAGAAGTTGTGATGAAGATGAGTCTAAGGATAGATTGTCTTTAAATGCTGATTCAATTAACTTTGCTTCTGAGGCTTCGTCATGAATTAAAGCTTTTAATTCATCAGAGATAGTAATGCATTCTGCAAGAGCAATCCTACCTTTAAAACCTGTGTGATTGCAGCTTGCACAACCTTCGGCTTGATAGATGTTATCGTTTTTAGTAATTAGAAATTCTTTTTGAATTATCTCAGACGGCTTAATGGGTGTCTTGCAATCTTCGCACAGTCTTCTAACAAGTCTTTGGGCAATGACTACTCGCAAACTTGATGACAAAAGATATGACTCAATACCCATGTCCCTTAATCTAGCAATGGCGCCAATGGCGCTATTGGTATGAATTGTAGAGAGAACTAAATGCCCTGTTAAGCTTGCTTGAATAGCGATCTTAGCAGTTTCAATATCTCTAATTTCTCCTACCATGACTATATCGGGATCTTGTCGCAAGATTGATCTTAGGCCTGAAGCAAAATCATATCCAGCCTTATTATTTACTTGTGTTTGGCCAATTCCTGGCAAAGTGTACTCAATAGGATCCTCAACAGTAAGGATGTTTTGAGAAGTATCACTTATGTGTCGAAGGCCTGAATACAATGTTGTGGTTTTGCCAGAGCCAGTCGGTCCAGTAACTAAAATAATACCCTCTGAAAATTGCAAAGCATTTTTATAGGTTCTTAAAATTGAATCTGGTAAACCCAAATCACCAATATTAATTTGCGCCGCCTGTTTATCTAATAATCTTAAAACAACTCTTTCGCCATATGATGATGGCAAGGTAGAAACTCGAACATCAATTTTTTTTGCGCCTAATGATAGGGATACTCTTCCATCTTGAGGCTTTCTTCTTTCAGCAATATCCAATCGAGCAATAATTTTTAAGCGTGAAATAATTGGCGCTGAAAGCCTCGAATCATGAGCCAAAACTTGTTGCAAAATTCCATCCACTCTATACCTGATAATAAAGTTTTCTTCATATGGCTCAAAATGAATATCTGATGCCCTCTCTTTGATTGCTTGGCTTATTACGCCATTAATCAATTTAATGATAGGAGCATCATTTGCTCCGCTTAATAAATCCTCAGTTGGAGCTAATGTATTTGCAAATGATTGCAAATCAAAGTTCTCTGGAAGGCTTGAATTAAATATTCCATCATCATCACCAGCGGAATAGAACTCTGTTAACAGTTGATCAAATTCGGTGGGGGTACATGTATGAGATTTAAAATGATTCGCAAGAAAACGATATAGCTCTTGGAATAGTTCCTTTGTCAGTGGTTGCTCTGAAATAACTTGGGCTTTTTGATCTTCTTCAAACGCTATCACCCTTTGAGTTTTTGCAAATTCATATGGCAATAAAGGACTCTTTGGGGCAATAACCTGATTCTTCGTCATATACTATTCAGTGAGATCTAAAATATTTTTATTAGATGATCCTATGATTTTTTCTGCATTGATATAATTGTACTTTTCTCCTGAAAGAGAAGTAACGTCAGCTGAATCCATTAATATTGTGGGCCTTAAAAATACCATTAGATTTCTTTGCACCCTGGATTCAGCAGATGAACTAAAGAGCCTACCAAAAACTGGAATAGAGCCAAGCAATGGGACTTTGGAGACGCTTTCCTGGAGATCATCTTCATTTAAACCACCTAAAACTATCATTTGATTGTTATCAACCAAGACGGTTGTTTCAATGCTTCTTTTGTTAGTAATAAGATCTGCTGTTCCTGTTAAAGGACCAACAACACCAGAAACTTCTTGTTTTATTTCTAAAATTACAGAGTTACCCTCATTAATTTGTGGTGTGATAGAAAGTTTTATACCAACTTCTTGGCGAGAAGTTGTGCGAAAAGGATTGGCATTATTTGAACCAAGACTCTCGCCAGTTGTAATGGGTATTTCTTGACCTATCACTAAATTTGCAGGTTCATTATCCATCGCAATAACTGTATGCGTTGATAGGATATCTGAGTTTTGATCGTCGGCAACCGCGCTTATAATGCCAGCAAAACTATCTCCGCCACTTAAATCTCCAAACCCTGAAACCAAACCAGAAGACTGTAACAAAGAAGAGGATGCAACATTGCTTAAAGTAGCATTCTCACCATCTTCAATCAGCGATCCTGCCAAGGCAATCAAATCAGGATTTGATCCATTCTGGAATCTGGTAATGCCGACGGGAATATTTCCATCTTGAGCACCGGCAAAAATTGTTTCAACCCCCAGACTCTTTGCAGCCGTTTCAGAAAGTTCAACAATGATTGCTTCAACAAGGACTTGTGCCCTCCTAATATCTAATTTAGATACCAAATTTCGAATAACCTCAAGATTTGTTTCTTCTGAAGAAACAATTAATGAATTAGTTTCGCGATGGTGGGTAACTATTGGTTTTTCATTCTCATCACCAGCAAACCTAGATGAGACAGTGTTAATAATAGTTGCCACTTCTTCTGCTTTTGCATATTTAAGGTATAAAACAGCAATCGAACCACCAGTTAACGCATCTTTATCCAACGCATTCAATGTTTCAGTAATATTATTTGTAACTACCTGATCTGCGGAAATAATCACTGAATTTGATGGAGTGAAAGGAACCGCTATAAAGTTGTTTATAGTTGGATTGTTTTGCGCTTTTAATCGATCAAGAATCCTTACAGCCTCAACTGAAGAAAGATTATTTAACTTAATAATCTTTATCGCGGCGCTATCATTCTGGTCAATTTTCTTGAGCAGTTGACCAATCCTTTCAATATTTGATTTTTTATCAACCAAAAGGATTGAGTTAATCGATGGGATGCTCGAGAGGTGAGATTGCCTCCCAGTGATAGGTTTTATTTGACTTAAAATTTCTCCTGCTGCTCTATTGTTTAGAGTAAATATTTTTGTTTCTATGGAGGACTGACTTAAAGATTCATTTGAGTCTCTGGTTGCCTCATTTTCAGGGACAATTCTAACCACCCCACCATCAGATAAAGCTGCAAAACCATGCACCTGAATCGTTCTCAAATAAACATCCCAAACTTGTTCAGCCGAGAGAATTGAATCGGAAAAAATTGAAATTCTCCCTTTAACCCTTGGATCAAGTATCAAAGTCTTTTTAGAAAATTTAGAAATATCTTGAGTAACTTTTGCTATATCTACATCTTGATAATTAAGCAAGAAAGTTTCTTGTGCTTGAGATTGAACAGATATAAAGATAAATAGAATGAAAATTATAGATTTAATTTTATTAATCATTTTAATTATCTACTATTAAATTTGTACTTAGTTGGAAAAGATTTCCATTATCTTCAAATGTAGCATATTCACTGTTCACACTGAGTAATTTGTATTTATTTTCTAATAATGTGCCCTGCTGTACAACAAACGTTTGATTGTTTCTCTTAAGAATTACTGATGCTCTTGTAGAGCCCGCTCTATATCCTATAACCTTATAATCAAAAGTTGATGATGAGCTCGACTTTATTTGATTTGTCTCAATGCTAGAGCTAAATTGAGCAGATCTCTGAATGGGGCTGAAATTTATATTCATAGAATCAGGCCTGGAGATAAATGATAAAATCAGTAGATATAAAACATACCCAGCAAAAAGAGTCATAAAACCAATTAAGACTTTTTTGATATATATGTAATTAATATTCATAAGATGCTTTTAACCCTTAGTGTAGCTCATTAATAATTAGATGAACTATGATAATGGGAGAGTAAACCAGAATTCGGACCCACCTTCCTTTCTTGTCTCCACACCTACATCACCTTGTAAGTTATTTACAAGATTTCGAACTATGGCGAGGCCAAGTCCGCTGCCTTGCTTGGTATTAGCTCTTGCTTTAGCCGTTCGATAGAATCTCTTGAAAACAAACTTTTGCTCTTCCTCTGGAACACCCTCGCCGGAATCTAAGACTGAAATTCTTAAAAAATTAGCCTGCTTTCTTGCCTTAATTTCAATTAACGAACTCTCAGGACTATATTTAAATGCATTATCTATTAAGTTATTTAAAACTCTTTCGATGGCTTTAGTGTCACTTTGAACCTCAATATCAGTTTGGCAATTAAATACTAGATCAATATTTTTTCTTTTAGCTTTGCTTTTGAATGATGAGATAACCGTGTCAATCACTTCATTTATGATTATTGGCTCTATTACAAATTTTAAATCTCCATATTCAATGCGTGATAAATCTATCAGCGAAGTTACCATCTCACTTAAGCGATCTGCATTATGCAAAATAGCTTTAGAAAATGTTTTAGCATCCTTCGAATTATCTAAGGCACCATCTAATAATGTTTCTGAGTTAGCTTTAATCACACTTACCGGGGTTCTAAGTTCGTGTGATAAGTTGGAAACAAAATCCCTTCGCATTGAATCCATCTCCCTGAGTTGAGTTGTTTCATGAACTACTAAGATTAATTCTTTTGTTGCCTTAGCTTTGTTCATGTGCGCTAAGATCCATCTTGTATCATCACCCTCTGTATCAATTTCAAATTCACTATCATGCTTGCCTTTTTTTAAAGCTTTTTTATAAAGTTGTTTTAAGGGGGGTATATTCAAATCAATAATTGACTTATTTAAGATTTCATCTAACCCAAGAATTTGCATGATCTGATCATTTCTAAATGTAATGATGCCATCTTCATTAAGCACCATAATTCCTTCGCCTAACCCGTCTAGCACCAAACCAAATTGGTCTCTTTGTTTGGCAATTAAAGAAATTTGATCTTTTAAATTTAGAGAAATAGTTGAAATATTTCTAGCCATAGAACCAATTTCGTCTGAGCGTTTAGTAGGAAGAGACTCTAAGTTTTTTTTCTTATAGCTACCTGCAGAAATTTCAGCTGCAGCTTTTTCTAACTCAACAAAACTTGCTCTTATGTAATCTCCAGCAAGGACACTTGCTAAAATTGCAACAATAAGTCCAACAACAACTATTAGGGTAATCGAGTTCCCCAAAGATGCTAAGAGTTGGTCCAAGTTTTCATAGGGAACTGATATCCTAATTACTCTCTCTTGGTCGTAAGATTTATCTAAAAGCGCAAAATAATACATTTCTTTCTTAACTGTTGAACTATACCTTTTGCTTGAACCATAACCATCATTGAATGCGCTTATGATTTCTGGTCTATCACTGTGGTTATCAAGGTCATTGATTCTGCTAGTTTCTATATCTGAATCAATAATTACATCACCATTTTTTAAGATAATAGTGATCCTCGAATCAGAGGCAAAAGCATACTCATCTACCTCAGTTTTTAGGATATCTAAGTCATTAGAATCTATTAAGCCAGATATTGATTTTTTTAAAATTTTTGCTTGTCTTGAAAGCTCAGTTTCAATTTGAGCTTGCAGCTTCAGAGACAAATCTCTTTCTGCAACAATAAATGAAAGGGAAATACCAATGAATAAACAGGATAGCGTAATAAAAAAAATTCGGGTTCGAATACCCATTCTAATTAATCTGTCTTTCTAGAAAATCGATAGCCTACTCCGCGAATGGTTTGAATATGATCGCCAACTATGCCAAGTTTCTCTCTTAAACGTTTGATATGAGTATCGACTGTTCTAGTTGTAACATTAGAACTGTATCCCCAAACATCCTCTAGAAGTTGATCTCTTGTTTGCACTCTACCCTTTCTATTAATTAAATGCTTAAGCAATTTAAACTCTAGTGCCGTAAGAGAAATTTCTTGATTATTAATGTAGGCTTGATGCTCGTCATAATTTATAGTGAGTTCTCCAAATGAATCTTGGACATTATCTGTTGTTATTTCTTTTGAAACACCCCTTTTTAAAATAGCTTTAACCCTTAAGATTAATTCTCTAACACTAAAAGGTTTGGTGACATAATCATCAGCACCTAACTCGAAGCCAACAACTCTATCAACCTCCTCAGTCTTGGCTGTTAATATTATGACGGGAATATCTTTTGTTTTAGGTTCAGATTTTATATCTCTGCACAGAGTTAAACCAGACCCATCTGGAAGCATAAGGTCTAAGATAACTACATCTATCTTATTTGAAGCCAGCGCCTTTTCCCCTTCTTGTATGGATGCGGCTTGAACAACCTCAAAGGATTCCTTAGAAAGATTGTAATCAATCGTTTTACGAATATCAGGTTCGTCTTCTATGATTAAAACGCGAGATGCCATAGATATCTAATAATTTAATACCCCTTTATACAATAAATTTAATTGAGAGTTAATTTTATTATGATTGATTTTCTTCAATTGAAGTAAAAATATCGCGTAACTGTGTCTTAGAAAATTTTCCTGAAGCTACTCTCGGCAATTCTTTAAAACCAATTTGAACAAATGAAGGTATCTTAAATGCAGCCAGTTTATCCTTCAAAAAATCATTTAAATCTTGTTCAGTTAATTGCATAGAAGGTTTCAAGCATATAGCTACGCAAAGAGTTTCCCCTAAACGCTCTTCAGGTATACCAAACACTGCTGCTTCCTGCACAGAAGGATGGTTATAGATGGCTGTCTCCACTTCAATGCATGAAATATTTTCTCCTCCTCTAATCACCATATCTTTTACCCTGTCAACGATATAAACAAAACCATCATCTATATATCCAAGATCTCCAGACCTAAACCAACCATCATCATTAAAAACTTCATCTGTTGCTTCTTGATTGCCCCAATACCCAACCATATTTGCAGGGCTCTTAATTACAATTTCTCCAACAGCCTTTTCCTCATCAAGAAAATTCCAATTTTCATCAATAACTGCAACATCTGTTACAGGTGGTACCGCCTTGCCACAGCTTCCAGGGTGAGAAAGATAATCTTTGCCTAAATTTAACGTTCCAGCTGCATTAGTTTCAGTTAACCCATATCCTATAGATGGTTCGCTATCTTTAAACCCATCTTTCAATTTTTTAACATGTTCAGGAGGTCTTGGCGCGCCGCCGCCACTTAATTCCTTGAATGAGGATAAATCATACTTATCTCTGTCAGGATGAGTTAAAAGATCCCAAGTTTGCGTTGGAACGCCTGTTATGGCTCCTATCTTTTCGTCCTGAATTAATTGAAGTGCCGCGCCTGGATCCCACTTAGGCATCATGACCATTTTTCTTCCTGCAATGATGCTCATAAGAAATCCTGAATGGCTTCCTGTGACATGAAATAATGGTACACAATGCAAAATTGCTGCTTGTAGTTTAGGAGCCTCATCAACAGACTGAGATTCTGAATTATCATCTGTATCTTCAACCTCTCTTTTTAGAGTTGTTACTAAAGCCCAGCTAAACAATGTTGAAAGTATATTTCTATGAGTTGATAGCACTCCTTTAGGAAAGCCAGTTGAACCAGATGTATAAAAGATTGTCGCATTGTCATGGGTATTTAAACTGGGCTCAGTAAAGTTTTCTGATTGGCTACCTATAAACTCATTAAAATCCTCATAGTTATTTGATTTATTAACTGGCCTGACAACAATCTTCTTGAGTTCTGTAAATTTTTCTAAACCTAACAATCTTTTCTCATCACCAATTAATACGGTGGCTCCAGAGTTTTCTAGCCCATAAGTAATTTCATCAGGAACCCACCATGAATTCAGTAAAACACAGACAGCGCCCATCGAGGTCACCGCCATGAATGAGATAATGTATTCAGGATTATTGGCCATGCAAATTGCAACTCTGTCCCCTTTTTTAACGCCAGCATTTTTTAGAGCGTTAGCTGTTTGAGCTGCCTTATTATGAATATCTTGATAACTATATCTCTCGTCATTGAAAACAATAAATTCCCATTCTGGAAATAAAAGGCCAAACTCAAAAAAGTTTGCTAATGTTTTAGGGGTATTTTTAAATTCACGGTAAGTGATTCCTGAGGAATGAGTAACTTCTTCGAAGGCATAAATTTGATCTTCGGCTGTTAGATTTGCTAAAACTTCGTTATATTTATCAGACATATTTTTAATTTAATTACAGTCAAAGAATCCTAAACCATTATGAAGCAAAACAGAACTCTGGCATTGGTTTTATTTACTCTAATTTCTTGTGGTGGAGGTGGCGGTGGTGGCTCCAATAACTCACCTGTAGTTGCCCAGACTCCTACCCCGCCCGCAACTCCTCCAACCCTCTCTTTTGATGAGCTGAAGGATCAATACGAGGGTTACTATGAGTATCAAAGCCAATGGGGTTTAAAGATGATTAATGCATCATCTGCTTATGCTAGAGGTGGAACTGGAGCAGGTATTACAATTGGAATTACTGACTCTGGTCTAGATAATACGCATGTTGAGATTAGTGCTACAAGGCTATCGAATGATAGCGCTCTCAATTACTCAAATTACACCCCAAATACAAAACAAAAAAGACATGGAACCATGGTAGCTTCTGTGGCAGCTGGTAAACAAGACAAAACAGATATCACACCAATGCACGGCGTGGCTTTTGAAGCAGATGTTCTATTTGTAGCCATTCAACTTGCTGAACCAGATCCAGACTATGATCCTGTTGATATCGGTGACGATGATGGATCAGGCAATGTATCTGGAGCACCTGATTTTACTGGAATAGATAATTTTTTTAGCCAGCTTTTTGAAATTTATAATGACTATGATGTGGACATAGTTAATAACAGTTATGGCTATTCAGGCAATATCATTGATTATACTGAGGCACAAGTTAGATATGCTTTTCCTAATACTATCGCTGAGATGTCTCAGGTTGGAACTCCTGATTCAGAAAAAACTATCTATGTATGGGCTGCAGGGAATGCGGGAGGTTACGCAGATCAAGGTGTTGACTATTCAAGCCCAGAACTATTGCCCGGAATGGCTCATTACATCCCAGAAATTCAAGGTCATTCCATTGCAGTTGCCTCCGTTGATGAAAATGGTCAGATCAGCGACTTTTCGAGCAGGTGTGGTGTTGCTCAGGATTATTGTATTTCTGCACCCGGGGGAAGAATAACCGCTGCATATCCCACCTCAACATCGGATACTGGGATATATATTGGCAATACCAATGATGATAATTACAACAACTGCATTACAGATAACTCCTGTTACGCCGTTACCAGCGGCACGTCATTTGCAGCTCCGTTTGTATCTGGGGGTTTGGCTGTCATAGCCGATCATTTTGAGGGTCAGCTTGGAAGCCAGGAGATTGTTTCTAGGTTATTTGCTACCGCAAATAAAAAATGGTGTCTATGCTGATAAAGCAATTTATGGTCAGGGGCTTATGGATCTAAATGCTGCTACAGAGCCAGTCGGTCAAGTTAGCGCAATGATGTCGCTCAATTTATCTGGACCAATGGCACCAGCAATATTTTCTAACATACAATTAACCAGCCCTTCATTTGGAGATGCTATTAGTAATGGCATTGGCAATCATTCAGTGATATTTTTTGATGAATTAGATGCGCCTTTTAGAAGATCTCTTGGGAGTTTAGCCTCTGATTATAGAAATCAAATAATAAACATGGATGGGTTTGAAAGCATGCAAACCCCTATTTCTTACATAGTAACTTCTAGAGAGACTGAATTAGAGATTGGTGGACTTCAAACTCATAACTTTTCTCAAGAACTTTTTACTCCATATCACTTGCTCAACGCAAGAGCAGATAAAAATCATTTTTTTTCCTATTATGACCATTCTAATAACTCATTTTTAAGTCATGGGCTAAATGGAAGTTGGGCAATGGGAGTGTTTCAAGATTCTGAATTACGATCTAAAAAAAGTCTTAGATCTCAGTTTAGCAATCCCTGGTTAAATTTTAGTGCTACGGGAACAACTTTTGGCTCAACTTTTCAAGGCTTACAAGGGTTTGATATTGCAGTTGCACTTTCATCTGGTAGAAATAAGTTTAAAGCAAATGAAATTTTTGGTGAAAGAAATTCCAGCACCGTTGCTCTTTTAGAAATTCAACCAAAATCTAGCATACCATCATTCCAACTTGGAATAATGAAAGAAAATGATGCTAGCTTGGGCTTAAGTGGATCAGGAGCTTTTAATGGTAGCAATAATCAGCTAACTTCATTTGCAGGGCTATCCAATTCAATGAATTTAATAGGAGGTAAATTGTTTGGATCATTTTACTGGGGTAAATCAAATGGCATTTCTAATGAGCTTGGCATGATTAAGTCTCTTTCAAACCTCTACTCGTCTGCTTTTGGAGTTGGATTTTTAAAATCTTCAATTTTTAACAACGTAGACTCATTTATAGTAACCATTGATCAACCCATTCGAATAGAATCTGGTGCTCTTCAGCTAAATGTTCCAACCTATAGAACAAAAGAAAAAAATGTTCTCTTTCATTCTATGAGTTTGGATCTTGATCCAAGCGGAAGAGAAGTTCATACAAAAGCTCAGTATTTTTCTTCATATAAAAACGTCGGCTTTGGCCTAACTTTAGGTTACAAATCTGATCCATATCACATAAAATTTATGGATGACTATTTGTATATGTCATTAGGTTTTAATATAGGTTTCTAAATTTTTCATTGGGGGGATATGAAAAATATACTTGAAAACGAAGTTATATACATCACAGGTGCTAGTGCTGGCATAGGCTATGCAACTGCTGAGTTATGCCTATCATATGGAGCAACAGTAGTAATAACAGGAAGAAATATAGACAACCTAGATAAAGCAAATCAGGAGCTATTAAAAATTTCTTCAAAGGTAATTTCACATAATGTCGATGTCAGCAATGAATCAGAGATCGTTGATTCTTTGCAAGAAATTCATACTTCATTTGGAAAAGTAGATGGATTGATAAACAATGCCCCATCCATTCACACAGGCAAAATCATTGATCTTGATCTTGATGCTTGGAGAACAAATTTTAAAGCAAACCTAGATGCGGTATTCCTTGCAACTAAAACAGTTTTACCTTGGATGCAAGACGCGAAAAAAGGTGCAATTGTAAACGTAGCATCTGTTGTTGGTTTAAAAGGAGTAGCTTATATGTCAGCTTATGGGGCTGCAAAAGCTGGCTTAATCAATTTTACTAGAGCAACTGCTGTTGAAGCAGCGCCTCATGTGAGAGTAAATTGTATTATTCCAGGTGCTGTTCTAACGCCTGCAACTAAGAGAGCTATTCCAGATGACAAATTGATGGAGGCTACCATTAATACCATCCCCCTTAAAAGAATTGCAAAACCAATCGAGCTTGCAAAACCAATAACTTTTTTACTGAGCTCGGATGCATCATTTATAACTGGAGCCAGTTTGGTGGTAGATGGAGGCAAAACTGCGGACTTAAATGCTGGCAACTGAAATTAATCCAAATGATGAACTATGGCTCTCTGAGGTTGAAGCGCCACAAATAATCACTGATCCAAACTTATTTGCATGGGACGATGAAGCTGATCTGGTTATTGCAGGTTTGGGGGGCGCTGGAATTGCTGCTGCCAATGAAGCCCTCGATCAAAATCTAACAGTTATTGGGGTCGATAAAACAAGTGGTGGTGGCGCTACTGCTAAAAGTGGCGGTGTGTTTTATGCAGGTGGCGGAACACCTATTCAGCTTGCTGCGGGCGTCACAGACTCCCCAGAAAATATGTTTAATTACCTTATTCAAGAAACAGGAGATATTGTAAAAGAATCTACCTTAAGAAAATTTTGTGATACTTCAGCTGAAAATACACAATGGCTTATGGACAATGGGGTTCAATTTGATCCCTCTTATTACAAGATTAAAACTAGCTATCCTGGAGCTGGGTATTTTTTATACCATTCAGATAACTCTATGGTGCCAAGCTACATGGAAAATGCGGAGCCTGCTCCTAGGGGGCATAGGGGTTATGAAGAAGGTCCATTTAGACCTATTGGCGTCGGGGGAACAATTTATTATCCCTTAAAGAAATCAGCAATTAAAAAAGGTTTAAAAATCTTTCCTCAAACTGAGGCGCGATCACTTGTTATTACCTCCGAGGGAAGAGTTGTTGGGATCAAAATTCTCATGCTACCCTCAGGAAAATTAGCCCAAAAACATAAATCATTAACTTCGCGAGGGGAAATGCTGCAGATGCTTCTTCCGCCTTCTTACCCAGGTTCAAATTTATTGCAAATAATTGGTGGTCTCTTCATCAAAAGAGCTCAAAAAATTGAGCAAAACCACAGGCAGGTTAAATATATCAAAGCTAAAATGGGAGTCTGTCTCTCCACAGGCGGGTTTATTTTTAATCGCTCTATGGTTAAAGAATATGCACCAAAATATTATGATGGAATGCCTCTAGGCACTCCCAATGATCAAGGTTCTGGAATTAGACTTGGGCAAAGCGTTGGCGGCAAGACCGATCATATGGATCGAGTAACAGCATGGCGGTTCTTAAACCCTCCATTAGCATTTGCGCAGGGAATAGTGGTAAATAAGAGTGGGCAAAGATTTTGCAATGAGATGGTTTATGGAGCAACCCTAGGGGATGCTATGTGTGAGCATAATGATGGTAAAGCATATTTGATATTGGACGAAAGCTTGTTAGATGATGCGAAAAAACAATCCAAGGAAGCTCTGCCCTTTCAAAGAGATATGGCAAGAATGCTGATGTATTTTAATGCTAAGAAGAAAAGCAATTTAGTAGATTTAGCGAAAGTTTATGGCCTGCCAGCAGATATGCTTACTGAAGAGGTTGAGAAATATAATCAAGCAGCTCGATCACAATCATCTTGTGAATTTGGCAAGGCCGCTAGTGATGTAAAGGAGCTTAAAGGCCCCTTTCATATTATGGATATTTCAATTGACTCAAAACTTGCTCCGCTAACAACACTAACCCTTGGTGGACTTGTAGTGAATGAGGAAACTGGAGAGGTTTTAAATCAAGATAACCAAGAAATTAAAGGACTATATGCCGCTGGAAGAACAGCCGTTGGAATTTGCTCAAATATTTATGTATCTGGGCTCTCAATAGCTGATTGTATTTTTTCTGGAAGAAGAATAGGACAAAACTTAAGAAAAGGAGATAAGTAATGAATTTAGATTTTGCTTCAGTATGGGAAACAGTTGCAGATTTAGTGCCTGAGAATGATGCACTAATTTGCGGAGAAGACATTGTTTCTTGGAAAGACTATGACCTGCTATCAAGTAAGATTGCTGCCGCGCTATCAAGCAAAGGCTTAGGTCCAAACTCTAAAGCAGGACTGTATTTAAATAACAGTAATGAATACCTCATTGGTCAAAATGCAATTTTTAAAATTGGCGGTGTTCCAATTAATGTAAATTATCGGTATGTGGAAGAAGAGCTAATTTATTTATTGGATAATTCTGATGCTGAAGCAGTGTTCTACCATGCATGCTACAGCTCAAGAATTAATGAAATTGCAAAATCTCTACCCAATGTAAAAGCATGGATTGAAGTTCCAGATGGAAGCAAATCTAATTTTGATCAGGGTATGAAATATGAAGAAATTTTACAAGATTACTCTCCAATGGATAGGATCACTAGAGATCCTGAAACTGTTTATATGCTTTATACCGGCGGAACAACCGGTATGCCAAAAGGGGTAATGTACAAACAAGGAGAATTTCTAGCGTTTTTGTTTAGAACCCTCAAAGCCATGGGATACGATGTTCCGGAAGATCTCAACAATTTAGAAGAATCCATCATGGCATCTAAAGCTAATGATCAATTTATTAAAAGCTTGGTTGGCTGTCCTTTAATGCATGGAACAGGGATGTGGTTAGGTGCTTTTCTCCCCTTGCTTCTAGGAGGAACAGTAATTACCACATCCAACCTTGGTTTTGATCCTGACCAACTATGGAGGCAAGTGCAAGACAAGAATGTTACAAATATTGTGATTGTGGGTGATGCTTTTGCAAGACCGATGCTTGATGCTTTGGATAGAGCAGAAGCTTCTAATAATGCATATGATATTAGCTCCGTACAAGCCATTATTTCAAGCGGTGTTATGTGGAGCACCGAGGTAAAAAATGGTTTGCTTAAACATCATGATATGAAGTTAATGGATACCATGGGCTCTACTGAGGGTGGGATTGGAAGCTCTATTGCAACAAGAGATAACCCCTCAGAAACAGCAAAATTTTCAATAAATCCTGGGGTAATAGTTCTTGCAGATGATGGAGAGATATTAGAGCCAGGATCAGAGAAAATTGGACTGCTTGGAACTTCGGGTCTAGTCCCAGTTGGATATTACAAGGATGAAAAAAAATCTGCGGAAACTTTTAAAGAAGTAAATGGTGTTAGGTATAGTTTTCCTGGAGACTACGCGAAGCTTGAAAGTGATGGAAGTATCACCCTTCTAGGCCGCGGAAGTAATTGCATCAACTCAGCAGGCGAAAAAATTTACCCTGAAGAAGTAGAAGAAGCATTAAAGAAAAACATTGATGTTTTTGACTGCCTTGTTGTTGGAATGCCCGATGAAAGGTTTGGACAAAAAATTGTTGCAGTGGTATCTACGGTTGATAATAAGACCTTAAAAGAAGAACAATTGATTGATGATACGCGTAGCATCATAGCTGCATATAAATTACCCAAAAAGGTAATTTTTACTGATGAGGTGCAAAGAGCCCCAAATGGAAAGGCTAACTACAAATGGGCAAAATCTTTCGCTGAAGAGCAATTATCATAAAGAAAATCTAAATCATGGAAAGATTTAAAAATAAAATCGTAGTTATAACTGGTGCAGGATCAGGCATTGGGAGGTCAACTGCCTTGAGGTTAGACTCTGAAGGCGCTGATCTTTTAATGATAGATAGAAATCAAGAAGACCTTGATGCAACAAAAAATATGCTAAAAAATAAAAATTCCTCCGCCCATGTTGTGGATATCTCTTCAATTAATAGCACTGAAAATTTTTTTAAAGATTTAGAAAAGAATTATAAAAGACTCGATGCGCTCATTAATATTGCAGGCATTCTTCGCTTTGACAATTCCCATGAAGTTGAACTAGAAAATTGGAATCAAATTCTAGAGATAAATTTAACAGGTACTTTTTTTATGTGCAGGCATGCTCTCCCGCTGTTACTAAAATCAAAGGGTGCTATTGTGAATGTATCCTCAACAGCAGCACTAGGAGCTCATGCATGGACAGCAGCATATAGCGCTTCAAAAGGAGGAATTAGTGCGTTTTCAAAAACGCTTGCTGTTGAATATGGAATGAAGGGTTTGAATATCAATTGCGTCTGCCCAGCCTCAATCGAAACCCCTATGTCATCTAATCCAATTATGCCAAAAGATATTGATACTCGCTTATTAAAGAAAATTATGCCTCTTGATGGTGTGAATAGATCGCCAGATGATATAGCAAGTACAATTGCTTTTTTAGCATCAGATGATGCGATACATATCAATGGAATTGATTTGAGGGTTGATGGAGGCCTGCTCACATAAACATGAAATTCTTAGCATTACTAGTGATGGCTTTTGCATTAAATACAGAGGCTACAATTTATAATTCCAAAGCAATTGTTCATCCTGAGGTTGGCAAAAATGGCATGGTTGTTTCTCAGCATTATCTTGCTACAAATGCAGGTCACTCGATCCTTGCAGAAGGAGGCAATGCCTATGATGCATCTATAGCAGTTGCATTTGCTTTGGCGGTGGTATTGCCGAGAGCTGGCAATATTGGTGGAGGTGGATTCATGGTCATGTTCGATGAAGCTTCACAAGAAAGCTACAGCATTGATTATAGAGAGATAGCACCTGAAGCTGCAACGAAAAATATGTTTCTTGCATCAGATGGATCTGTAGATAAAAAGAGGGCTACGCAAGGAGTCTTATCAATTGGGGTTCCAGGAACAGTTTATGGGATGTGGGAAGTGCACAAGAAATTCGGTAGCTTGCCTTGGTCTACATTACTGGCTCCTGCAATTGAATTAGCTGAAGAAGGTTTTCTTATTTCTCCATTCATGGCTGATGCGCTTAATAAGCGATATAAAAAACTTGGAAAGTATAAAAATTTTAAAGATATTTTTTACTCAAATTATCCTGTGCAAATGCACCAGAGATTAAAGCAACCCAATCTAGCCAATACGCTGAAAACAATCTCTACAAATGGAGTTAAGGGCTTTTATGAAGGTGAGGTAGCGACAAAGATAGATGCTTTTATGAGAGAAAATGGCGGACTGATTACTAAGAAAGATTTAAAAAATTATCGTCCAATTTGGCGTGAAACTCTTCATGGTAATTTTAATGAGCATAAAATAATTACCATGGGGCCGCCCTCCTCTGGCGGTGTTCATATCATCCAGATGCTAAATATTCTAGAAAATTATGACTTAGTCATGATGGGCCATAACTCCCCAACCTATACAGCATTACTTACAGAATCAATGAAGTATGCATATGCTGATAGATCAAAATACTTGGGTGATCCAGAATTTTTTGATGTTCCGGTTCAATCACTGATCAGCAAAGAATATGCTAAAAAAATCAATAATAAGATTAAGCTTAATTCGATCACGCCTTCTGAAAAAATTCTTCCAGGATCTGAGTTGAAAAATGAAAGTCTAGATACTACTCATTTTTCAGTTGCTGATAAAAATGGAAACATTGTTTCAAATACCTACACATTAAATTCAGGCTTTGGATCTGGCGTGGTGGTTGATGGAACTGGAATTTTAATGAACAACGAGATGGATGACTTTGTTTCAGCTCCTGGGGTACCCAATCAATTTGGATTGATTGGTGGAGAAGCAAATAAAATTGAGCCATTTAAAAGACCCTTAAGCTCCATGACACCAACAATAGTCCTGAAGGATGGTAAGCCTATTTATGCAACTGGATCACCGGGTGGCTCTAGAATTATTACAACCGTTCTTCAATTTCTTTTAAATACTCTAGTTTTTAAAATGGAAATCTCCGATGCAACTGTTGCTCCTAGAATACATCATCAATGGAAACCAGATGTTCTCATGCTAGAAACTGGTTTTGATGTTCAGCATGCCGCAAAAATTGAATCTTTAGGTCAGAAAATTTATTTGTCTGGGCCTGGCACAGCATTAGAAAGTATAGAAATAAAAAATGGATTGTTTTATGGCTTCGGGGATACAAGACGCCCAGACTCAAGCGCCAAAGGACTCTAATTAATGCTGGATAAACTTTTAATAATTACTCTTTATGCTATACCAACGGTCGGTCTATTGATCGTATGCTTCTTAATTTCTCGCAAAAAATAATTAATTGATAATGGAATTAGTTTTGACTAATTTATCATTGATTGCACTGGGTGGTTGCCTTGGAAGTTTCGCTTCAATGTTAATTTACAGGCTCCCATTGGAAGATGTTGGAATTACAATTTTTAAACCTAGATCATTTTGTCCTCTATGTAAAAATAAGCTCACTATTCTCCAACTTATACCTTTTGTAGGATATGTTTATAGTCAAGGAATTTGTAAGACATGCAATGCCAAGATCAACTCTAGCTACTTGATCAATGAAGTATTAATTGCTGCATTCGTTTTATTAATATTTAATAAAATGGAATTAACCAATCCTGTGGCATGGTCAGTCGTCTTGATTGTAATGTGCTTATACATTCAATCATTAATAGATATGCAAACCATGCATTTATTTCAGCCACTTAGCCTTATTTTAGTTGTATCTGGATTAACTCTGAATATCTCAACTAGTTTTTTTACTATTCCACTAGACTCTATGCTGGGATTAATTTTTGGCTATGGAATATTGTTCTGCATCAACGAAGTCTACAAAATGATCAGATCAAGAGATGGGATTGGATCTGGTGATTTCTTGTTGTTAGGTGGAATTGGGTCTATTTTTGGTGCTTCAGCACTTGGACCAATTCTCTTAATTGGATCAAGCATTACTTTATGCCTATACGCTGTAAATAAAAATAAAGATGGGGAACTTCCGCTGGGGTTTGGTATAGGTATTGGGGCTATATTTTATTGCTTATTATTTTTATTTCTTTCCATTAAATAGAAACATTATGAACTTTCCTTCAATAAGGTTGTCATATAAATAAGTTGGTTAAAAATTTTCCTCTAAAATTTTTTCCCTAAGACCAATTAGAGCGGGTTAGCCATGCCCGCTTGCTCCTTTCAAATAATGCCCTATTGAAGCTTTGGATTAGCGCTAATATTTTGTATCTCTTTGATGACACCCTCCCAAATAAGCCACTCCTCAGTGTTTAGATTGGCTGCGTATTCAGCAGCTCTCAACATGGCTATAGATTCAGCATCTTCACCATATTGAGAAATAAGATCCATGGCAATTTGATGATTAGAGTTTTGAACATTCATTTTAAGAGAATTTTATAGATGTATTACCTTCACAAGACTTCATAGACAGGGTATTTTAAACATAACAAATTATAAGTAAAAATTTAATGAACGTTTACTGGTTTCAAGATTCAAAGACTGGACATCTAAAACAAGTGCAGGCTCTTTTAGATCAGCTTAAAAAAGAGATAGAACTCTCGATCACTTCCATCAATTACTCCAATTATGAAGGTTTTTCAGATATGTTAGCTAATGAGAATCAATTAGATGGGCCATCAATACTTATAGGCGCAGGTCATGATGTCTATTCAAAAATTCTTCAGGCAAAGAAATACTTAAAAAAAAATACTACCAAGGATGTATTTTCAATAGCTGTACTTCGTCCTAGCTATAAACTTAATTCTTTTGATTTGATTATAGCTCCAGAACATGATTTTCGTAGAAGACGTCTTCCTAAAAATGTTACCCCATTTCAAGGCTCTCTAGCAGCAATATCTCACCATCCAGTTGATGAAAATAAGGCGATAATAGCTATTGGAGGCCCAAGCAAGCATTACAAATTTGATGAAGAAATTTTAATGAAGCAACTTCATTATATTTTAAGCGTGCATCCAAAGCATGAGTTTAAAATTTATAATTCTCGCAGAACACCTGATGCCCTCAACCTAAAATTAATAGGTGGGCTGAATAATTATCCTAATATACAGTTCATTGATTTGAATTCAGCTGAGTCTGATACATTTCAAGATAGCCTAAATAAATCTTCATTAAAGTTTGTGACCCCCGATAGTTCAAATCTTGTGTTTGAGGCACTATCTGCAAAGGGTCAAACCTATTTAATACAAATAGAGAGTCCAAAATATAGACGGATTTTTGGAGCTAAAAAAATAAGAGAATCGATGAATCAATTGGTTAATACTAAGCGAGTCGGTGTAGTCAGCATATTTAACAAAAAGGGAGGGATAGATATTTCAAAAATTGAATCTCCTTCTCCATATTTTGAACCTTTAGCAGAAGTTGAAAAGATATCGTTTTCTATTCTTAAATTCATCAATCAACAAAAATGAAAATTGCTCATTTGGTATCAAGTCAAATCTTTGCGGGGATTGAACAGCATGTATATGAACTGTCCTCATTCATGTCTGATGTATCGGATCAAGTGATTATCTGCGATGAATCTATCCACCATCATATGGGTCGAATGAAAACTCAATCATTAGACATAGGCTCAAGATATTCTCCACTCAACACATACAAATTAATTAAGTTTCTCAATCAAAACAATGTCTCTATTTTGCATTGCCATGGCGCCAAAGCCAGCACCATTGGCAAAGGAGTAAAAATTTTTAGCAATATTAAAGTCGTGTCGACAATCCATGGTCATAAAAAAAATAATAATGCATTCACCAATCTTGATGCTGTCATAGGCGTTAATAAGTTGCTGATTGAAAATATCCCTAAGGGCACTTATATCCCTAATTGGTTCAATCCATCGCATGCAGGAGAACGATCTTCGCGCACCGGACCCATAATTGCCATTGGCAGACTAGAACCAGTTAAAGGCTTTAATCAGCTGATCAAAAGCTGGATTAATATTCAGGAAGATCTTGAAATTATTGGCTCCGGTCCTGAGGAAAAAAACCTTCATCAGCTCATCCATGACTTAAATCTATCTGATCGGATTAAAATTGTAACGAATTGTGATTACAGCTCCATTGAGAAAAAATATAAAACTACCAGTGGGCTGATTGTATCCAGCCATAGAGAAGGAGGCCCAAGGGTTGTGTTGGAGGCCATAAATCATGAAATACCAGTTCTTGGATCTAAAGTGGGAATAATTCCTGATTTAATTCCTAACGAATGCTTGTCTGAGCCTGGCAATCAAGAAAGCTTACAAGCTTTACTGGAAGAAATGGTCCCTTTGTTAGCTCAATTAAACATGGAAGGAATAAAGGCAGCTCTAATTGAAAATTACTCAATTACCAGTGCTGCCAAGAAAACAAAAGAAATTTATGAGGCTTTGCTGATAGCCAACTGATAAACATTTATCGTTGCATTGACTAAGCACTCTTTTGTAAATTGATCGGGTATAGATTCAGGCGGTGAAGTTGCTAAAACTTGATCGATTTTTTTTGCAAGCCTATCCACCTTTCCATACTTTACCAAGCCAACAGGATTAATAGCATTAATAGATTCCTTAACACCACCCCTATCCCAACCCATGACATGACTCCCACAGGCAGCTGCTTCAATGATTGTTCTGCCAAATGGTTCGGGTTTGGATGATAAGTTCATGACAACATCTGATATTTTATAGACATTGGCAATATCTGATCGAGCACCACAAAAAGTAATATGTTCAGAGAGGTGTTTTTGCCTAATCAGTTTGTTTAAAGAATTAAAATAGTTTCTTTTATTATCAGCAATGGGTCCTGGAATAATGCCATGAAACCTTGATGTATCTAGATAAGAAAAAAGATCAATAAAGCTCTCAATACCTTTCCAGCTCGTTACTCTGCCAGGAAGATTAAGAATAGTTTTATTTTTAGTCTGTGGAAACTCCTTAAACCATGCTTCTTGCCATTCTTGGCTTGGTGCTATGGTATTAAATTCTTGTAGGTCACATCCACGATAAATCAGATGTAGATTAGATTTATTGACCAAATAGTTTTCCTGAACATAGTCTTGAACCGTTTGAGAAATAGCAATAATCTCATCTGCATAAGACATAGATTTACTGTAAAAAGGTTTGCTGTATAAGCCATGAAATGTAGAGATGACAATAGGTTTTTTGCCCTGAAAATTTTTTAGGGCAAAGTAATTTATCCATGCTGGAAATCTTGATCGGACGTGAACTATGTCGGGCTGAAACTCTGAATAAATTTTTTTTAAATTACTTATCTGCGATAAGGCTCTTATATTTTTCTTTGCTATAGGAAGTTCATAATGCTTCGCGCCATGTTCATTCAATAAATCTACCAGTTGTCCTCCCGCAGAAATGACGGCAGAATCATGACCTAGTTTTATAAGATGATCAGAAAGATCTACTGTGCCACGCTCAACACCACCGACTTTGAGTTCGGGTAGCAGTTGAATGATTCTCATGGATTATTCGTATCGTAGGGCTACAGCTGGCTCTAATTGTGCTGCTTTCTTTGCAGGCCAAATACCAAAAAATAACCCAACACATGCTGAAAACATGACAGAGCCCAATATCGCTGAAAAAGGTATGGTGAAGACCCAATCTTGAAAGACTGTTACTAAGAAATATAAACTGGAACCAAAAATGACGCCGATGATGCCACCGATAATGCAAAGAGTTACAGCCTCAATAATAAACTGCAAAAGTATTGCCTGCTGAGTTGCTCCTAAAGCTTTTCTTAGGCCTATTTCTCTTGTTCTTTCGGTTACAGACACTAGCATAATATTCATCACCCCAATGCCACCAACCATCAGGCTGATGCCAGCAATGCCAATTAATAAAGCTGAAAAAATTGCAGTGGCCTGTTTTTGCAAATCAGTGAACTGTGACCAGTCATTGATTCTGAAGTTATTTTCTTCCCCTGGACCTATGTCATGCTCTCTTCGAAGAACTCTTTCAATAGAAATCATGGCTTCTTCAGGCGTATAAGTATTCGGTACTTCAACGCGAATTGAATCCACTCTATCTCTACCAAACACTCTATCTGATGCAGTTAACAATGGTATATAAATTTGTTCATCAGGATTAGACCAACCTGAGGATCCCTCAGATTTAGTAACACCTATAATCTTGAAAGTCACACCACCTAGATCGATATCCTGTCCCACCAAAGCCTTTGAAGATGTTTTGAGCTCAGTACCTACACTTGAACCAATAATTGCAACTCTTTTTCTGGCCAGAT
The DNA here is from genome assembly GCA_902509555.1 of uncultured SAR86 cluster bacterium. GTDB lineage: Bacteria > Pseudomonadota > Gammaproteobacteria > Magnimaribacterales > D2472 > D2472. Next base: position 102,895 of record CABWYS010000002.1, read on the forward strand.
CATCTCTTTCGGTAAAAAAGGCACCTTGGTCAATTTCATAGCCTTGAATACCCAAATAACTTTCTCTGGCACCAATAACAGAGATGCTAATGCTTTCATTTTTATATTTTAAAGATTTGCTACCTCTAATTTCTGGGGATACTCTCCAGTTTATTTCTTTGTCTTTGATCAATGCGTCCGCATCAGAGATTGAAAGAGGTGCTGCACTAACTTTTTGACTACCCCTGCCACGCGATGGGTATACAGATAATGTTCGTGCAGATAAATTAGTAATTGAATCGTCAATTGCTCTTTGAGCGCTTGACCCAATCCCCACCATGGCAATCACTGAAGCTGTGCCTATAACAATCGCAATGGTTGTTAAAAGGGACCTTAGTAAATTAGCTCTAATAGAATCTACTGCGGTAGAAATTGATTCTTGTAACACCATAAGTTAACCGAACCTACCTTTTACTCTTTCAGAAAATTTTTGTTGATATTTAATGAGGCCTTCGCTAGGCAAAACATATACAACCTCGTCATACTCTATGCCTTGTTTGACCTCAACATAATTAAGATCAGTTTTTCCAACTTTTACCCAAGTAGGTATTGCCCCCTTCTTAGTTTTTTTAAGAACTATGTAGGCATCAAAATTTTCACCTTCAACTCTTTTGGTTAAAAAATTATTTAGCTCATCTTCTTTAATACCAAGCAATGGAGCAACAGAACGTATATCTTTGCGCGTTCTCAAAGAGCCTGCTGGTAATGCTAAAGCCACTTCTTCATTTAAAATTTCAATCTCAACATCAGTGTTCATGCCTATAAGTAATAAATTATCTTGATTCTCGATATCTATTAGCACTGGAAATGTCGTAACATTTTGATCAATTTTTGACATAGGTTCGATCTTGGAAACAACTCCTACAAATTTTTTGTCTCTATACGCTGAAACCTTTAATGTAACTTCTTGACCAATAGTAATCTTGCCAATATCTATCTCATCGATTAATGCTCTAACCCGAACTTTATTAAGATCTGCCATTTCCATTAATAATGTACCGCCACCCACAGCAGAGGTTGGTGAGGTGATCACTTGCCCTACTTCAGCAGGTCTGCTGATGACAGTTCCAGCAATTGGCGATCTTACACTTGTATCATCTAAAGCTATTCGAGCATTTTCTAAAAATACTTCTGCTCTTACTAACTGAGCTCTTGCTGAGGAAAATGATTCTTGAGCATCCTCAAATGATTTATCAGAAATATTACCTTCATCATGCAATCTTTTGGAACGCTCAAATTGATTCTGGGCATTGCTTAAACGAACTTTAGCAACCTCGAGATCGGCGTTAGCTTGAGCAAGAGTGTTTGTTGGCGTTCTTTGATCTATTCTTGCAAGAACCACACCCTCATCTACATAATCTCCAATTTCAGCTCCTAAAAAAAGAATTTGTCCAGATGCTTTTGATTTAATCTCAATAGAAGAGATAGCCTCAACAGTGCCAGACGCCTCAACAGTAAGTTCTAGCTGCTGAGATGCTGCTTCTTTTAGAGCATAGAATTTAAATTCCTCTTCCTCTTTGCCGCCACCGCAACTTACAACTAATACCGCTGATAAAATGATGCTGAACGTTTTAATGATTGAGCTATTCATAGTTTTTCCTTTCTAATGTCTGATTCTATCAAACCATCCTTAATAAATATTGTTCTTTGGGCTTCTGCAGCTACCTCATTCTCGTGAGTAATTAAAATAATTGTTTGGCCTTGCTGATGCAGATTATGAAAAAGTTGCATGACATCGTGCCCCGTTTGGCTGTCTAAGTTTCCAGTTGGCTCATCGGCAAATAAAATAGACGGGTTATTCACCAATGCTCTAGCTATAGCAACTCTTTGCTGCTGCCCTCCTGAAAGTTCAGATGGCTGATGATCCATTCTTGAATCAAGCCCAACTTGAGAGAGAGCATCCTTACCTCTTTTAAGTTGATCTGCCTTATCAACTCCAGCATATTTTAAGGGCAACATAACATTATCAAGCGCACTGTTACGTGCCAATAGATGAAAATTTTGAAAAACAAAACCTATCTCTTTATTTCGTATGCCTGCCAGCTCATCCCCCTCTAAAGTGCTGACTTCTTGGTTGTTCAGGTGATATGTTCCATCTGTCGGGCTATCTAGACATCCAATAATATTCATGAGCGTAGATTTACCAGATCCTGAGGGACCCATAATTGCTAAAAATTCACCTTGCTCTATACCAAAGCTCACGCCTCTTAGGGCCTCTACTGTTTGCGTGCCAAGCAAATAATGTTTGGTAATATTTTTAACGTCTATAACATTCATGCTGGTTTACACAAAAATACAGGTATCTCTCGAGCGGTGTTACTCTGATAAGTTTCATAGTCGGGGTAAAATGAACAAATTAATGGCCATAACTCATCCTTTTTTTCTTTAGACACCTCTTCTGCTAAATAGTTCCCATGCCCTTCAATCGTTGAGATCTTAACTGTTGGATGCGCCTTAACGTTGTAATACCAATTAGGGTTCTTTGGCATCCCTCCTAAAGAGGCAACCAGTATTGGCATGCCCTCTTGATGCACATAGATCAGGGGTATGTTTCTTATTTTATTAGACTTTGCACCCTTGGTTTCTACAACCATAATTGGAAAACCTCCTGGCCACTTATTCCACAGTTTTCCTTTGCTTATTAAAAAAATACTAGCCTGAAATTTAGCAAAGTACTTAATAATTCGTTTTGCTGTTTTAGCTTGTTTTAAAGTATATTTTTCAGAGCTCATGGATTTTTAATGGTATGTATAGATAAATTAAATGTCAAGTTTACTTGACATTAAGCACTACTCGAAAGCTGCTATATTTGTCTGAAGATTGCCAAGAATTAAAGCATGTATATCATGGGTGCCTTCGTAGGTGTTAACTGCTTCTAAATTCATTGAGTGTCTGACGACATGGTATTCATCAATCACTCCGTTACCACCATGCATGTCTCGCGCCATTCTGGCAACCTCTAAAGCCTTACCACAGTTGTTTCGTTTAATAAGAGAGATCATTTCTGGAATCATTTGCTCATCGTCAATTAGTCTTCCTACTCGCAAGGCTGCTTGCAAACCTAATGTAATTTCTGTTTGCATATCTGCTAATTTTTTCTGAACCAGTTGTTTTGCAGCAAGAGGTGTACCGAACTGAGTTCTATCTAGCGTATATTGGCGAGCAGCATGCCAACAAAATTCAGCCGCGCCCATAGCACCCCATGCAATGCCATATCTGGCCATGTTTAAACAAGAAAATGGGCCTCTAAAACTTTGTGCTAATGGAAGAACATGGTCATCTGGAATAAAGACATCCGACATAAAAATTTGACCAGTAATCGATGCTCTGAGTGCAAACTTGCCTTCTAATACCTTAGTATCAAGACCTTTGAAATCTTTTCTAGCTATAAAACCTCTTAGTACTCCCTGCTCATCTTTTGCCCATATGACAAACACATCAGCTACCGGTGCATTTGTTATCCATGTCTTGGACCCATTTAGTTTATAGCCTCCTTCAACTTTTTTTGCATTTGAGGCCATGCTGCCAGGATCAGAACCAGCATCAGGCTCAGTCAAGCCAAAACAACCAATTAAATTTCCAGCAGCCATCTCTGGCAATAAATCTTCTTTCTGTTCCTCTGATCCAAACTGATAAATAGCATACATTGCCAATGAAGATTGAACGCTAAATGCAGAGCGATAACTGGAGTCCACTCTCTCTATTTCACGGGTAATTAGTCCATATGAAACATAACCAACCCCGGCACATCCATACCCTTTAATAGAAGCACCCAGAATACCAAGCTCACCCATTTCTTTGTAGATTTCAGGATGGAAGGTCTCATTCCTGTTAGCATCTAAAATACGAGGCATTAAAGATTTATTGCAATACTCGCGAACGTTATCGCGGATCATCCTTTCTTCTTCAGTTAATTGGCCATCAAGCCTTAAAATGTCTTCCCAGTTGTTATCCATAATTTTTACAAAAAAAAGCCTCGGGAAATACCGAGGCTTTCATTATATTCTAATATTAGAATTTGTAGTGTATATCCATACCAATTGTTCTTGGAGCATTAAAGTAGCTCAAAGTTAATTGGCCAAACGCTGGTCCAAATGGAATAGCACTCATTCTGTGATAATCATTGTTAAGATTTTTGATCCAGAAGTTTAACTGCATATTTTCCATTGGCTCAGTTAGAAGCCTAAAATCAGTAGTTCCTCTAGAGGCTAGATTAGTAAGTGCAGCTCTAGGATCTTTTGAATTATACGGGAAAGTTGGATGCTCTCCTATTCTGCTGTGATCCAAGCGCATGCGATAATTACCATAATCTTTTTCTAGAGATAAATACAAGGTTGTCTCAGGTGAATATGGTACTTGCTCAAGAAGAAACCCATCACTTGCAACTTTATTACCAGTAAACTCAGAATCCAAAGTACTCAAGTTAACCATGAGTCTTGTTGAATCATTAAGGATGGTTGTTGTTTCGATCTCAAGACCTGATATGTCTGCAGAATTATTAATAACTTCTGAGGCTGCTGCAGCATTAGCAGTAAAATATGAAATCTGCATATCCTCATGCTCATTATCAAAATAAGCAACATTCATCATCATTCTATTATTAAAATATTTACCCTTTAGACCAAACTCAGTTGATGAGATTGTTTCAGGTGCATATGGAGTGGCTGCAGCAAATGGATTGGAGCTTTCAGCATTAAATCCGCCAGCCTTAAACCCATCAGCTACTTTGAAATAAAGATTGGTATTTTCACTATAATCATGAGAAAGAATGAATGTACCTGTGGTGTCATCGAAGCTTCCACTGCCATTAGCTGAAATTATGCCAACATACTCTTTAAATCCAACTTTATCTTCTTCTGTTGTTCTGGCACCAATAGTGACATCCCACTTATCAGCAATAGCCCAGGTAACCTGACCAAAAAATGCTTCGGAGTCTCCACTACCTGAGTAATTTTGAGCAAAAACCTGTCCACCACCAAAGAATGATTGAGGGTTTGCTGTGAAGGCATTATCTTGAAGACTATAATAACCAAAAACATATTCCATATTATCTGTAGAGCCGCTTAATTGAACTTCAAGAGTCTCAGCATCATAGTTGGTGTGCCTTTCTGTATCTGCAATGGGGAACGGTCCACCGTCAAGATCAAGCCTATCATCCCAGTCAGTTTTTCTTTTCGACCAAATAACTTTTAATGTACCAAGACTCATATCACGAGCAATGGTTAAACTGGTTCCTTCAACAACTGAAAGTTCATAAGTTGGGGTGTTGATGTGAGCAACACCTTGACGCGAGCCATTGGTAAACATCTCAATAGGCCATAATTTCAAACCGGCGGTTAAAGCTGAAGCACCAACACCAAATGCGGTACTCCAATTCGGAATGGTATTAGTTAATTGAGCAAATGGAGGAATATTGTCTTGATCAGTTTTATCAATCGAAAGGTTAACGCTCGTTTTATCACCTTCATATGCAAGGGTTAATTTATAGCCTTTTGAATCAATTGTGTCCAATTCAAAATGATCAGCAACAGTATTAGGAACCACTCCCTGACCTGCTTGATATGGTGAGTCAGTATTATTTACATAACCACCTCTTTTTTTAGAATTTAGTACCACTTTGGTAAAAATATTTTCACCAATCTCATAATCAGCTATAAGTTGGTTTTGCTTCAAACCATAATTTCCAATGGTAACTTTTGCAGACATACCTTCTCCAGAAGGTTTTTTACTTATTAGGTTAATTGCGCCGCCAAGAGTATTTCTACCGTAAAGAGTTCCTTGAGGCCCTCTTAGAATTTCTACCCTTTCTAAATCTACTACATCAAAAATTGAACCTTGGCCTTTCCCTAAATACACGCCATCTAGGTACATCCCAACAGTAGGTTCCCATGTAATAGCTGGGTTAATTGTAGTTCCGCCACGCATAGCAATGGTAGCAGCTGTATTATTTGAAGGAGTATTAATTATATGGACATTGGGAGCCATTCCAGCCAAATCCACAACATTAGCAAGATCCAAGTCATCAATTGTAGACTCAGTAATTGCAGTAATAGCTATTGGTGTTTCTTGAAGATTTTCTTCTTTCTTTTGCGCGGTTACAACAACCTCTTCGAGCACTCCAACAGACTGAGAATTAATATTCAGCGCAAATACCAAAGGCAACGCCATAAAAATAAATCTAAAGTTACTCATAAAAATTTCCCCACTAGTAATAAGTAAATGTTCCTAATTATTGCAAAAAAGGCATGAATTTGCACCTTTGATGCATTTAATACGAAAAAAAAACTTGCAAAAGTCATTAAATTCAGTCAATACCCTCCACTCTGATGATTCCAAATCTTGGTGATGAATAGGATATATTTGAGGAATTTAGGGTTTTAGATACAATATCGATCATTTTATTGCTGTTACCACAAATAATAATCAATGGGAGTAAATCCTGATATTGATAGATAAAATTGATGATCTCTGGCTCTACATCTAGATGCTTAACACCATGTAAATCTAGGTGCGTAATACCTCTTTCTTCAAAGACATTCATTGCTTTTTATAAAATTGAATACGCAGTTAAATTAGAGTGATTAATCGAGATTGGTTTTTACCGTCATCACATCCATTCGCCTTGCATTATGATGATTGTAGTCATACACAATTTCGTCTCCAAGACTAAGATTAGGAAATCGTTTGAATAACTCTTTTAACATAACTTCTGTTTGAGAGCGCACTAATGTAACTCCAATACAATAATGTGGTCCCTGGCCAAAAGATATGCTTTTATCATGATCTCTTTGAATGTCAAATTTCCGGGGATCATTATAGATTGATGAGTCCATGCCAGCTGTACTAGTGATGAGTTGAACCATTTGACCTTTTTTTACATGATTGCCATTAATTTCTAAATCTTCTGAAGCATATCTTGCTAGGCCTGTTTTACCGGACGATTCATATCTCAAAGTTTCAGATATGGCTCCTTGAACAAGACCTGGATCTGATTTTAGTGATTCAAATTCCTCAGGGTGTTGTAATAAATTTTTAATTAAATAGCTGTGCAGATCAACCGCTGTATCTGAACCAGCTCCAAGGACTGCTCCAACCAATGCACACATTTCTAGGTTTGCTAGTTTTGATCCCTGATCTTCTGCAAGAATTAAAGTAGATAAAAAATCATCGCCAGGGTTGGCTCTTCTCTCATCAATCAGATCATTAAGGAGCGCTAAACCCTCTGGCACTCCCTTGATTGCATCCTTTCTTTCTTCAGGAGTAAGCATGGGATTAATTCCTCTAACAACCCCATAAGCCAAAGAATCAAAAATAGGAAATTTATCTCTGGGAATTCCAACTAGACTTGCTATTGCCTGAGTTGGAACGATTTCTGCAATTTCCGCAGCAAAGTTGAAAGAATCAGGTGTACCTATCTCATCAAATCTTTCTTTTACTAAAACCGAGAATCTTGCTTTCATTTGCTCCATGATTCT
>CABWYS010000003.1 GCA_902509555.1 uncultured SAR86 cluster bacterium
TAAGATTTAAAGGAAAGATGCAACCTGGAATTACCTTAAGAGATTTAGTAAATGCTATTCCTTACGCCGCAATTCAAAAAGGTCTTTTGACTGTGGCAAAAGAGGGTAAAAAGAATATATTTTCTGGACGTTGCCTTGAAATAGAAGGCTTGCCAGATCTCAAAGTAGAACAAGCATTTGAATTATCTGATGCATCTGCCGAAAGATCTGCCTCAGGATGCACAGTTCGACTAAATAAAGAACCAATCATAGAATATCTTCAATCAAATATTGTAATGTTGCGATGGATGATTGGCAGTGGCTATGGCGATGCCAAAACTTTGGAGAGAAGAGCTCAAGCAATGGAAGAATGGATTGCAAATCCAGAATTACTCGAGCCAGATGAAAATGCAGAATACGCTGAAATAATTGAAATCGATCTAAATGAAATTACAGAGCCTCTCCTTGCGTGTCCAAATGACCCCGATGACATTAAGCCGTTATCAGCAGTTGCTGAGACAAACATTGATGAAGTGTTCATTGGATCCTGTATGACAAACATTGGTCACTTTAGAGCTGCTGGACATCTGCTTAAAAAATACAATGGTACAAAAGCTAGATTATGGGTAGTCCCGCCAACTAAGATGGATGAGAAGCAATTAATGGAAGAAGGTATTTATAATGTCTTTGGAGTATCTGGTGCAAGAACAGAATTGCCTGGCTGCTCGCTTTGCATGGGCAATCAAGCAAGAGTACTAGCAAACTCTACAGTCGTTTCAACTTCTACTAGAAACTTTCCAAATAGGCTGGGGGATGGAGCTGATGTATTTTTAGCTTCAGCAGAGCTTGCCGCAATTGCTTCTGTGTTGGGCAAACTCCCTTCACCAGAAGATTATTTAAAGTTCATGGAGGAAATTAATCCACTTGCTGACGATATCTATCGCTATTTAAACTTTAATGAAATAGATCAGTATGTTGAGAGCGCAAATGCAGCTGAGATTCCGACAGTAAATATTGTGAGCGCTTAGTTAGATTTTTCTCTAGCAACTTTCTGGTCGTCTTTCCTAGAGGACTCAAGATCCTCTAGATAATCTGAGCTAATTGAAGTTGGATATTTGCCATCAAAAATAGACATTTCAAAATTTTTAATCATTGGATTGCCTTCTTGAGCAGAATCAATTAAGTCATCTAGATCTTGATAAATAAGCCAATCAGCTCCAATCTCTTTAGCGACTTCTTCATCAGTTCTCCCAGAAGCAATCAGCTCATTCGTTGCTGCCATATCAATGCCGTAAAGGTTTTGAAATTTCACTGGCGGTGCTGCAGATGAAAAGTACACTTTATTTGCACCAGCCTCTTTAGCCATTTCAATGATTCTCTTGCTGGTTGTACCCCTGACTATCGAATCATCAACTAACAGTACATTTTTTCCCTTAAACTCAAGGTCTAATATATTTAACTTACGCCTAACTGATTTTTTTCTTTCTTCTTGATTTGGCATAATAAAAGTTCTTCCAACATACCTATTTTTAACAAAGCCCTGCCTGTAAGGAAGTTTTAAAGCTGCTGCAAGCTGTAAAGCAGCTGTTGTAGAGCTATCAGGTATAGGTATTACTACATCAATATCATGCTCAGGGTTTAATTTGAGTATTTTTTTTGCTAGCTTTTGCCCCATTCTCATTCTTGCTTTATAAACTGAAATCTCATCCAAAGTAGAATCAGGTCTAGCTAAATATACATATTCAAAGATACAAGGGGTTGGTTCTGCGTTCTCAGAGCACTGATCGCTGTGTAAATTTCCTTCAACGTCTATGTAAACAGCCTCTCCAGGATATACATCTCTTAATGTTTTAAAGCCTAAAGCAGAGAAAGAAGCATTCTCAGACGCAATGATATATTCTTTTTTTGATATACCCTCTTTAACACCAATCACTAGCGGGCGAATTCCGCGCGGGTCTCTAAAAGCAAGCAATCCAAAGCCAGTAATTAAAGCAACTACTGCATAGGCTCCTTGACATCTGATGTGAGTTTTTCTAACAGCTTTAAAAAAATGCTTTTTAGAAGGAAGAATTGCTCTCTGCTTTCCAAGCTCATGGGCAAAAATATTAAGCAGGACCTCTGAGTCTGAATCGGTATTAAGGTGACGCATTTCAGCATGAAATAATTCACGCGCAAGAACTTTAGAATTTGTTAAGTTTCCATTATGGGCAAGACTAATGCCATATGGAGAATTAACATACATGGGTTGAGCAAACTCTTTACCTGCACCACCCGCTGTTGGGTAACGAACATGGCCAATTCCATAATTACCGAGCAATTTATTCATATGTCGCTGCTGAAAAGTGTCACGAACATAGCCCATAGATTTACGGCTATTTAATCTGCCAGTCTCATCACAAACGACCATTCCTGCTGCATCTTGACCTCTATGTTGAAGCATTAATAGAGAATCATAGATTGAGCTAGCTACATGAGTTTCAGAGTATATGCCAACTATTCCACACATTAGGTTGTCTCGTAAATTGTGCTGATATCTGGTTTAAGCATAACTGAATTTTTATCCGAGATCATACTTTTAAAAAAATTTTCAGCCATAGGCGCATATTTTTTTAAATAAGCAGAGCTTTTAGACTCTGTGATGAAGGAAGATTGCTTAAAATCGCTGGGTAGAACCAAGTAGATGACTACAATTAGAAGCATGCCTCTGAGAAATCCAAATAATACCCCCAACAGTCTATCTAGACCTCCCATGCCGGACCAATGAACTAAACCTCTCAGCAGTTTGATTAACAGGCCTCCCAAAAAGATAATTCCAACAAAGACAGAAACGATTGTAAGAATTCTTCTCATTTCAGGACTGTTAATATAATCGATAAAATAAGGTTCTAAGTATACGTTTAAAAACATTGATGCTGAAAAGGCAATGATCCACAACAAAAGAGATAAAGTTTCTTGGATAAAGCCTCGAAAAAATGCAATTAAACCTGAAAGTGCGATTATTCCAAGCACAAGATAATCAAAGTGAGATAAAACTAAGGATTCCACGCCATCACCTCACCAACTTTTATGCCTGCAATTTGATTAAGAGTTTTTTGATTATCTTTAATATCTTTTTTGCTAGCAAAAGGTCCTACTAAAACATTGGTAAGCTTTTGATTTGATTTATTTTGCTCAGTAAACGCTGGAAAGCCTGCATCATTAAATGCTTTGACTAGATTAGAAATAGTGGCCGAAGACCCAAAAGCGCCAGCTTTATAAACATATAAATTAAAATCAATATTTTCCAATCTATCCTTTGCAGATGGGAGCGTATCTTTTGTATCGATTTCCAGAGAGTCATTGTTGACCTCTTTAAATTCTATTTTTTGAAGATTGTCTTGCTCAACCACAGGTTCTGGTAGTTTAGGAATATTGATATTACTAGTTTGTTGATACTTAGGCTGAGGAGAGAATGCAAAAATAAGAATCCAGGCCAACAAAGTAACTGCAATAAAAATTCCAAGCATTCGATTAGTATTCATTGCTTAGGATGAAGTTTAGATAGAATGCTTGATACCTTAGCTCTTAAATCTTTTCTATGAACTATCATGTCAATTGCCCCATGATCTAATAAAAATTCTGATTTTTGAAAGTCTTCAGGTAGATCGACTCTCACAGTCTGCTCAATAACTCTTCTGCCTGCAAATCCGACTAATGCTTTTGGCTCAGCTATATTTATATCTCCAAGCATTGCTATGCTGGCTGAAACTCCACCATAAATGGGATCAATCATTATTGAAATATATGGTAATCTTGCTTCTTTAAGTTTCTCTAATGCTGCTGATGTTTTTGCCATTTGCATTAAAGAAACCATAGACTCTTGCATTCTTGCTCCTCCACTCGTAGAAAAACATATCAATGGGGTTTTGCTCGCTATTGCCGCATCGACTCCTTGGACAAATTTTGTTCCAACTGCCCCGCCCATGGATCCTCCCATGTAGCGAAATTCAAAAGCTGCCACAACAATTTCAACACCCTCTAGCTTACCCTTACCAATAACAATTGCTTCCTCTTCGCCCGTACTAGAGACAGCCTCTTTGATACGCTGACTATAAGACTTAGTATCTTTAAATTTTAAAATGTCTTTTGTGATAATTTTAGTTGCTAGCTCATGAAAGCTTCCACCATCAAAGAAAATCGACATTCTTGTTCTTGCACCAATGCGTAAATGATGATCACATTTTGGGCAAACAAAAAGCGATTTCTCTAATTCAGGTTGATATAAGATAGCTTCACATGCTGGGCAATTATTCCACAATCCATCAGGCACCTTGCTTTTAGAGGAATCTGAATCACGATTTGAGCCAATAGATGGAATTAATCTTGTAAGCCAATTCATCTACTTATTGCTTCAGCCATTTCATGAAGGTAATTATATATTTTTTTATATTCTTTTTGGTCGGATTGTTCGTGAATCATCTGAACTAAACTGGATCCAATTACAATCCCGTCTGATATTTTACTTAAATTAAAAGCGTCATCAGGAGTCTTAATTCCAAACCCAGCAAACACCGGAAGTGAAGTTTGCGACCTAATGTAATTAATATTACTTTCTGCTTCCTGGATATTTAGATGAGAAGATCCTGTCACACCTCGAAGAGTAACGTAATATATGAAACCTGAACTGGAATTACATATTTTACCAATCCTATCCTCACTTGTGGTTGGAGCTATTAATGATATAGAGGCAAGATGTTCATTCTTAATCCCGAGATCCTCTAGATTGCTCTCACCAGGAATATCAACGATTAAAACTGCATCAGTCCCAGATTGATGAGCTTCTTTTAAAGCTTCTGCGTTGGCTAGAAAAGTATTAATGTAACCCATCAGAATGATTGGAGTATCAGTATTTTTTTCTCTAAATCTCTCAACAAGCTGAAAAATGTTATTTAGCGATGTATTATTTTTTAAGGCTCTATCATGGGCAGCTTGAATAATAGGCCCTTCAGCAATAGGGTCAGTAAAAGGAACGCCAATCTCAAGAATGTCTACTCCTGCGCTAACAAATCCATGCATAAGCTCAAGGGTTGAATCCAAGTCTGGGTCCCCAGCTACTAAATATGCAACTAGTGCTTTTTTTGAAGTCTTGTTAAAAGAAAGAATCTTCTCATCTAATCTAGTCAAGAGATATCCCATCCATGGTAGCAACTGTATTAATGTCTTTATCTCCTCTTCCAGAAACATTAATTACAACATGTTGATTAGATTTATAATTTTTAGCAATATGTTCTAATGCAGCAAATGCATGTGCAGTTTCTAGAGCGGGCATAATACCCTCAAGCTTTGTTACTAGATGAAAAGAACTTAAAACTTCATCATCATCCACAGCTATATAATTAGCTCGTCCAGAATCCTTTAAATTTGAGTGCTCTGGACCAACTCCAGGATAATCTAATCCTGCTGAGATAGAATGTGTGTCTACTACCTGGCCATTTTCATCTTGCATAAGATAGCTCTTTGCTCCGTGGAGAATACCTGGCTCTCCATCGTTTAGGGGAGCTGCATGTTTACCGCTCATTAAACCGCTACCAGCAGCTTCAACACCAATCAGATCAACATTAGACTCTTCAAGAAAAGGATAGAAAATTCCCATCGCATTTGATCCACCGCCAACACATGCAACAATTGCATCTGGATATTGCATAAATTGTTCCATAGATTGCTTTCTTAATTCCCTTCCAACGATGGCATTAAAATCCCTTACTATCATTGGATAAGGATGAGGGCCTGTAACACTGCCAATAATATAATAAGTATCCTCAATGTTAGTTACCCAATCTCTCATAGCCTCATTTAATGCATCTTTAAGTGTTGCAGTACCAGAATCAACTGCATGCACTTTTGCACCAAGAAGTTTTATTCTGTAAACATTTAATGACTGCCTTTTTACATCTGCGGCGCCCATATAAATATGGCACTCAAGACCAAGTCTTGCTGCAACTGTTGCAGTTGCTACTCCATGCTGTCCGGCACCAGTTTCAGCAATAATCCTTTTCTTGCCCATTGCCTTAGCAAGCAATATCTGCCCAACAGTATTATTAATCTTATGAGCACCTGTATGATTTAAATCCTCTCTTTTAAGCCATATTTGTGGACCAGAATAATAATCTGTTAATCTTTTGGCAAAATACAATGGAGAAGGTCTGCCCACGAATTGGACTAAATCTTGATCAATTTCTTCTATAAATTCAGGGTTATTTTTTAGCTTTGCATATATTTCATCCAGCTCTTTTAGTGCATGCATGAGCGTCTCAGGAACAAACTTCCCTCCATAGTCTCCAAAAAAACCATCAGGGTTTGGTAAATCAGTTAAGTTATTCATTTTTTAAAATTTTTATAATCTGAGCTATCAGATTTCTATCTTTGTGTGCGAGTGATGATTCTACCCCAGAGTTCACATCAATACACCATGGATTGAGATAGGCCGCTTCTTTAATATTCTTAGAATTAATTCCCCCAGCAAGTATAAATTTACTTTGAAGTGAGATATTTTTTAACAAACTCCAGTCAAACACTTTACCAGTTCCCCCATAAGCATCCCCAGAAAATGTTTCAAGCAGCAACGCGTTGGCAGAAGGAAAATTATTTACTGCCTTAAGAGATTGAGAATCTTTAACCCTAATCGTCTTCCAAAATGGATGATTAAATTGTTGGCAAAAACTATCTTCTTCTTCACCATGAAATTGCAAGATTGGATTTTCAATATTAGTTGTAATTCTTTTAACCTCATCAACTGATGGATTTACAAAAATAAAAACTGGTGTGGTGCCATGAAAGTTAAAAGTCTCTAAAGAGGATAAAAAATCATTAGAAATTTTTCTAGGGCTATCATTAGCTAAGATGAATCCAGCAAAATCAACACCTGCTTCACAAACATATTCCAATATATTTGTGTCTTGTATCCCGCAAATTTTTAATTTCATTGTCTTGAACCAATAAAAAAACTAAAAGGGTTGGTGGCGTCATCTTGCAAATCTAAATTTATCTTTTTATATTCAGCGCCTGTAAAGAAGAGTCCTTGAGCTTGTGCCGTCTTCCCAGCAACCTTTCGATCTTGAGCATTTAAAATAGTCTTCATATTTTTTCCAGAGCCTTTAGAAATGTCTAGCAATGTGCCAACAATAATTCTAACCATATTATACAAGTATGCATTTGCACACAGACTTATAATAATAAAGTTCTCCCTTTGCTCAATATCAATACTATGTAATGTGCGAATTGGATTTTTTGCAGTACATTTTGATCCCCTGAAGGAATTAAAATTATGTTTACCAATTAAATGAGCAGCTTCAGATCTCATAATTTCTATATCAATTTCATGTTTTTCCCAATAAATATAATCTCTAAAAAAAATTGGCTGAGTTTTACCGGTATAAATTACATAAGTATAAGATCGATTAATAGCATCAAATCTAGAATGGAAGTCATCTGGTGCCTTTTGAATAGAGGAAATGGAGATATCACTGGGTAATTGAGAATTAAGACCTTTGAGCCATTGACTAATTTCTCTATGATCCTTGGATAAAAAATCAAAAATCTGTCCTGTAGCATGCACCCCAGCATCTGTTCTTCCAGCGTAATTAATACGCTCTTCAAGAGCCCCAATTGATGAGATGGCTAGTTCAAGATGAT
Source organism: uncultured SAR86 cluster bacterium (assembly GCA_902509555.1). GTDB lineage: Bacteria > Pseudomonadota > Gammaproteobacteria > Magnimaribacterales > D2472 > D2472. The sequence goes on from CABWYS010000003.1 coordinate 7,651, forward strand.
TTTGAATAGATGATGCATTCTTTTGTGATTGAAATCCGGAATAATTAGAGCCATCGTACTGACAAATACCTACAAACCTCACAATCTAATTCTTTTCTTTTAATAGCGCACGGGCATCAGAAACAATTGCTTCATTATTTGAGTTAGCAATAAGCTTTTCTAAAATTTTTTCTGCGCTATCCCAGTCCTCCATTTCAATATAAGTTCTAACCAAATCTAATTCTTGGGTCTCAATATCATTGGATATGCTTAAATTTGTTTGGAAGGTATTATTCTCATCCTGCAAATCTTCTTCTGCAGCTGCTCTTGTAAATGCAGGTCTCTTACTTGATCGGATAAGCATATAAGAAATCACAAAGCCTAAAAGTAAAGACAAAACTCCAACCCAAAATAGATCTCTAAGATCAAAACCTTTAGAGTTTTTTGAAATATCAGTTCTTGCAGAAAGATCAGTTTCTGACCGTATCTGAATGATTGAAGTATTTTTTGAAACTATTTCTGAAGCATTTAATTCAGAATTATCTATTTCGTTTATTGGATCAGGTTTTGATTTAAGAGTCGGGCTATCAATAGAATCTTGATTATTGCCGGGGTTAAGGTAAGTTTCTGCAGGCGCAGTTAATTTAAGAATTGGCTTGATTATAGATCCTTTAATTTGTTTGTTTCTTATATCCATGAAAGCAATTGACTCTTTTGCACTCACCTCTGAGGTGGAAGCGACTAGTTCTTGAGAAGGCAATGAAAGATCAATATCCCCTCTTACTCTATTAATGTCCTCATCAATAAATGCATCTGGATTCTCAAGGTAAAAGCCCCACATTATTTGATATATTGAAGCATCATAATTTTGACTGACAGACTGTGAGACGCTCCATATAGTCTCAACCTCGCTGCTTGGTATGCTTTTAGGGTCTTCAACATCATTGCTGTTATCAGCGTTAGGCTTGGCAAGAGAGAAGGCGTTAGAGTTATTAACCTCAGGGTCTTGATAATCAATCTCCTCAGATAGTATTTTTTCTAAATCATATCGTTGTGGCTCGCCATAAATTTTCTTTGCTGGTAGTTTAAAAGAAACTTGTGATTTTGCCTTGGGAGCAAGATTATTTTGTGGGAGAAATATAAATATATCTTTTTTTAATTCTTTCTTAATATTGAGCCGAAAAGAAATATAGTCTTCTAAATAATTCCCAGGTATGGCCAAGGTTAAACGTTTATAATCCTGGAGATTTTCAAAAATTCTAAATTCAAATTTAAAATCTGAAAGCTCATCATCTGATTTGAAATTCGTAAAAGAAATATCATCTTCATCTAGATTTATAGTTGAGCTGATCTTAATCTGAACCAGATATAATCCTTCTGAATTAATTTCTACAAGAGGACTTCCAATGATAGTGCTTGCATAAAGGCTATGACTCAACAAGGCTAATAAAAGAAAATGCTTTTTCATTCTAATAAATTAATACTAAGAAGTTCTTCGCATATCTGAACTGCGTTTAATGCAGCGCCTTTGCCATAAACATTATCAGCAACTATCCACATTGAAATCCACGTATCCCCATCAAGCTTTTGCGAGCGAATTCGCCCAACATAAACTTCCTCTGTATCAGATGCATTCTCAACAGGTGTTGGATACACTTCATTTCTTGGGTCATCGAGTACTTTAATGCCAGGAGAATTGTTAAGAGTTTCAATAATTTCTTCTCGTGATATTGCTTTAGATACCTTAAAAAACACTGCCTCAGAATGTCCATTGAATACTGGAACTCTTACGCAAGTTGCCTGAACTTGAATGTTTGGATCAAGGATTTTATGAGTTTCCCAAGTTAACTTCATTTCCTCTTTAGTAAAATTATTTTCCAAAAAAATGTCACATTGTGGAATAGCATTAAAAGCAATTTGCTTCGGATAAACTGAAGATTCGCCAGCTGAATCAGTAAAATATGTTTGATTATGCAATTCCTCTAAGGCGGCCTTTCCAGTTCCTGAAACTGCCTGATATGTTGCTATATTTAGAATCTTGATTTTGACTTGATCATGAATAGGTTTTAAAGCCATAAGCAATTGAGCTGTAGAACAATTTGGGTTGGCTATAAGCGATGGCTTTGAGAGGCCGCTTAGAATCTCTCCGTTAATTTCTGGAATAATTAAAGGGACATCATCTTCATATCGAAAATTCGAGGATAAATCTATAACAAAACTACCTTGAGTAACAAAGTTTCTAGCATATTGTTCTGCAACACTTGATCCAGCAGAAAAAATTATAAATTGTCCTTTTTTTGGAATAAAATTTTCTAATGATTCTACTTCAAAATGTTTATTATTAAATTGAATCGATGCTCCCACTGTTGAATTACCCAGAGGTATAAATTGATCTATAGGAAATGCTCTTTTCTCTAATAATTGGATGATTTTTGTTCCAACAACGCCAGATGCTCCTATCAAAGCAAGAGATACTCCCTTATTCATTTTCATTCTTTAAGATTCTAATTAAAGCTGGAGCAACTTCTTTGGTTTTCATGAATTCCTCAGAAGTCGAGATATCTTTTGTTCTATGACCTTCACTGATAAAGGTTTTGATCGCCGATTCAATCCTCCTTGCAAGATCAACTCTTCCAAGCGAGTACTCAAAAGCCATTGCAAGAGAGGCAATCATTGCAATTGGATTTGCAATGCCCTCCCCAGCAATATCAGGTGCACTTCCGTGACATGGCTCATACATACCTTGAGAAGAACTATTTAAGGATGCAGAGGGAAGCATTCCAATAGAGCCACTTAATGTAGCGGCAATATCAGACAGCATATCTCCAAAAAGATTGCCTGAAACAATCACATCATATTGATTTGGATTTAACACGAGCTGCATAGCTGTATTATCAGCAAGTTGATGAGAAAGCTCTACTTCTGGATACTCTGAGCTCATCTCAGTGACTATACTTCTCCAAAACTTTGAGACCTCAAGAACATTGGCTTTTTCAACAGAGCATAACTTCTTGTCTCTATTCATTGCAGCTTCGAATGCGACCTTTGCAATTCTTCTAATTTCGTCTTCGTTATAGATCATTGTATTAAAACCATATTTAGGAGTTTCATTCTCAACAATACCTCGAGGCTCACCAAAATATACCCCACCAGTTAGCTCTCGCACTATAAGGATATCTAGATTTTCTATAATATGATTTTTTAGAGGAGATGCAGATGCAAGCTCGTTAAACAAGAAAGCAGGTCTTAGATTAGCAAACAGACCAAGAGATTTACGCAATCCAAGTAATGCTTGCTCTGGTCGAAGATCCCATCCAAGATCATCCCATTGCGGTCCGCCAACGGCTCCAAATAAAATTGCATCTGAGTTTCGAGCTATATCTAAAGTTTCTTCAGTTAACGGTTGGCCAAACTCATCATAAGATGAGCCACCAACTTTTCTCTCAGATATATGAAAATCCATGCCTTGTTCATCAATTAGATAGTGTAAAACTTCATTCATTGAAGAGGTAACTTCTTGGCCAATGCCATCTCCTGGAAGAATTAATATTTTTTTTGTCATTCCTGCGCTCAATTAGTGTAATCAAAAAGCCAGGGTCTCTGGTTTCTTCTTATTTGTTCAAAAATCTTGATATCACTTTTATGTCTCAAGGTAATATCCACATCATCTAAATTATTAATAATACGATCAAGCAGACTATCTTTTACATCAAAGGAATAGGAAGAGTCATCACCAAACTTCAGATCTTTTCTTTGTAAATCTATTTTAAAGTTAACTGATGAAGAGCTAGAAATGTTAAATAGATGATTAATCTCTTCTTTAGACAATTTTATTGGCAGAACAGAATTCTTAAAACAATTATTGTAAAAAATATCTCCAAATGAGCTTGCTATGACTGCCTTAAAGCCAAAATCTCTTAAAGCCCACACAGCATGCTCTCTACTAGATCCACAACCAAAATTATCTCTAGCTAATAGAATTTCGGCATTTGTAAAAGGCTCCTTATTTAAAATGAAATCATGATTTTTAGAACGATCTTCTGAAGTCATATCTAACCTTCCTTCATCTAAATATCTCCATCCATCAAAGAGAAAATCTCCAAAGCCAAATTTTTTTATAGATTTTAGATACTCAGTTGGAATAATTTGATCAGTATCAATATTATCTCTATCAAAAGTTGCTACGATGCCTGTAATAACTGAATTGGTCATGATGGATCCGTTATTTTACCGTTTACTGCCGTCAACGCAGCCATTAAAGGACTCATCAAATGGGTCCTTCCTAGATTGCCTTGTCTGCCTTCAAAATTCCTATTAGAAGTTGATGCACAGCGCTCATAAGGCTTTAACTGATCGGGATTCATGCCCAAGCACATTGAGCAACCTGGATCACGCCACAAAAAACCCGCATCTAGGAAAATTTTATCCAAGCCCTCTTCTTCTGCCTGTGCTTTTACCATTCCAGAACCGGGAACCACAATGGCTTCTGTAATATCTTTTGAGATTTTCTTACCTTTTACAACAGATGCAGCATCGCGCAAATCTTCTATTCTTGAGTTGGTACAAGAACCAATAAAAATCCTATCAAAACTTAAATCTTGCAGAGTCTTTGAGTTATCTAAACCCATATAAGTTTTTGCAAGTAATAAGTTTTCATGACTTACTTCGTTGATATCCTCTTGAGAGGGAATATCTGCATCAAAATCTATAGTCATTTCGGGGGAAGTACCCCAAGTTACTTGAGGTTTAATCTTTGAAACATCAATATTAATTGTTTGATCAAAATTTGCATCTGGATCTGATTGTAAGGTCTGCCAATATTCACTAGCTTTGCCGAACATTGAATCTGAAAGGTTTGAATGTTTTTTCACATAGTCAAGAGTAGTTTCATCAACTCCAGCAAGGCCAACTTTTGCTCCAGCTTCAATAGCCATATTGCAGATTGTCATCCTAGACTCCATTGAAGCAGATGATATATATGAACCTGAAAACTCAATAGCGTGGCCAGTGCCGCCAGCAGTTCCAATTAACTTAATCAAATGCAACACAATATCTTTTGAAGTAACGCCTCTTTGAGGATTACCGTTAAAATTAATTAGCATATTTTTTAGCTTAGTAATTTTTAAACATTGCGTAGCTAAAACATGTTCGACTTCAGACGTCCCTATGCCCATAGCCAAACACCCAAACGCACCATGAGTTGAAGTATGAGAGTCGCCACAAACAATGGTCATACCTGGTAGCGTGTATCCAAGCTCTGGACCCATCACATGAACAATACCCTGTTTATTTGATGTTATATCAAATTGATGAATACCAAAATTATTACAGTTTTTATCAAGCTCAACTACCTGAATTTTAGCTACCTCATCTTCAATTGAAGCTATATTAAATGAATCGCCTCGATCTGTAGGTACATTGTGATCAGGAGTAGCAACGTTTGCGTCAAGCCGCCATGGTTTCAATTGTTTGTGCCTTAGACCTTCAAAAGCTTGAGGTGAGGTAACTTCATGTAGATAATGCCTGTCAATGTAAATTAATGACTCACTAGTATCATCAGTTTCAACTAAATGCTCATCCCAGAGCTTGTCATATAGAGTAACTGGCATATTATTTCTTAAATGGAGCCGATTGATCAATCGTTCCGCATTGGGCTTGGTTTCTTAGCAAATGATCCATAAGAACTAAATTTACCATTGCTTCTGCTATAGGAACTGCTCGAATCCCAACACAAGGATCATGCCGACCAGTTACCTCAACCTCCACTTCATCACCAGCAGCATTGATTGTTTGACCCTTTGATTTAATGCTTGATGTTGGCTTGATAATAAATTCTAGTTCGATTAAATCGCCATTTGTAATTCCACCAAGAATACCCCCAGCATTATTTGATTTGAAGCCATCCTGCGTCATTTCATCTCTAACCTCAGAACCTCTCAAATCCATCATATTGTGAGTATTCCCAATGCTAACTGATTTAACAGCATTAATACTCATAATCGCTTTTGCTAAATCTGCATCAAACTTATCAAATACTGGTTCGCCAAGACCAATGGGGCAGTTTGTTACTCTTACACCAAGCTTTGCTCCAACTGAATTACCCTCTTCAATCAATTCAGAAAACATTACATCAAGATCTTCTAATTTAGAGTCATCAGCAAAAAAATACTTGTTAGACTTAGCATTTTTTAAATTGATAGTATCTGCTGAAATGTTACCTATTTGATTAACGTAACCATCAGTATGAATACCATGAGAATTAAGATATTTTTTAGCAACCGCTCCCGCTGCTACTCTCATGGTGGTCTCTCTGGCACTTGATCTGCCTCCGCCTCTATAGTCTCTATGACCATATTTTGCTTGATAAGTAATATCAGCATGATTAGGGCGAAATACATCTTTGATATTGGAATAATCTTTTGATCTTTGGTCTTCGTTATAAATAATTAAACTGATTGGAGTTCCCAAAGTCTTGCCCTCAAATACGCCAGACAGAATTTCCACAATGTCGTTCTCTTTTCTTTGAGTTGTTACATCAGACTGGCCTGGTTTTCTTCGGTTTAGCTCAGATTGAATATCATCGGTTGAAAGCTCTATTTGTGGTGGGCAACCATCTATAATACACCCAAGAGCTTTCCCATGGCTTTCTCCATAAGTTGTTACTTGAAACAATTTTCCAAATGTATTCCCTGACATACGCGGAATTATAGACCAAAAAGCTTATTAGAGCCTATCTAAGGGTTGATAGACCTCCATCAACGTTTATTGTTTGACCAGTAATCCAATTATCTTTGGCAGAAAAAAGGTTGTATATAACACCAGCAATCCTCGCAGGATCTCCAATGGTGTTTAATGGATGCCTTTCTTCAGAGGATTGTAATTTTTTTTCATTGTTAAGAAGGTGTTCAGCCATTGGAGTATTGGTTAGGGAGGGAGCAACACAATTTATAGCTACTCTTGGCGCAAGTTCAGAAGCAAGACTTCTAGCAAAACCTTCAAGCGCGGCCTTAGATGCTGCAATGGAAGAATGAAATGTCATTCCATTCTTGGCAGCTACAGAGGAAATGAATACAACCGAGGCTCCATCATCTTTTTTAAGATTAGGTAAAACTTTTTTGATGATATTAAAAGCGCCCTCAACATTGATTCTAAAATCGTCTCTAACATCAGAAATATCCATTCTTTGAATTGATTTAAGTGAGATAGAGCCCGGGCAATAAAGTAATGCATCAATAGAGTCAGGCAAAGTATCTAGTCCAGATAAATCTTCATTTGGATCTAATTGAATAAAGTTCTTTAAAGGTATATCAATTATTGATCTAGAAGTTGCAATAACGTTATCACCTTGTGAATTGGCGAGCTTAATTACCTCCTGACCAATTGAAGAGTTGCCACCTATTACCAAGATATTTTTTTGCATGATTAAGAAATATTTTTATCAGAAGCTATTACAATATATTTGTGATGATAAAAAAAATTTCAAGTGCTTGTTTGCTCTTAGCTATCTTAAGCCTAGTCCTGAGTTCTTGCTCAATGATTGAAAAGAACTCAACTTTTGAAGTTAGTAATCGATACGATGTCTTTATTAACAGAGATTTTTGGGGAGTTCCATATATCAAAGGTCAAACAGATCAAGATGTTGCGTTCGGCATAGGCCTAGTTCATGCAGAAGATGCATATGAGGATCTTGTGGAATTGATGCCATTATATCGAGGTCAAAATGCAATTTATAATGGTCTTGATAGTATTGAGACTGACTACATTGTTAGGTTATTAAAAGTTCATTCAAATGTAAGGAGTATTGGGAAGAAACAACTTTCTCAAAATATACTTTCCATGGCCCAAGCATATGCGGATGGAGTAAACACATATGCTAACAAACATCCAGACAGGGTGAACCCTTCCCTCCACCCAATTACTCAAGAAGATGTTCTTGCCGGATCATATATTCAACATCTTTTTTTTGCAGGCTTAGATAGAGACTTATCTCAGATGGCTGCAGACGACAAAACATCAATTCCAACTGGATCGAATGCAATAGCCATTAACTCAATAAAAGCAGATTCAAATGCTGCTTACCTTCTAATTAATTCGCATCAACCCTTATCTGGTCCGGTTGGTTGGTATGAATTAAATATAGAAAGTAAATCAGGGTGGCATGGACATGGTGGCAACTTTCCAGGATCTTTTTTAATTAACGTTGGCTTTAATAAAGATATTGGCTGGGGCGCTACCGTAAATCGCCCCGATGTAATGGATATATTCGAACTCACAATTAATCCAGAGAATTCAAATCAATATCTGCTGGATGATAAGTGGGAATCTTTTAAGATTGAAGAGGATTATTTAGCATTCAAACTTTTTGGTTTTTTGAAACTACGTACAAAGCAAAAATTTAGATACTCAAAGTTTGGTCCTGTTTTGGAAATGAAGGGAAAGTATTTTGCTCTTAGGCACATAAATCAGAACTCTTTTAATGAAATAGAGGGGTGGTATGAAATTGGTAACTCAACCAACGTATATGAATTTGAGAAACAACTTGCAAAAAGAAAAATTCCTAGTTTCAACTTTGTAACAATGGATTCTAAAAGGAATATTGGATATTTTTATAATGGTAGAATTCCTGTCAGAGCCGACGCTTTAAAAGCAAGGCAAGTTTTAAGAAGTTCAAGCTCTAATGATATTTGGGATGATAGTAAACTAATTCGTGATCTACCTAAGTTTATCAATCCCTCCAATGGGTGGATTCAAAGCACTAATCAAAATCCATATTCTGTGATGGGAAATCATTCCCTAGCAATGAAATCGATGAAAAAAAACGTTCATTTTGAACAGAGACTAACAAATAGGTCCTATGTGGCGAATGAGCTTCTTTCTTCAAATGAAAGCATTGATTTGGACCGATTTATTGAAATCAAATTTGATAACTCATACTCAAAAAATTCAAGGCAATATAAATATCTGGAATCAGTTGCTAAAAATGACAGAAATCTTGAGCTGATATTGCAAAATTGGAATAGAAAAACTGATCTCAATAATACCGATGCTGCACTAGGAATGTGCTTGATGGCACAAGAGTGGATTTCAGAAATGAATAGTAAACCTACCCCCTCATTCAAATCAGCAAAACAAGAATGCGATAGCCTTTTTCAGAAAATTCAAAGAAACTATTCTGATCGGTGGGGTTTGATTAATACTATTTCTAGAGGCTCAAGAACTTATCCAATTCAAGGCTCAGTTGATACCTTGAGAGCTGTTTATGGAACGCCTAATGCAAAAACCAAGAGTTTAAATATGTCCGGAGGTGATGGTCTGTTCTTTATTATTGCTGAAGACGACAACGGTAAAACAATTTACGGCATGCATAATTATGGATCATCTAGAAAGGAGTCTTCTGTCCATTATTCTGACCAAACATTCTTATTTAGCCAAGAAGCACTTAGATTTATTCCAATGAGCCTTTAAAAAGAATTCTTTTCTACTGTAAATAACTCTTGAAAATCTAGGACACTCATAGACTCAAGCGCATCTTGATCAAGGCACTGAGATAAAATAGCAGTAACTTTTTCATTTTCAAAAATTTTACCGAGATTATTCTCAAATTTCTTTTCTAAAACAGGTATTCCCTCCTCTCTTCGACGCTTGTGACCTATTGGGTACTCGACTTCAATAGCATCTGTTGAAGAGCCATCATTAAAAAATATCTGTATTTTATTAGCTATAGATCTTTTATCAGCTTCTAAGTACTCATCTGTATATCTCTTATCCTCTTTGATTGTCATCTTTTCTCTAAGCTGATCAACTCTTGGGTCGCTGGCAACATCATCCTCGTAATGCTCTGCAATAAGATCCCCGTGAATTAAACCTATTGCAATCATATATTGCAAACAATGATCTCTATCAGCCGGATTATTTAGCTGTCCTGATTTAGAAATAATTCTAATTGCAGATTCATGAGTCGTGACCTCAATATTAGCTATATCGTCAAGCCGATCTTTGATTTGAGGATGCAATGTAACTGCGGCCTCTACAGCTGTTTGTGCGTGAAACTCTGCAGGGAAGCTAATTTTAAAAAGAACATTCTCCATAACATAAGAACCAAACGGTTGGCTCAGAGATAATTTTTCTCCCTTAAAAGAAACATCTTCAAAGCCCCATGTTGGAGCTGATAAAACGCTTGGATATCCCATTTCACCAGAAAGAGTTATAAGCGCAAGTCTAACCGCTCGACTGGTAGCGTCACCGGCGGCCCAGCTTTTTCTAGAACCAGCATTCGGTGCATGACGATATGTCCTAAGACTTTGACCATCCACCCAAGCTTGACTTACCGCATCCATGATTTGATCAGTATTTCCACCAAGCAATTTCGTGACAACAGCTGTTGATGCAACTTTTACAAGCACAACATGATCCAAACCAACCCTATTAAAGCTATTTGTAAGAGCCAAAACTCCTTGGATTTCGTGAGCCATAATCATGCACTCTAAAACATCTCTCATTGTTAAAGGGTCTTTACCAGCTGCAACATTTTCCTGAGAAACATAATCTGCTATTGATAGAATTGCACCAAGATTATCTGATGGATGGCCCCATTCAGCAGCCAACCATGTATCGTTATAGTCCAGCCATCTAATAATACAGCCTATATCAAAAGCACCTTTTACAGGGTCAAGTAAAAAATTAGTCCCGGGAACTCTTACTCCGTTAGGTACATTCGTGCCTGGAACAATGGGACCAAGCATTTTTGTGCATGCAGGAAAAGTTAATGCCAATAACCCACAACCAATAGTGTCTATTAAACAATTTCGAGCGGTTGAAAGAGCTAGCTCCGAGTTAATATCTTGCTTTGAAACATATTCTGCAATTTCTACAAGCAAAGAATCGGGACCTGACCTTATATTCAGTTCAACATTATTTGACATGATTTACTCCCTATCTTCGAGGTCAACCCAAGCGGAAGTCTCAGGACCTGTATATTCTGCACTTGGTCTAATAATTCTATTATTTGCCCTTTGCTCCATGCAGTGAGCAGTCCAACCTGTAACTCTAGACATTACAAAGATCGGAGTAAAAAGTTTTGTTGGAATTCCTAGATAGAAATATGCTGAAGCGTGAAAAAAGTCTGCATTTGGGAATAATTTCTTCTCATCCCACATTACCTGCTCGACCTCCTCAGACACTTGGTACAAAGAATCATCGCCGTATTCTAGAGATAATTCTTTAGAAAACTCCTTTATCACAGCATTTCTTGGATCTCTTTCTGAATATACCGCATGTCCAAAGCCCATGATTTTGCCTTTATTAGCAAGCATATCCAATATTTTGTTTTTAGCTTCATCCCTTGTCTTCCAGTTTTCAATCATCTCCATTGCAGCCTCATTCGCACCTCCATGCAAAGGGCCCTTAAGAGAACCTATGGCAGCTACGACACAAGAGAAAATATCTGACATTGTTGAAGCGCAAACCCTTGCAGTAAAAGTAGAAGCATTAAATTCGTGCTCAGCATATAAGACCAAGGAAGCATCCATGACTCGTCTATGAAGGTCTGAGGGAGACTTACCAAGGAGAATATGTAAAAAATGACCTGCCATTGTATCTTCATCATTTATCAGACTGATATCTTCACCATCATGAGAAAATTTATACCAGTAAGTAACAATTGATGGCATCGTTGCAACCATTCGATTGATTGAATCCATTTGTGCATCCATTGACTCCTCAGGCTCAAGGTTTCCTAGCATTGAGCATCCTGTTGCCATAACTGCCATTGGGTGAGCTGATGCAGGTATTTCTCTAAGAACCTTCTTTAAGGAATCGGGAAGATCTCTTAAACCTTTCAATAAGGATTTATAATTTGATAATTCAGATGTGTTGGGCAATTTACCGTAAAGAAGAAGGTATGCAACCTCTTCAAATGTTCCTTTTTCAGCCAATGTCTCAATTTTATGACCTCTATAAGCCAGGCCTTCTTCTTGCCCAACCGTACATAGCGATGTCTCACCCGCAACTTGACCGCGTAGCCCAGCTCCTTCTAACTTCTTAACCATTTACTTATTCTCCTTCCTTTTAAATAATTCATCTAACTTTTGTTCAAATGAATGATAGTTTAAATACTCATACAGTTCATCTCTTGTTTGCATTTTATCAATTGAATTTGCTTGAGATCCGTTTGCAATAATGTCTTGATACACACCCTCTGCAGCTTTGTTCATTGCCCTAAAAGCTGATAATGGAAATAGCATTATGTCAACTCCAACTGATGCCAGTTCCTCTGAAGTAAAAAGAGGAGTTTTCCCAAACTCAGTGATATTTGCAAGAACAGGAACTTGTAATGCGCTTTTTAATTGCTTGTAATCTTCTAAACTAGATACAGCCTCTAAAAATAACCCATCTGCACCAGCTTCAATGTATTCCTTGGATCGTTCAATTGCGCCGTCCATTCCCTCAGTTGCATATGAATCTGTCCTTGCCATGATAAAAAAACTTTCGTCAGTGCGAGCATCAACAGCGGCTTTGATACGATCACTCATTTCAATTTTGTCGACAAGATTTTTATTTGGCCTATGGCCACATCTTTTTTGAGTCACTTGATCTTCAATATGAACAGCCGCAACATCTGCAGCAATCATCTCTTTGATAGTTCTGCCAATGCTAAATGCGCCACCAAAACCAGTGTCAATATCAATCAAAAGAGGTAGGTTTGTTGCTTGAGTGATTCTTCTTGAATCATCGGCGACATCATTTAAGGTTGTGATGCCTAAATCGGGTAGCCCAAAAGATGCAGTTGCAACTCCTGATCCAGATAGATAAAGCGCTTTGTGGCCAGCTTTCTCAGCCATTTTTGCACAATAAGCATTTACTGCGCCGACAACCATTAAAGGGTTGTTATCAGCTATAGCTTGTCTGAATTTTTTCCCCGGAGTATTCATTGGTTCGTATTGTACTTTGCCAAAGGTATGTTTCCCAAATTAATTATAGAATTTAATACCTCTAATAATTCGATCTTTGTTATTTTCTTGGCGCCATTTGTTGGTGTCCCTCAAACTGTATACACAACCACAGTATTCTTGTTGGTAAAACTCTTCTCTTTTTGAGATTTCGATCATTCGTGAGGAGCCACCTTTTTTTCGCCAATTAAAATCCCAGTAATGAATATCAACATATCGGTTTGCAGCCCTGATGCCCGAATCATTGATTTGATCCATATTTTTCCATCGTGAAATTCCAAGGGTAGTTCCATAAACTTTAAAACCATTTTCATGAGCATAAAGAGCTGATCTTTCAAATCTCATATCAAAGCATTGAGTGCATCTTTTTCCTCTTTCAGGCTCATTCTCTAAGCCCTTCACCCTCTCAAACCAGTTTTCTTTATCGTAATCTGCATCTACAAAATTAAATCCAAGCATGTCACAAAATCTCTTATTTTCATCTTTTCGAATCTCATATTCTTCTTGGGGATGAATGTTCGGATTATAAAAATAAACTGTTGTCTGAATATCTGATGCTGCAACAGCTTCCATGATTTCTCCTGCGCATGGTGCGCAGCAACTATGAAGTAGAAGTTTTTTTTCATCTCCAGGCATCTCTAGCTTTGGTCGAGAAAAATTATTTAACGAAAACGGATTATCCATAAATATTACTTAAAGTCTCTTAAAGCATTCAAAAGATTAGGATATTCATTAAAACATTGTATTTCAGGCATTGATTTAGAGATAGTTTCAGGCGCATTAATAAAAAAACCTTGGTCTGCAACTTCAAACATTTGTAAATCATTAAACGAATCTCCTACAGCTAAACAGCTGTAGCCCATAGATTGAAAACCTAAGATTGCTTGTTTTTTTGCTTGCAAATCTCTTAACTTGTAACCAAGAATATTGTCCTCAGCATCAACATCTAGGGTATGACAAAGCAAAAGAGGGTAACTAAGCTTTTTCATTAATGGGTATGCAATCTCATGAAAAGTATCAGATAGAATTACAACTTGGAATTCTTTCCTAACCTGATTCAAGAAATCTAGAGCTCCATCGAGCAAATCTAATTTCTTAGTTACCTCAACTATGTCAGCGAGCTTAAGATTATTCTCTTTCATTACCTTAATTCTGTAGTCCATTAGATCAGAATATGAGGGTATATCTCTAGTGGTTTTGTTTAACTCAGAGATGCCAGAATCAACAGCAACCTGTTCCCATATTTCTGGGGTAAGAGTCCCCTCCATATCAAGACAAACTATATCCATTATTAATTCCTATTTTTAATCCCGAATGGTACATGAGCTGAAGTAACTTTTGCAGACGCATCTGTAATATTTTGCTGCTGGTCATCAAAAAATATATCTGCCTCAAATGATTTTAAAAATTCTGACTTATTCATGCCTCCTAAAAAAAGAGACTCATCAATCCTAACTCCCCATTTTCTTAACGTTTTAATAACTCGCTTATGGGATGGGGCTGATCTAGCAGTTACAAGAGCTGTTCTGATAGGGTTTACGCCTGAGTCTAGTTCAGATTGAAGTTTATTGAGTTCAACTAAAAATGATTTAAAAGGCCCCGCCTTCAACACTGATTTCTTCTTTCGCTCATTATCCAAGAAAGCTTTCAAACCCTCTTCTTCAAATACTTTTTCAGATTCATCAGAAAAAATAACTGAATCGCCATCAAAAGCTATCTTAAGAAGATCGCCTCCTTTAACTTTTTTCTTAGCTTTTGATGGAATAATTCTTGCAGATGGAACATTATTTTCAATGGCCATCTTAACGTCATCTTTACTACTAGATAAAAATAAATCTACTCCAAATGCTTTTACATACTTGTAGGGACTTTCTCCGCCACAAAAAACGGCACGAGTAATATTTAGTTTATGAGCTTCAATTGAATTAAACACCCTAAGACCAGTGTCTGCTGTGTTTCTAGACAATAGAATCACTTCTATCCTATCAGTGGGCTCGTAAAGCTCATTAATTTTTAAAATCTTAGTTACCAGATTGAAAGCTTCACCCGGATCCAGTATTTCATTTTCATTTTGAATTTGATGATTGCGGTAAGCTTCAATACCATCATTTTCAAAGATTTGATGACTTTGACTTAAATCAAAGAGTGCTCTTGAAGATATGCCGATTACTAATTTTGAGTTCATGATTTTTAAAGAAAGTTGCAGTTATATATTAAAATTTATATACTGTAAAAATATACAGTATAAATAATATGAAAGAATTAACAAAACAACAATCAAAAGTTTTAGCTTGTGTAGAAGTTTATCTCAATAAAACTGGTTTTCCACCAACTCGAGCCGAAATATGCAAAGAGTTAGGTTTTAAATCTCCTAATGCAGCTGAAATGCATCTAAGAGCTCTTGAAAAGAAGGGCTATATTGCAATTCAAAGTGGATCTTCAAGAGGAATATCTGTTGTTAAAAGCCAACAAAATTTTACACAAAGCCCTGATCAAATGCCGGTCATTGGATTAGTTGCTGCAGGCTCTCCTACCCTTGCTGAGGAAAATATTGAAAAAAGAATTCCATGCGACCCAAACATGTTTGCTGATAGCTTTGATTATTTTTTAAAAGTGAAGGGGCTTAGCATGATCGAGGCAGGAATTCATGAAGATGATCTAGTGGCAATTAAAAAAACAACAGATGTAAAAAATGGTGATCTGGTTGTTGTGCGGCTTGAAGATGAAGTGACTTTAAAATATTTCAAACAAAACAATCACAACCTTGAACTAATTCCAGCTAACAAAGATTTCTCAATAATCGAAGTTGATCTTAGGGAGCAAGAAGCGTTTGTTGAGGGCAAGAGCGTGGGTTTAATTAGAACTCACTAATGAAGAACTACTGGTTTTTTTCTTAAGCTATTTTTTTCACTGTCAAAAAAGTCGTCGAAGTCGATTGAATTTCCACTAACACTTTCTATTCCAGCTCGTATCATTTCTTTGGCAACTGAAAGTTCTGAGCCATTTAAAAATTCTTTAGATTCACCAGAAAACTCAATTTTAACTATTGGATTCTCATGATCATCAGATCTTCTCAAGACGATTGTGCCGTCAGGGAGTTGGGTTAGCTCTAGATAATTAGACATATATATTTATTCTTAAACTGTAACACCCTTCACATAGATAATAAAAGGCTTCGTAATTAATATAAGAACTAATTAAAATTATTCAAGGAATAATTATTTTGTTACTTCAACCCACTTATCACCATTATGCGTGGCAGTGTTTCCAGTCTTTTTACCATCTTTTTCTGAAGCTAGATAATGAGTGTCCTCAACCTTGTTGTATCTAATGACATAAGTATTTCCATCAATATCTTTTTTAGGGGCATCCAAAAGATGGGTATGCTTGCCTTGATCTTCTAAATACCTGCACGCATTAAGCAAAGTTTCCTCTGTAACTGCTTGATTAAATTCCTCAACAGATGGCGCACGAGTCTCTCTATTTTTAGGATATTTACTCGCTGCTAAAAAAAGTCCTTTCATGCTGTCTCTTAACAAGTAAATATCTTCAAATTTAATACAAGAGATTTCTGTGGTAATTGGTTCCATCACTATGGGTTTTGGCTCTCCATTTCTTTGAAGCGCTCTGGTTGCACCGCAATTATCGTTCATACAACCAAAATATTTACCAAACCTACCTGTTTTTAACTGCATTTCAGATCCACACTTATGGCAGGATAAGGTGGGGCCATCATATCCTTTAATTTTAAATGTGCCCTCTTCCACCTCAAATCCATCACAATCAGGATTGTTTGAGCAAACATGCAGTTTATGATTTTCATCTAACAGATAATTATCCATGCTCGTATCACATTTTGGACAACGAAGTTTTGCTATTAAATGCTCAGCCTCCTCTTGATCATCAACACTTACAGCTTCATCGCCCGAGATGAGATTAAGAGTTTTTTTGCATTGCTCATCTCCTAGCAAGCTATAACCCGCACATCCAAGAAAAACTCCATTACTAGCATTTCTTATTGTTAGTTTATTCTTTTTGCATTCTGGACAATTAATATTTGTCATCGTAGGAAGGTTAGGAACCATTCCAGTTTCCTCGTCCATTGCCGAGTAGAGATCATCTTGAAAAGCTGCGTAATATGAATTTAAAACGTCTTTCCAATTTAATTCACCGTTTGCAATTCTGTCCAATTCATTTTCAAAATTAGCAGTAAAACTATAATCCATGATGTCATCAAAGCTACTTACAAGTCTGTCTGTAACAATCATTCCAATTTTTTTAACAAAGAATCTTCTGTTTTGAACCTCAACATATCCGCGGTCCTGAATTGTAGAGATAATATTTGCATAAGTAGAAGGTCTGCCAATTCCTTTCTTTTCTAATTCCTTTACTAATGCTGCTTCTGAAAACCTTGCAGGAGGTTTGGTGTACTTTTGTTTGTTCTCTAAATCTTTGAGGATTAATTGTTGATTGACTGCAAGGGGAGGAAGAAGATTGGCATCTGGGTCATCAGATTTTGACTTAACTATTCTTGTAAAACCATCAAACACGACCTCTCGTCCTGTTGCAGAAAATATATATTCATCTAAATGAATTTTTGCATTAGTTGCTAAATATTCTGCATCTGGTAATTGTGAACCGATAAATTGCTGCCAAATTAGTTCGTATAATCTTTTTTCTTCATCTGATGAAGAGATCAACCCTTCTGATTTTGTTGATGCATTTGTAGGCCTAATTGCTTCATGGGCCTCTTGTGCATTTTCATTGGAGGAATATATTCTTGGAGCATTGGTAAGATATTTATCTCCAAGGTTGGTTTCAATATACATTCTTGCATCTGCAATTGATTCAGGCGACAGAGCGGGAGCATCAGTTCTCATGTATGTAATGAGACCATTTTCATATAATTTTTGAGCTGTTCTCATAGTTCTCTTTACATTAAAACCAAGTTTTGTACTTGCTGCTTGTTGCAGTGTAGATGTAATAAAAGGAGGTTTTGGTTTTGATTTAATAGGTTTTTGAGTAACCTCACTTACAAGTAAATCTGAGGACTTAACCAGCTCTTCAATTTTTTTTGCCTCCTCAGCCTGCAACAAAGGATCTGATTTTTTTCTATTTAGACTAAATTCGATGCCAGTATTTTTATCATCTTCTGCATTGAATGAAATCTCCCAAAACTCATCTGGTTTAAACTCTTGGATGCTATGCTCTCTTTCTACTAAGAGCCTTAATGCAACAGATTGAACTCTTCCAGCAGATAAATTACGGGCTATTTTTGCCCATAAAAGTGGTGATAGCTCAAAACCAACCACCCTATCAAGAAATCTTCTTGCTTGCTGAGCCTCTACAAGGCTTGCATCTATATCTTTTGGGTCTTCAAAAGATTCTAAGATTGCATCTTTGGTAATTTGATTAAATCTAACCCTAGAATAGTTAAATTTATCTGCACCTAGCGCCTCTTTTAGGTGCCATGCTATTGCTTCGCCTTCTCTATCAAGATCGGTTGCTAGAAAAATTGAGTCCACGCCCTTTGCAGCTGTTTTTAATTCTTTGATAACTTTTTCTTTTTCGGGAATGATTTCGTAATTTGCAGCCCAACCATTGTCTGGATCAATTCCCATTCTTCTAACAAGTCGTTTGCGTTCATTAATTTTTTTGAGTCTTCTTTTCTCATCTTCAGGGAGATCTTTGGGGATAGTATTTCTCTGGGTGGGTTTTTTAGACTTACCCTTTGGCAGATCCCTTATATGTCCAACACTGGACTTGACGATATAGTCTGACCCTAGATACTTAGAAATAGTCTTAGCTTTGGCAGGTGATTCAACTATAACAAGAGTTTTTGACATAATTTTAATTTACTATAATTTGCAAAAGTTCATATTTTTAATACAGCTTCCTTAATTTTTAAAAGCTCTCTAATGCCAAGCATTTCATTCCAAACGATTGCTATATTGGACTGATAAAAAATAATTTCAAGTACAGAGGACGGTAATTTAGAAATTTTTTCTTCCACTATTTGAAATTGTTTTTCATATTTAAAGGAGATTGGCTCATAAAGTTTAAGCTTATTTTCTATTTTCAAATAGTGTAAATTCTTATAATCAGAAGTGTTTTTAATTTGATATATAGCTACTTGCGGGCTCCAGTTTTTGCATTTTTTTCTTAATTCATTCGTAGAACCAATCTTAAAACCCTCTTTAGCAGCTGACATTCTAACTTCACTAAGTGCCTTCATTTTTTTCGAAGGCTTTAAAAAACTTATTGCGCCAACTAAAAAAAGAATAACAAAAAGAGAAATGAATAATTCCATGAAAAATTTTAGTTCAATAATTTTTTGATAATTTTCGGGCCTTGATAAATAAAACTGGTATAAATTTGTACTAAGGAGGCTCCTTTTTCAAATTTCATATTAAAACTCTCTTTATTATGAACTCCACCAACTCCAATCTTCAAAAGCTCAGGCTCTCTTGAATGCACCAAAGAAAGAAGTTCATTTGATTTTTCAAGCAAAGGTTTGCCCGATAGGCCGCCCGAAAGATCTTCTTTGAATTGAAATATTAAATTGCTCTTATCAATTGTGGTGTTTGAAGTGATTACTCCATCAAAATTAAATTCTTTGATAGCTTTGGTAATTTCAGAAATTACACCTATGTTTTCGTCTGGTGATAATTTTATAAAAATTGGATTCAAAAAATTTTCAGTTTCTCGGACATGGCTAATAGCTTGAAATAGTGGTAAAAAATTTTCTTTGGAATGCAAAGATCTCAACCCAGGAGTATTTGGTGAGGAAATATTAACCGTAATATAATCTGCATAAGCAGAAACTTTCTGGAAACATTCAATATAATCATCGACTCTCTTCTGGCCTATAGAATCCTTGTTTGCTCCAATATTAATTCCAAGCACCCCATTATATTCTCTTCCCTTGACCCTTTTTACAAGGTAATCAACGCCTTTATTATTAAAACCTAGCCTATTTACAATTGCTTCTTGATCAGCAAAACGAAATACTCTTGGCTTCGGATTGCCAAGCTGTGGTTTAGGGGTAATAGTTCCAACTTCAATAAAACCAAAACCCAATGCTCCCAATGAATTTATAAAATCTCCATTTTTATCTAATCCTGCAGCTATACCAAGTTTATTTTTAAATTTTAGACCTTTGAAAGTGAATGAAGTCTCAGAAAATCTCTGTGGGAAAAATATGCTAATTATTTTTAATTGATATAAAAGCTGTAATGAATTAAGCGCAATTGAGTGAGCAAGCTCAGGAGGCAGCATTCTCAAGAATGAGAGCAATATTCTCATTTAGGCAAAAGATCAGATGCTAGATGGGCAATTGCTTGAACATATCCCTCCTTGGATCCGCAATCAAATTTAATGCCATCATAAAGATACCCATTGATATCATGTTCTTTTAACATTAGTTTAATTGCGTCTGTTAGCTGGATTTCCCCAGCAACCCCAGGATCTATGATCTCTAAATAATTAAATATATGATGAGATAAAACATATCTGCCAAAAACAGCCATGTCTGAAGGAGGATTTGATTGAGGTTTTTCAATAATCCCATCAAGAAGAAATAGTTTTTCTTCTTTAGATACATCTGCAGAAGAGATAACTCCATACCTACTAATATTTTCTTTAGGAACTTTATTTAATCCGATTACAGATGAGTTAGTCTTTTGAGCAATATTGATTAATTGCTGTGTAGCAGAAGGATCATTGATAATCAGATCATCTGCTAGCAAAATAGCAAATGACTCATCTTTTATTAAGTGCTTGGCTTGCAGAATTGCATGCCCTAAGCCTTTTTGTAATTTCTGCCGCACATAAGTGAAGGTGACATCTTGGAATATATTTCTATTTATCTTTTTTATGGCGTCTTTTTTGCCTGACTTCAGCAATTTTTCTTCAAGCTCAAGGTTCGTATCAAAATGATCTTCAATTGATCTTTTTGTATGACTTGTAATAAAGATTATTTCTTCTATTCCTGCAATCACTGCTTCCTCAACAGCGTATTCAATCAGAGGCTTGTCTATAATTGGAAGCATTTCTTTTGGAATAGCTTTGGTTGCAGGTAAAAATCTTGTTCCAAGACCAGCAACAGGAAAGATTGCTTTAGTAATTTTTTTCATTAGGCTAAAACTTCATAGTATATTTGGCTATTAAACCAAGTATAAACCCAGCTATCATACCAACTAAATGAGCTATATTCGCAACATTCCCAAAACCAAAAATTGTTAATAGCCCTGTAAAGCCAACTAATAGCCAAATGAACATAAAGATGTATAAGGCATTTGGTAGATCATATCTTTGACCCCTGTTATCTATATCTAAAATAAAACAGTAGCCTAAAAGGCCATACACAGCTCCACTCAATCCCCCAAATAGATAATCACCAGTTATGAAATATTGACCAAGATTACTTGATAAACCTGAAATTAAAAATAAAACTAAAAAGACTGCCTTCCCATCAATCACTTCAATTTTGGATCCCAGGATATAAATCCATAAACAATTAAATATTAGGTGAGTTAGAGAAAAATGAAGGAAAGTTGGAGTAATAAGTCGCCACCACTCTTGAGAAGCCAAATAAGTATTCTGAAATGATGGGTATAAATTTGACCCATTGCTTTTAAGAAAAAGAAATGGATCTAACAAACTACTAAAACCAAAATTTGTTAAAAAGCTTAACAGTACAGCAATCGCAATAATAAAAAAGTATAAGGAGTTAGTATTCAAGTCTAATGTGTTTTCTTGGCAGTAATATCTAAGCTCCAACCCAGTTTTTCTCTGCAGGCTTCATAAAAATCATTATCAGAGGGATGAATAATTTTTAAAGACGAGTCCTTTTTGGAAATATGAATAGAATTATTGTATTCCATAGGCATATCTTTTTGGCCGTCTACACACACCATTGGATGATCTAAAGGCCCTTCAATCAATTGAATCTCCAGAGATTTCTGATTTGAAACTATTAAAGGTCTGGAGGAAAGGCTTTGGGACATCATGGGTATAATATTCCAGATATTTAATTCTGGATGCACTATTGATCCTCCTGCAGATAATGCATATGCAGTAGACCCAGTTGGGGTTGCAACTATCAATCCATCTGATCGCTGCTCATATACAGTTTTACCATCAATCAATAATCTATATCTCATTAGCTGAGCATAAGATCCTGAGTGAATTAATACTTCATTGAGACCAAAAACTTCTTGATCTGAGAATTGCGCTTCAACCAAACTTCTCTCTTCAAGAATATAATCACCTTTAAAAACATCATTTATAACTGATTCAAAGTTTTCAATATTCACATCAGTCAGAAAGCCAACAGCACCCATATTTATTCCCAAGATTGGAGTCTCAGTTTCAATAAATTTTCTTGCTGCCCCCAATAAAGTTCCGTCCCCACCAAATACAATGATTAAATCAACTGATTGATTAAATTTTTCAATATCAACAATATCCACCCCCTTAAAGTCAATCTGGTCAGTTGAATATATTGTTTTAGTGTTTTTGAGTAAAACACTAAGCAATCTGCTTACAACAGAAGATTCGTTAGATGAGAGGGTGTTTTTTAAAACAATGCCTATATTTTTAAACATGCGAGCAATTATACTCTCTGAAGTCAATTTAAAAGCAAATTTGTGAATACATTTAATGAAATCATTAAGCTAGTAAAAGCTAGCAATCGTACAGTTATTTTAACTGGTGCTGGGATAAGCACAGAATCTGGGTTACCTGACTTTAGGAGCAATAATGGTTTTTGGACCAAAAATAAGCCTATTCAGTTCAATGAGTTTTTGATGAGCGAAGAAAAACAAAGGCTGTCATGGGAAAGAAATATTGAGCTTCATTCGCTTCTTAAAAACATAAAGCCAAACATAGGGCATGCTTTTGTTGAAAAAATTACCAACATACAAAAAAATAATTTCCTACTAACTCAGAATATTGATGGGCTCCATCAGAAATCAGGCATCCCTAGAAATAAAATTATAGAGATCCATGGTAATGCTATCGAAGCTGCTTGTTTGGAGTGTGGGGCAAAACAAAATATTACAGATTTCCATGATGCTATTAAATCCAAAGCTCCATTACCAAAATGCAATTTTTGTGAGGGCATTGTGAAAGTAGCCACCATCTCATTTGGCCAACCTATGAATGAAAAGGACATGATGCATGCCTCAAAGATTGTTCAAGAAAGTGATTTAATGATTGTTATGGGTTCATCTTTGAAAGTATTGCCTGCAGGAAAGCTACCTAATTTAGCAATGCAATCAGGCTCAAAGCTTATTATATTAAATAGAGAAAAAACTCGGTATGACCAAAGCGCAGATATAGTGATGAATGAAGAATTACAGAATATATGTAGCAGGCTACTCGAAGAACTTTAGTCGTGCATTAGGGCAGCTCTACCAAGAATTTTACCATTTTTAAGATCTTCTAAAGTCTGGTTTGCTTGAGACGCCGGTCTTTTCTCTACTGGAATTGGATCAACTTTTCCGGATCTTACAAGCTCCATCAGCTCATGCATATCACCCGGGCTGCCAGTGTATGAACCTTGCACGCCTCTTTCCATGATTGGGATCAAAGGTAGAGGGAGTTTTAACTCACCCCCATAAAGTCCTACGATAATATACTTACCGCCTTTTCTTAAAAGATTGGTTCCAAATGCAGTGGACTGTTCTGAACCAACAAAATCTATTGCAACAGATGCATTGCCACCAGTTATTTCAAAAACTTTCATCATTGCATCCTCGTGCGTAGGATTGATAGCAGCTGATGCACCATTTTCAAGAGCTAGTTTGAGCTTTTCTTCATCCACATCTACAACGATTGGATTGCAATTGAATGCTGCCTTGGCAATCTGTAAACCCATCATGCCAACACCTCCAACACCAATAATAATTAAATCATGATCTGAAGTGTACGGAGCACCTTTTTTAAGAGCACTGTAGGCTGTCAGGCCTGAGCAAGCATAACTCCCAGCTAAATGTTCAGGCGTATCCCCTGCGTCATGTAAATATTTTGAATCAGGGACTACAACATGATCTCCAAAACCACCAGGCTGCATAACACCAATAACAGGACCTGTATTACACAAGTGCTCATCACCATTAACACAAACATTACAATCGCTGCACCCAATCCATGGATAAACAATTCTTTTATCTCCAACATTAATATTGGTTGCTTCTGGCCCAACTGCTACAACTTCTCCAAAGACCTCATGTCCTAATGTAAATGGATTTGGAACAGGCACAGGTAATTCATTGCCACCACCAAGATCAAATGCACCCGAGTGTATGTGCACATCAGAATGGCACACCCCACAAGCTATAGTTTTTATAATTACCTGACTGCCAGTTGGCTCAGGTGTTGGAGACTCGACTTCTATAAGTGGCTTTCCAGCCTCTGGAGCTTGGTATGATTTCATATTTTAAATTGCCAAAAAAATGATTACTTGATTATAATAACCCCTCTTTAAATATGCGCAAGCAATCAAAAAAATATGGAACATTTAGAGCAGTTTAGGCAAGAAGTCAGGGATTGGTTAGAGGAAAATTGCCCTCCTTCCATGAGAACTCCACTCGTGCCTGAAGAAGAGGTTTGGGGCGGTAGAAATGCAGAATACGTTAATCCCGAATCGAAATTATGGTTAGAAAGAATGGGAGAAAAGGGTTGGACTGCCCCTAATTTACCAAAAGAATATGGTGGCGGAGGTCTAGATAGGGATGAAACTAAAGTCCTTCACCAAGAACTCTTTAGAATTAAAGCAAGGCCCGCGTTAAATAGCTTCGGTATTTGGATGCTCGCACCATGCATAATTGAATTTGGTTCAGAAGAGCAAAAAAGAGAGCATCTCCCAAAAATTATTAAAGGCGAGATTAGATGGTGCCAAGGTTATTCCGAACCTGGTTCAGGCTCTGACTTAGCCAGCCTCTCAACCAAAGCAGAGGATATGGGCGATCATTATTTAGTCAACGGTCAAAAAGTTTGGACTTCCTATGCTGATAAAGCAGATTGGATATTTGCTCTGGTTAGAACTGGTCCAAAAGAGCCAAAGCATAATGGAATTAGTTTTTTGCTTATTGATATGGCTACTGAGGGAGTTAGCACCAAGTCAATCACACTCATCAGTGGCAAATCACCGTTTTGTGAAACTTTTTTTGATAATGTCAAAGCACCAAAAGAAAACCTTGTTGGGGTGGAAAATTCTGGCTGGACAATAGCAAAAAAACTCTTGCAACATGAAAGAAACTTTATTTCCAATTTTGGTCTTGCTGGAGGCGGGACTGGATCTGGAGCAGATGTTGTAAGCATAGCTAAGAAATATTTAGGTGAAGCTAACGGCCAAATAGCCAATTCAGCTCAAAGAGAAAATATAACATTACACAAGATGAAAGAGCATGCATTTGGATTAACCTTGCAGCGTTCTGGAGATGAAGGCGCCAAAGCCTCAGCTGCATCATCAATGTTTAAATACTATGGAACCGAACATAATAAAGACCGCTATGAGCTTATGATTGCTGCAATGGGAAACAAAGGCTTAGGCTGGACCAATGAAGGTTTTTCAGATGATGAGCAAGCCATAACCAAAGCATGGCTGAGAACCAAAGCTAATTCAATTGAGGGAGGAACTTCTGAAGTTCAGCTCAATGTTATTTCTAGAAGAGTTCTAGACCTACCCAACTAAGGAACCTATGAAATTAATACTTACAGAAGAACAACAGTTTTTAAAAGATACTGCTCAAAGTTTTGCTAGAGATAAAACTCCCGTGACTCATTTCAGAGAGTTGCGAGATAACAAAAACAGCCAATGCTGGGATGAGTCAGTGTGGAAGGAAATGGTTGGGCTAGGCTGGTCTGGGATTCTGGTTCCAGAGCAGTTTGGTGGTTCAGAATTTGGTATGGCTGGTATCAGTGTAATCATGCAGGAATTAGGTAAAACCCTTACACCCTCTCCCATATTATCAACATCCGTTCTTGGCGTTTCAGCCATCAATATGCTTGGCTCAGATGAGCAAAAAGAGAATTATCTACCAAAAATAGTAGCCGGCGAATTAACAACAGCTTTAGCAATTGACGAAGGCAATCACCATGATCCTTTTGCCATTGACGCCACTGCAGTTCTTGATGGAGATAAGTGGGTATTGAATGGAAAAAAAGTATTTGTTGTGGATGGCGCAAGTGCAGGTAGTATTTTGTTGGTTGCCCGAACCTCTGGTAAATCAGGAGAATCAAATGGAATTTCTGTATTTGTTGCTAACAAAGATAGTGCTGGATTGGATATAACCAAGATATCAACAGCTGATTCTAGAAATTATGCAAACATTGAAATGTCTGATCTTACATTAGAACAAAATGCTTTATTGGGTGAGAAAGACTTAGCTGGTGAAACCCTTGAGAAAATTCTTGATTTGGGTCGCATTGCTATTTCAGCAGAGATGTTAGGAAACACCGAAGAAGCTTTCGAAGTTACGGTTAATTATCTTAAAGAGAGAAAACAGTTTGGTGTGCAAATTGGATCCTTCCAGGCCCTTCAACACAGAGCTGCAAAAATGTTCTGTGAAATTGAATTAACTAAATCAGCAGTGATTGCTGCAATGCACGCTGCAGATGAAAATTCAAATGAACTAGAAAGACTTTCTAGTCTAGCTAAGTTTCAAGCCGGAGAAACACTCCATCTAGTAAGCAATGAAGCAATCCAAATGCATGGTGGGATAGGTGTAACTGATGAATATGATATTGGTTTCTACCTCAAAAGAGCGCGGGTTGCTGAACAGATCTTTGGAACTTCAGAGTTTCATCAGTCAAGGTATGCAGATATAAGCGGTTTCTGATGCCTTCAATTAAAACCTTGCTCGAGACAATGCGCATGCTTCGAGATAAGGACAGTGGATGCCCATGGGATATTGAGCAGACTCTTGAATCTCTCTCTCCTTGCGTTGTTGAAGAAGCGTATGAGGTCTCTGATGCTATAGCTAAAAAAGATTACGAAAATCTTAAAGAAGAGCTTGGAGATGTCTTTCTTCAAGTGATATTTCAAGCAGAAATAGCCAATGAATTAAAGTTATTTAACTTTGATGAGATAGTCGATACCTTAAATAAAAAATTGATTAGAAGACATCCACATGTCTTTAAAGATGCTCCAAAACCTCTTTCAGCTCAAGAGCAAACTCAAGCATGGGATGAAATAAAAGTACAAGAAAAAAAACCAAAGGATACTCGCGGTAGTTTTGATGATATACCCACATCATTACCTCCAATTTTAAAAGCAAAAAAAATACAAAAAAAAGCTAGCAAAAAAGGTTTTGACTGGAAAGACAGCATCGGCGTTATTGAAAAAGTTGAAGAAGAGCTAAAAGAGCTAAAGCTTGAGATTCAAAAAAATAATAAAGAAAATATTAAAGATGAATTGGGAGATTTGTTATTTTCTATTGTCAACCTAAGCCGACATTTAGAGATAGACGCAAGCGAAGCGATCAATCAAGCCAATCACAAATTTGTAAAGCGCTTTAGATTGATGGAAGAAGAGATTGCTAAAGATAATCAGGAAATAGACAATCTAACCTCAGAGGAGCTTGAAGAATTTTGGGTTAAAATAAAGTCTCATGAGTAAAGTTAGAAGATTTTTTATAGGTATTCTCACCTTTTTTGCAATTTTTGTTATTCTGAGTTTTGCAGTAATACTCTTAACAATTGTAAATATCCCCAGAATTATTCCGAATAAAAACTTAAAGGTTTCATTGGGCTCACTCTCAAATAAGATGGGTAGCACAACTGTCGCTAGCATTACTTCAGCCCTGAGAATATTGCATAAACTTGAATGGGACTTCCAAATACCCGAGGATGTAGATACTGATACTTGGTACCTTGCTATAAGCAATCACCAGTCATGGGCTGATATATTTATTTTATTGGCTGCAGGGCATAAAAAAATGCCCCTTCTAAAGTTTTTTATGAAAAAGGAATTGCGATGGATACCAATCATTTACCTGGTTCATAAAACAGTAGATATGCCTTTTCTAAATAGACATTCAAGGGCTCAAATTCAAGCAAATCCAGAATTAAAAAAAGTTGATTTTGAAAATGCAAAAAAAGCCGCGAAAAGATTCTCTCGAAATCCCTCTACAGCATTTAGCTTTGCTGAAGGAACTAGATTCAATCTCCAAAAGCATGCTGAACAGGAATCCCCATACTCTAATTTATTAAAACCAAAAGTAGGAGCTCTTGCGGTTGCATTGTCAGGAATGCCCCAAGTCAACACATTGGTTGATTTTACAGTGGTGTATGCAACTGAAAAAAGATCGACATGGGACTTCCTGTGCGGCGACTTGTGCAAAGCAAAGGTTGCAGCAAAGACATATGCTTTGCCTGACAAACTTAAAAATAGATCCTTCGAGGAAGAAGATGATTACAGAAGAAGCTTCCAAACATTTATTGATGAAATTTGGTTAGAAAAAGAGCAGTCGATAAAAGATCTAAAGTTCTAAAGTTCTAAAGTTCTAAAGTGCTAAAGTGCTAAAGTTCTAAAGTTCTAAAGTTCTAAAGTTCTAAAGTTCTAAAGTTCTAAAGTTCTAGCTTATTATCAGCGACTAACCAGCCATTTTGATCAATGTAAATCCATTTCCCAGAAGTCATAACTACGCTTCCAAAGGAAATTAAAACATCTTCAAAACCATGATTTTTTTTATTTGTTTTTTGGGCAATAGAACCTTTTGCAAAGATACCTATAGGAAGATTCTTCAGCTCCTCTACATCTCTAACGCAACCATTGATCACAATACCTGCCCAATTATTTTTTACTGCAGATTCTGCAATCTGATCTCCAATCATTGAAGCATGAGATACACCTGCGGCATCAACAATCAACACTCTATTTTTACCATCTGTGCTTAATATTTTTTTTACTATTGAGTTATCATCAGCGCAACTAACTGTATATACTGCTCCGAAAACCTGATTTTTGCCTCCAAAAGATTCCAGTTTAATTTTGCCAATTTGAATATACTTTTGATAGCGATCAGAGATATCAGGCAAGTTAATCATTTGAAAATACCGAAAGAATACTCTCCTGAATTTTATTCATATCCATTCCAAGCCACAAAGGCAATCTAACTAATTGCTTGCTAATGCGATCAGTTACCGCCATGCTGCCACTGACCCGACCATACTTAATTCCTGCTGTGGAAGCATGCAAAGGAACATAATGAAAAACACAGTCTACTCCTGCTTTTTTCATTTTTTCAATAAATTTATTTCTCTCAAAAGAATTATTCAAAATTATGAAATACATATGACCATTTCCCTTGCAATCTGCCGGAATAACTGGAGTGTCTAATAATTGGCGTTGATGAAGCTGAGAAAAAAATTGATCATAGCTTTTCCATAATTCTTTTCGCTGTAAGGTTATATCCTCTGCATTTTGAAGTTGCGCCCATAAAAAAGCTGCAATAATCTCTCCTGGTAAATAAGAAGAGCCAATATCCACCCAAGAGTACTTATCAACTTTTCTACTTAGGAATTGTTCTCGATTTGTACCCTTTTCTCTAATTATTGCAGCTCTATCTGAAAGAGCTGCATTATTAACTAATAAAGCTCCTCCTTCTCCGGAAATAACATTCTTAGTCTCATGAAAGCTGTAACATCCTAAATCCCCAATGGAACCTACCTGTCTACTCTTATACTCTGAATAAATACCCTGAGCAGCATCCTCAATAACTAAAATTTTATTCCTTTTAGCTATATCTATAATTGCGTCCATTTCGCAAGAAACACCAGCATAGTGAACTACGACAATTGCTTTTGTTTTTGAGGTTATTGCTTGAGAAATAAGGTTTTCATTTATATTTAATGTATCCTCCCGAATATCAACAAATACTGGAACACCACCTCTTAAAACAAACGGATTTGCTGATGAAACAAATGTATATGAAGGCATAATCACTTCATCTCCAGGCTGAATATCTGCTAAAATTGCTGTCATTTCAATTGCAGCTGTGCATGAATGTGTAAGAAATGCTCGGTCGGTTCCAGTCTTTTTTTTCAGCCAATCGCTACAAAGTTTTGTGTAATAGCCGTCCCCGGATAGTTGCGACCTATTATGAGCATCTTGGATATATTCCAATTCCTGGCCTGTAAGGTAGGGCTTATTAAAACCTATCATTTGGCAACATATAAATTAGAAAATAAGGCAATCCTGCCCTTGTTAGAATTCCAGTCAATTACTTTACTGGGATCAATATCCTCAACACCATGTTTAAGAGATCCATCAAATATAACAATTGATCCTTTACTATGCTCATCTTCAAAAAAAATTTTTTCATTGCTTCTGTTAATAATAAATCCGCCCCCATCATCAAAATCATCTTTTCTACTGGAGAGCAGAACAGCAACTTGAACAAATGGAATATTGGATTCGCTTAAAATGGAAGGAAAGTGAGTATCTGCGTGCTCAGACATATGCCCACCACCGCATGGATAATGATGTACTCTAGATGCATTCCAATAAGTTCCTTGATGAAAATTAAAGCCAAAACCAAAATCTTTATTCATATTAGTTAGTTTATTCCTGAGAATAACTGAGATTTTTATACAATGACTTAGGTTCTGAAAATTTTTCTGATTGTTAATTGGTAAATAAGTTGTTTGAAGAACTTGTGAGTATTTTTCACCAACTCCATTTCCTGATCCAACAGCTGTTTTTCTCCAAGGATTCTCCAAAATATCCTCAGGCAAAAAAGATTCAGCCTGAGCATGAAGATAATTTTGGTGAATGGATTGAAAGTATTCAACCCTTGCGTTCTCAATAATTTCATGAGGTATAATATTTTTAAGAATGCAATATCCATCAACTTTGAGACATTCTTTTATATTAGCTAAATCTGCTTTATTAAAATCAAACATATTTTAAATAATCATATTTTTTATTAAAAATCTTTTTTAAGCAGAGCATGTTAATTATTAAATAAATATAATTCGTTATGGGAAATAATTTAACAAGCATCTACCTTAAGAAACTATACATAAACATACTTTTTTTGCATTATAAATGAATAAATAGCAAGAAGAATTACAGCTATCCCCTGTCCTAAATAAGATGGAATAAAGAATAAATTTTCAGCAATAAATAAAATAAAAATATTTAAAACATACATACTGAAATATATTGATAGAAAAATAATCTTTTGCTTTTTTTGGGGGCTGCTTTTTCGAAAAGTATGATTTTTGTTAAGAACATAAGATGTTGAGATTGATAGCGGATATAAAAAACTTACAGCGAGATATGGAGAAAATTCTAATAAAATGGTCAAAGTTAGAAAAAGTGAATAGCCAATAAGGTTTGTGAGCATTCCAATAGCACCAAATCGTATAAGTTGATCTACATGAAAGTTGCGGGGAATTAACTTATTTCTCATATATAAGCTGAGCTAATCCGAAGCCTGTTTTACCGAATCCATTCCCATTATAAAGCATATACTTTTTTTTCTTATGGATAAAAACATAGGGATACTCAATCATTTCAGAATCCCATCCGCTATTTGAAATGTTAAGTAAGTCAGGGGTCTCAGACTGAGACCATTTTTCTCCATCAGCACTTTCAGCAAGTCTAATCCTGTATGAATCCCCATTCCCAGATCGATATGAAAACCACATTTCATAATCTCCTGACTCATTAAAGGAAATAGATGGTCTTGACATCATCTGAAGTTTTTGATTTTGAAAAGATAACGCCAAGCCATCTTTCTTCCATAACAAACCATCGTTTGAATGAGCCTTATGTATAGCATGAATCATCTTGCTATTTTTTTTATCATGGCCAATTGTGGATCCATACCATGCTAAAAAATTAGAAGATCTAGTTTCAAGAATCCATGGATAAGACAAGCTTATTGGGTCGATATCAGTATCAGTTTGAATTATTGGTTTGGGTGACACCTTATCAAGGAACAATTTATTGGTCAGTGAAAAGAAACCTATTTCGCCTTTCCAGCTCCCATCTTCCATAGTGCGCCATCCCATAAAAGATATTGCCTTCTTGTTGTTTAGTTTAAACAAATTCCCTAAGCTAATACCGTCTGAAAAATATGAGGGTGTTGAGTCATATGTAACTATTGGTTTCTTATGTATTTTCAAAATCTTTCTTTTGATAATATCAAAGTCTAATGCGCCTACAGAAGATCGATTGTGTGAGTCCCTAGCGCTGTAAAATATTCTAAATACATCGCCATTCAGCAAAACAGGAACAGGATTTGATGCATGAGTTAGAAGTTTGCTGTGATATGACTTCTTTCTTGGATCATAAATTTGACCAAGTTTAAGAAATTTTATACTCATATTTTTTTTATTTTAGAGCTACCTTCTTTGGAATTCTTGCTAGCGAGGCCCTTGATTAAACTATTTGCATGCTGATCATGCAAAACAAGTGCGCCAGCACCAACAATAGTTTTATTACCTATTGTTATATGATCTCTAATTGTAGAGTTAACCCCTAAGAAACATTGATCTCCAATTTGAACACCGCCTGAGATTACAACATGAGAAGAAACAAATGAATGGTCACCGATGCTCGAATGATGACCAATATGATTGCCACTCCATAAAGTGACATTGTTACCAATCCTAGCAAATGGTTGAATAGTATTGTCCTCTAGAATAAAACAATTTTCACCAATGTTAAAATCATTCAACACTGTGGAATAAGAACTTACATAACTTGCAAGATTATACCCTTTGCTTTTTGCCTCTAAATATTTAGCTTTCCTTATAGAATTTAATTCAGAATAACTGAGAGCAATAAAAAGATCATGCTCGCTAGGACTATATTTTTTTTCAATGATCTCAAAAGAATATACTGGCAAAGAACAAAAAGTTGTTTCAGTGATATAGTTTTGATCAATAGTGAAGCAGCAAATGTCATATTGCGAATCATTCAAAAAATAATAATGAGCAAGTTGAGCAATCTGGCCTGTGCCAAAAATAATTAATTTTTTTTTCATTTCCATCATTAAATCTTATTTATAAACTAAAATTGTAAATTCATATAATCCATAATTGTGGATTAGGGATACATTATCAGAATAGTGTCTTTTGCAATGATCAAAAAGTATCAAAGGATCGGCATAATAAAGTTTGGATGATCGCTTTTCAGCATCAGAGTAAGAGCTTAAACAATTAAAAGAAAACCCTTTTTCACTGTATTTATTAAAATCATCTAAGGTCTTATAAATATAATTTCTCCATACTGATTCCTTTGAGTTAAGCTTAATATTAAATATTCCACTAGCAACAATAAAATCTGACATGGAAGATATATTAGAGGCTTCCTTAAATTCCACCCCTTTATAATTGAGGTAGTGTTTTTGAGCTGCTTGAATCATTAAAGGGGATATATCTAATCCTAGATAGATAAAATCTTTATTTAGATTTGCCAATATATCAACCAAGATTCCATAGCCACATCCATAATCAAGGACTGAAAAAGCTTCAAAGCCTTCTGTTATTGTTAAAAGTTGCTCATATCTTAAAATTTGACTATCGCTTTCGTTCCAATCTACTCCTTTTGCAGTCCTGCCATATAATTTAATAGATTTTGTATAGTAATTTTGTATATCTTGAAGAAGTTTATTCTGCTGCTTAATTTCATCTTTCATGATGATTCTTTGGAATTTAAAAAAGCATCAATTGAGTCTGGAACTAAATTTTTATATCCAAGAACTTGTTTTTCAAAATCACTTAACTTCTTTTCAATTTCTTTTGGAAAAGAAATTTGCTGCTTTATGTATGGGATTGTGAATACATGATTGATGCCACGACGAATGCTGTTACTGAGGTTGATTCCCCCAGCATGAAAACACATTGAATCAAAAACTATGAATTGCCCTCTTTGAGCTTCCAATTGAAGGCTTCTCTTCCTTATCTCAGATTTTGAAGGCAACCACTCCTCTTTGTGAGATCCAGGCAATACATATGTAGCCCCATTATCTAAAGTGAAGTTATCAATGCAAAATAGGCAGCTTATGGCAATAGGCTTTGATGTAACAAAATGTTGGTATGGCAAATCTCTGTGCCAGCTTGCTTGAGTGTATGATGATGCATTTGCAGGGTTGAAAACAGCATTTTGTTGATTCAGAATAAAAGTTCCTTCAATCAAATCATCAACTAAGGTAATTAAATTCTTATTAAAAACTAATTCTAGTAAACTTTTACTATGAGCAAAAGGCATTCTTACAATGTCTTTCTCGCCTCTAGTTTCTAAATTTTTAATTCCATATTTTTGCAAATAAGCCTGATGAACTTCCTCAAGAGACTTTTCTAGATCCAACAAATCGGCATCAGAAATCCCCGAATCAATAACAGAATATCCAGACTTATATATAGATATGGCATGCTTGCTTTTGCCTGTCATTTTTGAGGAAGGCGCATTAAATGCACCATAAGAACTATTTGGAATCTTGCTCATTGGTCTCATATATTTTCTTCACAATTACATTAGGGCGTTGCTTCACTTCCATAAATATTTTTGATATGTAAATTCCTTGTATACTGTTTAAAAAAATTATCAAGCCAGAAAAAAGCCATATAGAGGCAATAATTGAGACATAACCTTCTGGAGGTGTTTGAAAAGTAAATAAGTAAACTAAATAACCTACAAATAAAAAAGCAGAAAAAGATAATAACAGGCCGCAATAGAATGAAAATCTTAACGGAAGACTGCTAAAAGAGGTTATAGAGTTCAGCAAATGATCAAGCTTGTGGCGATTAGTGTAAACCGACGGTGATGAAGAGTTTTTGGTAATTACTTGAAAGCATTGCTTGAAACCAGTAATAATAAATAATCCTCCTATATTCATTTCTCTCTCTCCATGCAAAAGGAGTGCCTGAAGATATCTTCTACTCATAAGTCTTGCTGTAGTAATATTATTAGGTTGATCTAGCTTCGTAAATAATCTGAATAATTTATAAAATAAATAGCCAGATACTCTTTCAAATAATCTCCCTTTTCGTTTTTGCTGAACTCCATATACAAGGTCAGCTTTCTCAATATCCATAAGCTTATTAAATGAAAATAGCCATTCTGGTTGTTCTTCAAGATCAACATCAATTAAAAATATTTTTTCTCCCTTGGCATTCTTCAAACCAGCCATAATTGCCTGATGATGTCCAAAGTTTTTAGATAAATCTATAATCTTGATATTGAAGTTGCTAGACATTAAGCTCAAAGATATGTCCAAGCTTTTGTCAGGCGAGCCATCATTTACAAAAATAATCTCGAAATCTTCGCCAACCAATTCCCTGGCAGCAATTGAAGCTCTGCTATGAAACTCCTCTATGTATGAAGAAGACCCATAAAGAGTTGTTACTATAGATAATTTCATATTTCTCTATGCATTTTAACTGGCATTAGACTTGCTTGCATTAAATAAGTAATTTTTTGACTCGCATCCACAATTAAACAAAAGATCTATAATAGAAATGCGGTCTTCAAAGTTGCCCCATAGTTGCGGATACGGACCATAATCAACATAATCAAACCACTCTACTTCAATTTTATTTCCTTTAAAAATTTTAAGATCTAAATATTCTTTTGCCGATGGGCCTGAAATATATTTACTTGCACCAGATTGAATGCATAAATTAAGCAGCTTTTCAGATCGACTGCCATGCAATTCATAAGAATTTGAGTCTGAAATTTTAGTTTTAATTTCTAAATATTTACAAATATTAATTATCAAGTTTCTATTTAAAGAGGATAAATTTGTGTGATTAAAGCTATAAACTGGCTTAATAAATTCGATGATCTCGCCAAAAAAAGGGGCTTTTGCATAATTCATTGAAATAGCCTTCAAATGATCTTGTTGCCACTTTTCTCCATCAATCTTAGTATCAAATATCGACTGAAAATACTTACCCTTAGTCTCCACAGGTACGCTCAGCCACTGCTTACCATTAGGTGTTTTAATGACATTCCGGTTTCGCCAATCCCTTTTAGTGTACTGCATTGAATCATAAATAATAAATTCATCGACATACCCAATTAGATCAAAATAACCTATCCATGGAATATAATTTGATTGAACAATTGCAACTTTTTTCATTGAGATATTTTGTCAATTAAAAACTTCATTGAGCATCTTATCCATTGATGCCTGTTAAGAAACTTACCCTTGTAGAAAGGATTACTATTCCAGCTATAGCTGGAGTTACAAAAATAATATTCAATATGACTGATGAAAAATATTTACTTGATAAATTAATAAGGAAGGCAATGCCAAATGCAAAAAAAATTGCAAAAGGATATGAAAAGCCCATTAAGTGAGCTGAGAAAGCTTGCTGCAATATCATAACTAAAACAAAAAATGCGAAGACAATAGGTGTTAAGAATTTTTTTGCACTTAAATTACTAGCCATTAATAAGCATAATCCAATTATCGATAGGAGTGATATTGCTGCCATTCCTATCAGAGATAAAGAACAGTTAAAAATAAAAATATTACTATTTAAATTTTCTTGAATAATTGATAATCCGCTATTAGGTAAACATGTTGACAGTCTATTACCAGCTAAAAACTGCATTGCTCCAATTATTCCTCCATTATGTATATCATCACCATTAATGCCCACTCTTGTCATAAAAGAGGAGCCTCCAGATATTAAGAGCTCGCTACTTGCAAAAAATTTTAAAAATGATTGGATCATAAATGGCATTAAAAGACTTAATGGAATTAAAAATTTTTTATTATTACTGCTATTTGAAATAGATGGTAAAAAAATATTTAGGTTTGTTTTATCCTTGATTATGGTTGGAAGAAATATGATACCAATATAGAAAAAGCCTATGATTGCTCCCCAAATATAATGGAATAACCCAGATAAAAAAAGAAAGAATAGAGCTATATTATTTTTGTTTGCATTAAGATATGACAACGCAATGATTAAAAAAAAAATAAAAAATATTTCTGCCCAGGAGGCTAAAAACATTTTATAAACCCATGGAGAAGAAATAAATAAGATGAAAATGCCAATACCAACTAAAAAATTTGGAAATGAAGACTTAAAAATTTTAATTCCTATTTCTGCAATCATTGCACCAGTTAAAAAAATGATTGTTTTATCAATAAGCGGCCCGTAAAAAAATAAAGCCTCCTTACCACCAAAATGATTGATTAATAAATATGGAGATAATGGAAAAAAATTTGCAGACAAATAAACTCCCTGGTTCCAATAAACTATTGAGCAATCTGTGCATGAAGACCATATAGAAAAACCATATGATGAAAAGTATCCATTTAATCTTAAATATTCTGCTGCATTAAAAATTTTTTGGGCATGCCAATCAAACCAATCAATTCCCAGAGGAGCTGAAAGGGACAAATAATATAAATATGCTGTACAAATTAAAAAGTATGTTGATATGCGGGCAATTCTAGCCAAATGAATAATATTCATAAACATCATTATAAACGCTAACTTTGTTTTCTTAAATTATGAATAATTTCTGAGGTTACCTGATGATCGCCAGAAAAAATTGATGGGGCAATCCTAGAAGCGATATCGCCATATCGATTTTTAATTTCACGAGAAATTTCAAGCGGAGTACCTGTAACTGCCATGCTTTCTAACATTTCATCCGAGATAAATCCCGCTATTTTGTGCCACTCTCCTTTTTTAGTAAGTTGATTTAAATCTTGCTGCACTCCTTCCCATCCATGTTGCTCTAAAACTACTCTATAGGCAGGGGTAGAACCATAAAATCCAATTTGTGCCTTGCAGGCATCCCTTGCTTTAGCAATTTCCTCATCAGTTATTCCCGTTGCAACCATGACACCCAATGAAATATCAAATTCTTTTGCTGCTGATAATTCAAGTCCTTTTTTTATAGAAGGCAAGGTGATATTTTCTAAAAACTTAGTTGTGTGAAAAGGATGCACAATGAAACCATCACCAGATTCAGCTGCAGCTTGAGTCATCATTGGCCCCACACCTGCAACATATATTTTTGGGAGACCAAATGGATTTTCTCCCGGATTAAAAATAGGAGTCATAAGTGTATG
Organism: uncultured SAR86 cluster bacterium; assembly: GCA_902509555.1. Classification (GTDB taxonomy): domain Bacteria; phylum Pseudomonadota; class Gammaproteobacteria; order Magnimaribacterales; family D2472; genus D2472. The sequence continues at coordinate 45,638 of CABWYS010000003.1, forward strand.
TTGATAAAACTCGCCTTTAAAATCCAGATCTTTCCCTTCATGCCAACACCCCCAAATAGCCTTGATAGCATCAACCATTTCTTTCATGCGTTTTGCAGGTGAAGACCAGGGCATAGAGTATCTCTTTTCAATATGAGGTTTTATTTGGGACCCTATGCCGAGCGTAAATCTCCCCTTGGACATCAACTGAAGGTCATAGCCAATATTAGCCAAAGTCATAGGACTCCTAGAAAATGCAACTGCTATTGAGGTTAAGAGTTCTAACTTTTCTGTTGCAAGAGCAGCGGCAGCAAGAGGCAAAAATGGTTCATGAGGTCCTTCAAAAGTATAGGCGCCATCGTATCCAAGATCTTCTAACTCCTTGCTTGCTTTTGAAGCTTCTGATGGATCTCGAGTAATCATCGAACAGTCTATTTTAATTTTTTTCATCTTGAATTATTTCTACGTTAATCATGAATGATTATGATGGATGTATTTCAATTTGTGTATCCCGAGTGGTAATATAAAAATCAGTCTATTACCAATATAGGAAAAATAATGAACTCAAAGATTTGCGAACTTCTTGATATAGAATTCCCTCTTGTTGCATTTACCCACTGTAGAGATGTTGTTGTAGCAGTATCAAAAGCAGGTGGATGCGGCGTACTAGGTGCTGTTGGAATGACTCCTGAACAGCTTGAAGAAGAGCTGAAGTGGATTGATGATCATATCGATGGGCTTCCATACGGCGTGGATGTTTTAATCCCCAATAAAATGGCCGATCAAAATCAAAAATTTGATCCTGAAAAATTAACCTCGATGATTCCTCAAGAATATGCAGATTTTAGAGCAGACATCTTAGAACAGCATGACATTGAAGCTGATGAACTACGAACAATCAAAACAGCAGCAACATACATGGCTGAAAATACTAAAGCAGATGGTGCAAAAGCTTTGCTGGATGTTGCATTTAGTCATCCGATAAAAATAATTGCAAATGCATTGGGCGTCCCGCCTGACTGGATGGTGAAAATGGGGAAAGATAATAATGTAAAAGTTGCGGCCCTTCTAGGTACTGCACAACACGCTATCAATCAAGTAAAAGCAGGTGTTGATATTTTGGTTGTCTCCGGCACAGAGGCTGGCGGTCATTGTGGGAGTGTTTCAACCATGGTCTTAATTCCGGAAGTTCATGAAGCCATTCAACCATATGGTGATGTACCAATTCTAGCTGCAGGAGGGATCGCAACTGGAAGACAAATGGCAGCTGCGATGAGCATGGGAGCATCAGGCGCTTGGTGTGGCTCTGTATGGTTAACAACAGCTGAATCTGAAGTTCCGCCTGTGATAAAAGAAAAAATGGTCGCTGCAACCTCAAGCCAAACAACCAGATCAAGAAGCAGAACAGGAAAGCACTCTAGACAGTTGGTTTCTGAATGGACAAAAGCCTGGGAAGCAGACGGAGCTCCTGAACCACTTCCATTGCCACTGCAGCCTATGGTAGCTGAACCAGCATTGGCAAAAGTTAATAAATTAGCAGAAGGCGGACATGAAGGCGCCAAAGAACTTTCGACTTACTGGGTCGGTCAAGGCGTGGGATTGATGAACCAAACAATCTCAGCAAGTGATGTGGTTCAAGATTTTAAAGAAGACTTCATAGATGCATATGAAAGACTGGCAAATTTTGTAGGTGATTAATTACTCAGGAGCAGAATATCTTTGAGATACAGCTCTTTGAAATCCATCTCTTTCAAAAAGCATGTCAGTCCAACGCTTGATATTAGGTTTAAATGCTTCCTCTATTTGAAGAGTTTTAGCTAAATAGATAGCATAACTAACGCATATATCTGCAATTGTAAATCTATCTGAGCACAAGTATTCTCTTGATTCCAAAGATTTCTCCAACAGCTTTAATCTAGCAACAAACCATCTTCTATAACCTTCTGCAGCCTTATCCGCAACACCTACCTCTTGAAATGTGTACCTTAAGACAACGGTTTGAGGGAAAGTTAAAGTAGCATCTGAATGAGCAAGCCAATTTAAATAATGGTGAAAATCAGCCTCATCACTATTAACTTTCAAGTCAGTAGGGCCATATTTTTCGACTAAATATTGACACATAGCAACTGATTCTGTCATTTCTACTTCACCATCAATTAAATATGGAATGGTGCCAAGAATATTTACATCCATATATTCTTTATGCAAAAACCTTGGAGGGAATGGCATCATCTCAGATTCATAACTTACTCCCATCTCCTCTGCGGTCCACATTGGCCTTAAACCTCTAGAATCATTGCAGCTATAAATTTTGATGCTCATTATTTTCTCCTAAAAAATAGAAAAGCCATGATTTTTAAAATTAATTTCAAAAAATGGTAATTATTTGTATATTATATTACCACTCAATTTTATTAAATAAAAATGCCAAGAAAAAATATTGCTCCCGAAATCAAAACAAGTATTGATATAAATTCTGATGAATTTATTCATAACAAAAAAGTGATGTTAAAGAAAATAAATTTCCTTGATGAGCTTTTAGACAAAGCTGAATTAGGAGGCGGGGCTTATCACCACGAAAGATTAGCAAAACGAGGAAAGATGCCCGTAAGAGAAAGAGTTTTTAATTTGCTAGATCCTGATACACCCTTCTTGGAGATTGCTCCATTTGCTGCTTATGGAACAGACTTCACAGTGGGTGGTGGATGCGTTGCTGGAATTGGAATTGTTGCCGGTACTGAATGTGTAATCTTTGCTAATGATCCTTCGGTTTTAGCTGGCGCCATGACGGTTTATGTTGGAGAAAAATGGAACAGGGCAATGGAAATTGCTCGAGATAACCGTTTGCCCTATATTAATTTTGTGGAATCTGCAGGAGGAGATCTTCGAATGGGTACTGGTAAGAAAGGAGATCAACCCCCCATCGCACCCACCATAGGTCATACTCATTTTGCAGCAACTGGAAGATATTTTTATGATCTTACAGAGCTTTCTAAGATGCGCATTCCGGTGATATCAATTGTTTTTGGTTCTTCAACTGCCGGTGGTGCTTATCAACCAGGTATGTCTGATTACAATATCTTTATTAAAGATCAAGCTAAAGTTTTTCTTGCAGGACCTCCTCTAGTCAAAATGGCTACTGGTGAAATATCAGATGATGAGACCTTGGGTGGCGCAAAAATGCATTCAGAAGTTTCAGGTCTATCAGATTATCTAGCTGAAGATGAGATGGATGCTCTAAGATTATGCAGGAATGTAGTCTCACATTTGCATTGGATTAAAGAGGGTCCCTCGCCTATTTCAGATGCTGATAGTCCAAGTTTATCTGAGGAAGAATTATTAGGTCTTGTTGATGAAGAACTCAAAAGTCCTCTTGATATTAGGGAGGTGATTGGTCGAATTGTTGATGGGTCAAGATTTGAAGAGTTCAAACCTCTTTATGGTAAAACTATGATTTGCGGATGGTCAATGCTTCACGGATATCCTGTTGGCATATTAGGAAATAATGGTCCCATCTATCCGGAAAGTGCTGAAAAAGCTGCAACCTTTATACAACTATGCAATAAACGAAACATGCCATTAATTTTTCTTCAAAATGTCACGGGTTTTTTAGTAGGAAAAGATTTCGAGAGACAGGCTATTATTAAAAAAGGCTCTCAGCTTATTAATGCAGTGTCTAACTCTAATGTACCTCATATCACAATTATTATTGGTGCTTCATTTGGTGCAGGTACATACGCTATGTCGGGCAGAGCATATAATAATAGATTCACTTTTCTCTGGCCCACAGCAAAAATTGCTGTTATGGGTTCGAAGCAGATTGCTGGAGTAATGTCGATTGTTCGAAGAGGTCAAGCCGCAAGAAAAGGTGAAAAATTTGATGAAAAACTTGATGCTCAAATCGTAGAGACAGTTGAGCAAATGTCAGACCAGATGTCAGAGGGGCTGGTTGCAAGCAGCATGGTTACCGATGATGGCATCATTGACCCAAGAGATACAAGAAGTGTTATTGGATTTTGCTTATCTATAGTTTCTAACTCTTCAATTGATGGAGCTAAAGAATATGGAGTATTTAGATTATGAGATTTAATTCAATTCTTGTTGCTAATCGCGGAGAAATTGCCTGTCGAATCATGCAAACCGCTCAATTTATGGGTATAAAATGTGTAGCTGTTTTTGTTGATGCTGATAAGGATGCTCCATTTGTAAAGATGGCAGATGAAGCCATCAAGTTATCTTCTAGCTACATGGATGGCTCTGCCATCATTGATGCAGCTAAACAATCTGGAGCAGAAGCAATCCATCCAGGATATGGATTTTTATCAGAAAATGAAGCCTTTGCAAGAAAAGTTAAAAGCAATAAATTAATTTGGATTGGTCCATCCCCTCATGTAATCAAGGTCATGGGTGATAAATTAAAAGCCAAAGAACTAGCTGAAAAATCTGGGGTTCCCACTCTGCCAATGACCTCAAATACCAAAGATGTAAAAAGTATTGGCTACCCGATCTTGATCAAAGCTGCCGCTGGAGGTGGTGGTAAAGGAATGCGAATTGTTAAAAAAGAAAGTGAATTAAAAGATTCAATCATAAGCGCTAAAAGAGAAGCTCTCTCAGGTTTTGGTGATGACAGAATTTTTATAGAAAGATATGTAGAAAAATCGCGTCATATTGAAATACAAATCTTAGGTGATGAACACGGTAATGTCGTTCATTTGGGAGAACGTGAATGCTCCATACAAAGAAGACATCAAAAAATTATTGAGGAGTCGCCTTCTCCAAGAATTGATCCATTTTTACGTGAGGAGATGGGTCAAGCAGCTGTTAAATTAGCTAAAAAAATTAAATACTGCTCTGCAGGAACTGTTGAATTTTTATTTGATGATAAAACAGATGAATTCTGGTTTTTAGAGGTTAATACTAGACTGCAAGTTGAGCACCCAGTTACAGAAGAAGTTACAGGAATAGATTTAGTTGCTGAGCAAATCAAGATAGCGAGAGGAGATGAGCTTGAATTTGCTCAAGATGATATTGATTGGCATGGACATGCAATTGAAGCAAGATTATATGCTGAAGATCCTGGAAATAACTTTTTACCTGAAATAGGAACATTGCACGCATATGATACTAGTCTAGCTTCAGAGGTAAGATGGGATTCAGGGGTGGAAGAAGGTAGTGTTATTGGAACAGATTTTGATCCCATGCTATCTAAGGTTATTTCTTGGGCGCCTAATAGAATTGATGCTGCAAATAAATTGGCACGTGGACTTGAAAGAGCTCACATGGGAGGTGTAGTAACAAATCGTCAATTTTTAATTTCTTGCTTAAGAAATGAAAACTTCATAAGCGGAAATACAACAACAGACTTTATTGAACGCGAAGCTTTAGAAACTAAAAAGAATCTTTCAGTAAATGAGCTTCATCAAACATCAACAGCACTTGCTTTATGGCTAGCACAACAAAATAGAGTCTCTGACCCTGTTACAGGTTTTATGCCTGCAAACTGGACCAATGGAAGAATGCCTCTTCAAAGGGTTAAGTTGCTTTTTATACAAGATGAGATAGAAGTGCAATATAAATTAAATAAAGATAATTTATATGAAGTTATGGGCTCCATTTGTGAAATTTACCATTGTGATATTGCTGGCATTGATGTGGAGATAGACTCTCACAGATTTTATGCTCATGTAACTGAGGCAGGCAGTGAAATCACTATTAACATGCCGTTTGGAGACGTTAATGCATCTGTTCTACCCAGGTTCATAGAACCGGGTAATGACGTCCCTGAGGGAGGTTTGATCGCTCCAATGCCTGGAAAAGTTATTGATGTAAAGGTTAAAAAAGGCAGTAAAGTAAAAACTGGGGATACTTTAGTAATTATTGAGGCAATGAAAATGGAACATGCAATTAAAGCAACTGAGACAGGCAAGATAGCTAAAGTGATGATTAAACTTAATGATCAAGTTGACAACGGAGCTACCCTTCTCGTTCTTGAAAAATAGCATGAAATCTCAAACCATCCTCTCAAGCAAGTCACCTCAAATTGGAAAGCGCCATCTTGAAGTGATGGATGAGCTAGAAAGTATGCTTGATCAAGGAAAGTCATTTTCAACAATGTCTGATCTTGCAAAAAAATTGAAAATTTCATTAAGAACTCTATACGAAATTGCACCAAGCAAAGAGGAGCTTATAGTGACAACAGTTGATAGAGTGTTAAAAAAACACGGTAAGATTGCTATGGATGCAATGAACACTCATTCATCTCCAATTAAAAAATTAGAAAGTTTTTTAACTGTTGCCAATCAAGCGGTTGGGCCAAGATTTGAAAGATTCACACTATCTCTTAGTAGTTTAAATTCGTCTAAGCCAATGGTGGACTATCATGAGCAATACATAACAGACCTAATAAAAAATCTTTTAGATGAAGCAAGAATTAAAAATGAGATCAAGGAAATTGATACTCAGGCAACTGCATTACTATTGGGAGGCCTTGGTAGATATTTTCAATCTAAGAAACTCTTAAAAGATTTGCATCAAACTCCTGAAAAAACTAGTAACTTCTTAACAAAAATCATTATTGATGGCATAAAAATGGAGAAATCTTGAGCGAAGAAATTATAAGGATTGCAAATTGTAGCGGCTATTACGGAGATAAATTATCTGCTGCTAAAGAAATGGTGGATGGAGGGCCTATAGATGTACTGACTGGAGACTATTTAGCAGAACTCACCATGACAATTCTTTTTAATCAAAAGATGCAGCGAGGAGATGATAAGGGATACGTGGGTACTTTTCTCAAACAAGTGAAAGCAGTAGCTAAGTCATGCAAAGAGAAAAATATTAAAATTGTTACAAATGCGGGTGGCTTGAACCCCTCTTCTATGGCTAATGAAATAGAAAAAATCTTAGATGAGCTCAATATTTCTCTCAAAGTAGCTTACATAACTGGCGATGATTTAATGCCAAGAATGGAGTCCTTAAAAAATGAAGGAGAATCGTTTCTTAACATCGATAAAAATATCCCGATTGATAAATCAGGATGTCAAACACTCACAGCAAATGCTTATCTTGGAGCTTGGGGAATTAAAGAAGCATTAGATGAGGGAGCTGATATTGTAGTATGCCCAAGGGTGACGGATGCTGCAGTAGTCATTGGTCCAGCAGCATGGAAATTTAATTGGAAGAGAAATGATTATGATGCATTGGCTGGTGCATTAGCAGCCGGTCATATCATTGAATGTGGATGCCAGGCAACTGGCGGGAACTATTCTTTTTTTAAAGAGGTGCCCAGCTTTGACAATGTGGGCTATCCAATAGCTGAAATCAAAAACGACGGAAGTTTTTACATTACCAAACATCCAGGCACTGGGGGTTTAGTATCTACCGGAACTGTAACAGCGCAGCTTTTATATGAAATTAGCGCTCCTGCATACTTAAATCCAGATGTTATAGCTCATTTTGATACCTTGAATATTGAGGAAGTCTCTAAAGACAGAGTTTATGTATCAGGTTGCAGGGGAAGCTCACCAACTAATACTCACAAAGTCTGTATTAATCTTGCTGGTGGTTATAGAAATGGTATGGAGTTTATTCTTACAGGCATAGATATTGAAGAAAAAGCTCAAATTATAAGTGATGCACTATTTAACTCTGTTGGAGGCAAAGAGCAATTTGATGAGGTTTCAATTTTATTAGATAGAACCGACAAAAAAGATCCCCATTCTAATGAAGAAGCAATGGCCTCTCTTAGAATTTCGGTCAAATCAAAAGACCCTGATTTAGTTGGCAGAATGTTTACAGCAAAAATGATAGAGTTGGCTTTAGCCAATTATCCAGGATTTTTTACTGGAGGAGGAGTAAGATCTGGAGGACCGGTCTTAGTCTATTGGCCTGCTTTGATAGATAGCAAACACATTGAAGAGACTGTTCATATAGACGGCAAAGAAATTAATGTAAAGCCAACTAATCAACTCGATTTAGAAGAAACCTATTATCAAAAACAACCAATTGAAATACCTCCTCCTCCATCGGGTCAAACTCTCAACAAACCATTAGGAGAGCTTTTTGGTGCTAGATCTGGTGATAAAGGTGGTTGTGCGAATATCGGTGTATGGGCCAAAAATGAAAATGCATTCTCTTTTTTAAATAATTATCTAACTGTCGAAAAAATCAAAGAATTGATGCCTGACATAAGGGAATTTGAAATAGATAGGTATGAGCTTCCAAACATACTTTCACTAAATTTTTACATCCATGACATATTAGAAGATGGAGTTTCTTCTAATACTAGGAAAGATGGCCAAGCTAAATCTCTCGGGGAATACTTAAGAGCTAAGTATGCAGATATCCCTAAATCTTTATTTGAGGAAAACATATGAGTGTAGATAAATTATCTTTAGAGGGTTTGCATTTTCAAGCAACGAAAGTAAGTGTTAAAAATAATATTTTAACTATTACATTAAATCGACCTGAGAAAAAAAACGCATTAAATAATGTGATGATGAATGAGCTGAATTATGCTTTAGCGTTCGCGAAACAAGAAAAAGAAATCAGAGTTGTTGTTATTGATGCGGAAGGAGATATTTTTTGTGCCGGAGCTGATCTAAGGCTTGCTAAAGAAGATTCTAATGTCCCAAAAATAGAGGGTGCAGATGACATCAGTTTCTCTCTTAGAAGACTGCACAAACCAGCTATATGCAAAATTCAAGGCTCTGTTTTAGCCGGAGCCTTGTTGATTTTAACCAATGCAACACATGCCATAGCAGTCGATACTGCAAAGTTTTCAGCGCCTGAGATACACAGAGGCTTGTGGCCTTTTATGGTTATGGCTGGATTATTCAGAGTGATGCCTAAAAGAGCTGGGCTTGATTTTATTATGCGAGGTCAGCCTATTAATGCCAATCAGGCTGAAAGATGGGGGTTGATTAATGAATCTGTAGCGGCTAATGAATTGGATAAAAGAGTTAGCGAGCTGGCTGAAGAACTAGCTAGCCTGGCGCCAGGAACTATGCAATTTGGTCTAGAGGCATATGAGAAACAAGACGCTTTAGAATTTGATGAGGCTCTGCCTTATTTACAAAAACAAATTGCTAAATGTTTTGAAGGTGATGATGCTAAGGAAGGTATTGCTGCGTTTTTAGAAAAAAGAAAACCCAATTGGAAATAAATAGGGAAGAATTATGGATTTAGAATACGGGCCTGAATATCAAGACTTCACAAAAGAGGTTGAAAGCTTTTGTGAAAAATATAAAGGATTGTCTTTTACGGATGGTTCTAATAATCCATTAGGAAGTTCAGGAGGTTTTGGTGGCCCCCAAATGTCTAGATCTGAATGGCAAAAAACCTTAATTGAAAATGGCTATTTTGCTCGCTCAGTGCCAAAAGAATATGGAGGATATGGCGGCGAAGCAGATATTCTGAAAAGCAGAATTATTGCTGCAGAATTTTCAAAATCTAACACTCCGGGAGCAATGGGTGGTCAAGGGATTGATATGCTGGTTCCCACTCTATTGGAGATGGGTACTGAGGAACAAAAACAAGCCTATATCAAACCCACGCTTCATGGAGAAATGATTTGGTGCCAAGGTTACTCTGAACCAAATGCGGGGAGCGATCTGGCAAGTTTACAAACTAAGGGGGACTTAGTTGGGGATGAATGGGTGATTAATGGTCAAAAAATATGGACCAGTACCGCTCAATACTCACAAATGTGTTTTTGTCTTGTTAGAACTGAACCAGATGCACCAAAACATGCTGGAATAAGTTACTTATTGATCCCAATGGATACCTCAGGCATTGAAATTAGACCACTTGTTGATATGACTTTGAAGGCTGGATTTAATGAAGTCTTTTTTACAGATGTGAAAATTCCTGCAGGCAATATTGTAGGCAAAAGAGGTGAAGGCTGGGCCGTTGCAAATGCAACTTTAGGGCATGAAAGAGGTTCCTTAGCTCCACCAGATGCAACCATGAATAGAGTAAATATGCTTATGCAGCTAATGAAAGAAGAAACGTTAGATGGAAAGCCATTAATTGAGCATCCAATTTACCGAGATCGATTAATGCAAATTCAAGGCAAAGTTTTAGCTCAACAATCTCATGCCTTAAGACTGTTATCAGCTAAGTTAAATCCAGGAGCTGATGTCAAGATAGGCAAAATGATACAAAAACTCACTGGAACAGAGTTAAGGCATGAATTAGAAGGCCTTGCCATTGATGTGATGGGTGAAATTGGAACATTGTATGAAGATAGCCCGCATCTTAAAAATGACGGTACATGGCAATTCATATACATGTATTTTCTCGGTCTCATTATCGGTGGAGGAACCAGTCAAATTCAAAAGAATATCATTGCCGAAAGAGGTCTAGGCATGCCTAAAGAACCAAAAGTAGAGGGAGCATAAAATGTATTTTGGCTTATCAGAAGAACAATCCTTTTTTCAGGACAATGTAAAAAAGTATCTAGCAGAACATGCCACCATAGATAATATTAAACATATTACTAGCGGTGATAAAAAAAATCTTTCTGCAGAGATTCATCAAGGCCTTCTTAATCTAGGTATAAATGGGCTTTTAATTCCAGAAGAATTTGGTGGTCTAGGCCTGGATTTGCTCTTTGCAGCTGTTGTTTCAGAAGCTTTGGGAGGTGGGGTGGGCCCTACTCCATTTATTGCACCCTATGTTATGGCACCAACAGCCATTAAACATGCAGGTAGTAAGACTCAGCAAGAAAATTATCTTTCTAAAATTGCCTCTAATGAAAATCGTTTTGGGGTTGGGTTTAGTGAATTCATTGGCAAAAGAAATGATGCTGGAATAACTTTTTCAGACAATACATTAAACGGAAGAGCTATGTTTGTGCTCGATGCAAATGACGCAACACATTTATTGCTTGCAGATGAAAAAGGTCAGATATTTGTTGTAGATGCAAAATCTGCAGACTTAGAAATAGTCAAACTAACCACAGTGGATAAAACCAGACAATATACAGAGGTGATTTGTAAGAACTTAGAAGCAGAACTGCTAGAACATTCATCTGATTCAAGAAATCCAATCTATCAAGCAATTGATGCTGGAAGGATTATGCTTGCTGCAGATTCTCTTGGCGCATCACAAACCATGATAGACAAGGCAGTTGATTATGCTAAGGAGCGAAAGCAGTTTGGCAGAGCCATAGGGTCATTTCAGGCTGTAAAGCATATGTGTGCAGAGATGGCTGCTGACCTAGAGCCATGCTATGCACTGGTTTGGCAAGCTGCGCATTGTCATGATCATTCTCCTGATGAGGCGAGATTGATGGCCTGTCATGCTAAAGCGCACGTCTCTGAAATGAGCAAAGGCATAGCTAAGAAAGCTACTGAGGTTCATGGCGGCATGGGTTTCACAGACTTACTTGGCCTGCATTACTGGTTCAAACGAATTGGATTAAATCGTCAAATTCTTGGCAGCCCAGAACTTGTTCGAGAAGAAGCATATAAAACACAGGTTTAAATTAAATTTCTTGTAATTGCTTCCTCTAAGAGATGTAATCGGTCATTACCAAAAAACATTTTTTCTTTATAGAAAAATGTGGGTGAACCAAATCCCCCGCGCCCAATTAATTCATCAGTATTTTTGATCAATAGATCTTTGGCTTCTTGTGATGTGATAAATTTTTTAAATTCTTCAGTATCTAAATTTGAATTTTTGGCAATGGTTAATAATAAATCTTCCTGACTGATGTCTTTACCCTCACCCCAATAGGCTTGAAATACATTATTAGCAAACTCAACCAGTTTACTTTCTTGGTTAGCAAACAAGCAGCCTCGCATTGCCTTGACGGAATTAACTGGAAATACTTTTGGAAAGCTGATGCTAATTCCTCTAATCTTTGACCATAAATGTAAATCCTCATTTGAGTAATTAAGTTTTAAAGGATTGGGCTTTTTCCTAAACTCATACACATCTTGATTAACGGTATTAAAAACTCCTCCAACAAGTACTGGCCTCCAGTCAATATCTAGCTCATGTCTTTGTGATAATGATACAATTTCGGCAAATGCTAAATATGTCCAGGGGCTTGAACAGTCAAAGTAAAATTCTATATAGTTAGCATTCATCATTATAAATATTGTAAATTAATTATCTTGTGTAAACAGAAAAAAGCCTTGAGCTTAATAACAATACTGTTGCTTAGCATTGGTATTGAGGCAAAAATAAATATACCTGCATCAGCTAAAAAACAAGAGCTGTGTCAGGAAATTTACAAAAAGATAACCAACGAGCACTTTTTTAATGACAGAGACTTGAGCTTCATTAATTCTGAAATATTTGATACGTTATTAGATCAGCTGGATTCACAGAAAATATATTTCACAAAAAATGAAATTACTTTGTTTAAAAGAAAATTTTCTAAATTTGATGATCCCATTAGTTATCAAAAAAAATACTTAAAATCCTCTCTTTGCTCCATAGACTTAAAATCTAAATTTTCGTTTATAAATCTATACTTCAACCGGTTAATTGAGGCAACTAACTATCAACTCAAAGAAGTTGCTAAAAAGAATTTTGATTTTACAAAAGAAGAGGTCATCTTGATTGATGATGATCAAAAAAAATGGCAGAAGAGCAAATTTGAGCTTAAGAAAGTATGGAGAAAACTGGCAAAAAATGATGTTTTAACATCGATGCTCGCTGATAAAGAATTAGATGAAGCAACAGAAACTATTGAGAAAAGATATGAAAATAGACTCCGAAGAATCTCTCAAAGAAATGAGGAAGATGTCTTTTCAATTTCTATGAATAATTTGACGTCTTTTTTTGATCCGCATTCTTCATACCTCTCTCCTAAATCAGCTGAGGATTTCGAAATGACAATGAGTCTAAAGCTTGAGGGAATTGGAGCTTTGCTTACAACAGAGGATGATTACCCAACCATAGTAAGTGTTGTACCTGGGGGTCCAGCTGAAAAAACAGGAAAAATTAATCCAGATGACAAAATAGTAAAGATATTGCAAGTTGAGGAATCGAATTCAACTTCAACTGATGTTGTCGGATGGAGAATAGATGAAGTGGTTCAATTAATTCGAGGTAAAGCTGGTACTAAAGTTGAGTTGGAGATAATTCCAGGGAAAACAGAAGATTTTAGCGAAAGGAAATTTGTAACAATCACACGCGAAGAAGTGAAACTGGAGGAGCAAGCAGCAAAATCTAGGATAATTGAAATCCAAAGAAATTTACAAATAATAAAAGTTGGCATAATAGATTTACCTACCTTTTATATAGATTTCAATGCATGGCGAAATAGAGATCCTAATTTCAGAAGCAGCTCAAAAGATGTTGAAACCATACTAAGAAAATTTACTGCTCAAAGAGTTGATGCAGTCTTGATTGATCTGCGAGGTAATTCCGGTGGCTCTCTTTTTGAGGCAAATAAATTAACTGGATTGTTTGTTTCGTCTGGAGCAACATTGCAAGTCAAAGAGAGCAATGGCAGCATAAGACCCTGGGGAGATGCTAGAGCTAAACAAATTTGGAAAAAACCAGTGGCAGTTATGGTTGATAGATACTCTGCCTCTGCATCAGAAATTTTTGCAGGAGCCATTCAAGATTATCAAAGGGGAATAATTATCGGACAAAAAACATTTGGCAAAGGGACTGTTCAAAAATTAGATAATTTAAGCTCAGGGCAAATCAAAATCACTGAATCAAAGTTTTATAGAGTTACTGGGGCTGGGATGCAAAGCAAAGGCATATATCCCGATATTACATTACCTAGTACCTGGGATATTGAAGAGATTGGTGAAAGTTCATACGATACTGCTCTTCCATGGGATGAAATTAAACCAGTGCGTTTCAAGAAATTTTCTATGGGGCCAACTTTGATTTCCAAATTAAATGATGGACATTTAACAAGAGTCAATCAAAGTCCTAACTTACAATACATCCTTGATATGAGAAAAAGATATGAGATCCAAAAAAATAATGAAGTGATCTCTTTAAACTTAACCAATAGAAGAGTTGAAAAAGAAGAAAGGCAGTCATGGGCTTTAGATATAGAGAACAAAAGACGCGCCTCTCTAAATTTAGAAACTTTTAGTTCGTTCAAGGCTATGAAGGATTACAATGATACCGAAGAAACTGAATACGATGAGAGGGATTCTCAGATAGACGTTGATAATGACTATCTTCTAAATGAAGGTATGCAAATACTTTCAGACTATGCAATATTTAATCAAAACATTTATCTATCTAAAGCTGCATAAAATATGAAAATTGTATCTTTTAATATAAACAGCATAAGAGCTCGCCCCCACCAACTTATTCATCTTAGAGATACCATCGATCCTGATGTAATTGGAATACAGGAAACTAAAGTAAATGATCCTGAGTTTCCGATTGATGAAATTAAAAAAATTGGGTACCACCCAGAATTTTGGGGACAAAAAGGGCACTATGGAGTTGCTATTCTAAGCAAAAAAAAGCCTGAAAATGTGCAAAAAGGTTTTGCAGGTGATTCAGATGATGACCAAAAAAGATTTATACAAGCTACTTTTAAATGGAAAAGAAAAAAAATTACTATCATGAATGGGTATTTTCCTCAGGGAGAAAATAGGTCGCACGAAACCAAATTTCCAAAAAAAATAAAATTCTATGATGATTTAGAAAATCACATCAAAGAACTTAAAAAAGTTGAAGAGAATTTAATTGTAATGGGAGATTTTAATGTTGCTCCTACACAATTAGATATTGGAATAGGTGAACAAAATGCAAAGAGATGGTTACGAGATGGAAAAACAGCATTCCTTCCAGAAGAAATAGAAATGTGGAATAAAATTAGAGACTTAGGTTTTTTAGATTCATGGAGAATGCAAAATCCTAATGAGGGATCAATTTATTCTTGGTTTGATTACCGCTCAAGGATGTTTGATGATGATCCTAAAAGAGGGTTGCGAATCGATCACATACTTATATCACAAAATATAGAGCACGAAATCCTTGATACTGGGATAGACTACTCTGCGAGGGCAATGGTAAAGCCCTCTGATCATTGCCCGATATGGGTAGAATTGAAATAGCAATTAGTGTGAATCATCTTCTGTTATAAAAGAAGCTTTTTAGAAGCTCGGAAGATTCATTAGATTTGTGACCCCAGCTATAGCTCACATGATGATTTAAATCTTCTCTATCAAGGAAAAAATCAATAGACTGTATTGCTCCTGTTTTTGGCTCTAAAGCTCCAAAATATAAATGCTCAAGCCTAGCATCAACTATTGCTTTTGCGCACATATGACAAGGCTCAAGGGTGACATAGATATCACAATGAAGGAGTCTATAGTTATTTAAAATTTGGCTAGCATTATTTATTGCAAGAATCTCGGCATGGGAAGAAACAGAATTATTTGCAATTACCTTATTATGAGCTTGACTTATAACATTCCCTTGATGAGTTATAACTGCACCAACGGGGACCTCGCCCTTATTAAAGGCAATTTTAGCCATCTCAATTGCAAGAGTCATAAAATCTTTTTTATACATATATTTGATAGGAAAATCTAACTAAATAAACTTTGCCCATTCTTCTATCGGCCTTCTGGAAGATTTAAGAGAGTTTATTGGATCACTGTCATTGCTATAGCCTATGCACATTCCGCAAAATAAAATTTCATCAGGATCGGCTCTCATAAATTCAGAAACACTATCATGTTTTATTGACCAAGCTTCTTGAGCACATGTATCTAAACCAACTTCTTTAGCAAGCAACATAAATGTTTGCAAAAACATTCCTAAGTCAGACCATTGCGGAGGTCCCATTTGCCGATCAACAAAACAGAATAAAGCTGCAGGGGCGCCAAAAAATTCAAAATTTTTCATCACCTGATTTAAACGACCAGATTTATCATCTCGGCCTATTCCTAATATCTTATACATCTCTTCCCCAAGCTCATATCTTGAGGTTCTATATGGCTCCTTTAATTTGCTTGGATAAATGTCATATGCAGGGTTTTCCTGTTCGGTCCATTTTTGTTGAAAAATTAAGAAATCATCCATGCTTTTTTCATTAATAACAAAAATCTTCCATGGCTGAAGATTGCCTCCAGAAGGGCTCCTTGAAGCCTTTAGCAATAAATCTTTTATCAAAGAGTTACTGATTGGTTTTGATTGAAAAGATCTAACGGACGATCTCAATTTTACGGCATCTGAAATCTTCATAAATTAAAGTTTGAAATTTGAATTATTAAAACATTATACAAAATCAATTTAAATAAAAATTAAATTATATTGCACTTCTAAAGTAGCATTTAAATTAGCAAGCTCAAGCTGTACTAGTAATTAACTAATTTTTTTGAAAGTGCTATGATCGTAAACGCAATATCTATTGTTCATATGTAGGTGATGAACTCCTGAAAGATTCTTAAAAAAATTCGCTTTTATTGAGAAAACTTTACTTTCTTGATAAAAGTTTGTATCGATATAGTCTATTTTATTAATTGAAATTCCAGTTCCATACCTTCCTATGTCATGAAATTGATTCACTCTATATGCGACTCCATCTAATTCAAAAAAACCACCATTTCTAGCTTTTTGAGAATCAAAAATCACTGGATTGATTGAGCTCTTTTTCCAAGAATCAGTGAGAATGCCATCACTTGTATATAGATGCAGCTCGGATAATCTATCATCGATTTTGCTTGAGCAAATATTTGTTAATAAATGCCATTGCGAATCTGAGTTAAAAATTATTGTATCCGAAGCTGAAACATCTCTGATAAGAGTTTTTTTATAAATCCATTTATTTGGAAATGATACACATTCATACAAGCGAATTTCATTGATTTGAGCTGTTTCAGGGCACATATATATTTTGTTTTCATATTCAAAGATAAAGGGAAAGGATAAATGGAAGTTCTCCTCAAGAGCAACTCCCATATTTTCATACCCATCCTCAAGGATTTTATAGCATGAGATTTTTCCTTTATTCTCAGAATATGAAAAATCTTCAAGGAAACAATAATCACTTTCACCCATTGAAAAAATAAATGGATCAGCTAAAAATCTCCCTTTGGGGTTCTTAATTGTTATGCCTTGCGACAAATTTGATTCAAGTCCCTCAGCAGACACAAATGAAACACTCCATTCATGTCTGTAATTGAGATATCTAAGGGAAAAATTCTTTACTAATGCAAAGGATGTATTAAATAAGTATTTTAATAACTCAAAAAATGATGGGGATGTATATAATTTAGCTATTGGAGAAAATGGCTTCTCAATAATTGAAATTTTTCTCGTGATTGAAATTTCCTTTAAAAGATTTAGTAAGAATATATTGCTCTTATAAGAAATTCTTGTTGCATTTAGCTGCCAATACGAAGCAGTAGGAATATTGCCTCGCATCAAGATATTTCCATTATCTAATTCTTCAGTAAGTTGTTGAATGATAAATCCAGTGGTAGGTTTTTTTAAAAAAACTTCCCAAAACCCAGCTGGCATACCTCTAATTTCTCTATTATCTCCATGATGAAAAGATAGCACGCCAAATTTTGTAATAGTCAAAATTTTACCTTTCAATATTCCTGTCCCACATCTGATAAGAACGTCAAGATTTAAGTTAGAAATCTGATCTAAATCATAGGAAGAGAAAGTATGTGCAAGGCCACTCGTTGATAATTGAGGCTGTATTCTTATTATGCTCAATTTTAAATTTGATATCATAATAGTATTTTTATGTTGAGAAAATAGTGGATTTTTTTGCAGCCAAAAAGTTTCAATCTCTACAATCATCCTTCTTAAAATTCTTCTAAAAAAATTTGTAAAAAAAAATTTATTTTTATTGGAATAAACCTGTGATAAAAGCACAGGCTGCTCAAAAAAAAAGTTTTCTTTTTTTAATGCGCATATTAAATCATAAGTACTTTTACTTACTTTATGATTGTCAATGATGAGCCCAACTTTAAGTTTTTTCATTTATTTCTAGCATAAATATAATTCTTTCAATTATTTCAGCGCGAATCACTTAAAAGTTCGAAGCAAGGCATTAATAGCCCCAAATATATAACCTGGAAATTTAGCAATATCTAAAATGAATCCAAATAGGCCAAATAATAACCAATTAAAAGGTAATACTTCTTTCAAAGATAAACCGCCAACAAATGGTTTGTAAATTGCTCTAAATAAAAAACCTACTGAAATTAAAAACAAAATATAACTTTTAGTAATATGTGGAATATATAAAAATGACTCATCTGCCCAACTTGCTATTACCTGATTCCACTGACTAGCTATGTAAAGAGAAAATGTTACAAAAATCGCCCCGATAAATTTCGACATAGAGGATCTTAATTTAATAAATTTTGATGAGGTCAGAATAATGATTGCAAATATTGAAAAGATGTAAAAAAAACCTCTGGTGATATGCGGAACATAGAGCAAGCTGTCATCCCAACCAACAATAGCATTCCAATGAGGAATAATAAGTGAAATAAGCAACAGTGAGATTCCAAAAATAAATATCTTAGTATTCATCTGAACTTCAGTTAAAGCGCTATGAAACTGATAGATAAAATGTCTTTTTATTTCATCGCTAAATTTTTTAGATATTTCTGAATAAGTTAAATCTCCATTATTTGGTGAAATAAATGTTAAGTTGGATTGACGTATTCTGTTTCTCCAATCTAGGTCATCGCTAGCTCTTATGCCCTCCTGAAAAAATCCAATCTTAGAATTTACATCTTTAATCATAATAGAGCCAGGCGTTGTTTCAAGCGGTTTCTTGCCATAAATACATCCTAGCAAGATAAATTGAAGCAAAGATTCTGCTTGATATTTTGTTGAGCCAAAAACAATATCAACGTTTTGATTTATCAGTAGATTAAAGTTTGTTTCAAGCCAATATCTGTTTGGAATAGTTTTTGCATCTAGCAAAGCAATGCATCTGTTCGTTGCATTTGAAATTCCTAAGTTTCTTGCTTCCCCAGGAAATGCTTTCTCCACTTTTAAATATTTTATTTTAAAAAACTTTTCATATAGTAAGGCAATCTCCTGAATTTTATTAGATTCAGACGAATCAACTACTACTATCTCATCGGGTAAGAGTGTTTGGGATGATAAGGCATTAAATAATTTTTCTGTTGAATTAATATAATTAAGTGTTGGTATTACTATACTAATTAAGGAATCAGGATTCATAATTTTTAATTCAATAATTTAGATTTGTCAGTTCGATCATAAAGGTAGATTTGATATACTCTGTATCTAATAAATATTATATATAAATAAAATTACTCTCACCATTATCAAAAAAATAAAGAAATTCTTCTAATCATGATTAAATAAAATGCTGAAAGTAACTTTTCTGATACCTGATTTATGCACTGGTGGTGTCGAAATAAATTTTCTTAGACTAATCAATTATTTTCCTGAACATGAAATTACATCGTCGATAGCATATCAAAATGAAATAGACAATGGTGATTACAGATCAAAAAATAAGCCATCTGTAAAATTTGATAAGCTGAACAGCGGCAATAGTTGGACGCTATTTTTAGAACTGAGAAAATACTTTAAAACTAAAAAGCCAGATATTTTAATTTTGTCCATGTACGGAGTAGCTATTATTGCAATATTAGCTAGGTTATTTTCTTCAAGCAACCCTAAAATTATTATAAATGGATCTAATCATTTCTCATCTATTATTGAGCATAATAAGAATTTTGCAGAACGAATTTTTTTAAAATATGGTGCAAAATTAACTTTTAGGTTTGCTGATTTTTTTGTCTCTCAATGCAACGATATGACCGCTGATCTAGTTAAAGTTTTAGGTTTACAGATAAGTAATATCTCAACTATTAACAACCCCATTATTGATGAGAATTTTTTTGAAATTCTTGGCTCTAAAGTAGATCATAAATGGTTAATTGATGAGAATAGAGATTACAAAGTAATAATAATGGCAGGGAGGCTTGTTCCTCAAAAAGGCATTCTTGAATTCCTTGATATCTTTAAGAACATATCAAATAAAATTGATATAAAATTAATTATCATGGGCGAAGGAAAGCTTAAAGGCCCAATAGTACGAAAAGTTAGCTCAATTGGTTTGGAGGAAATAGTTGATATTTTACCAAATCAATCAAACTATAGAGCATTTATTGCGGCAAGCGATCTATTGGTTGTAAATTCTTTTCATGAAGGATTAAATAATATGCTTGTTGAATCACTAGCATGCGGAACTCCAGTTGTATCTACTGATTGTCCAGTTGGACCAAGGGAGGTTTTGTCTTTTGGGAAATATGGAAGACTATCTCCTCTTCATGAACCAGAAATAATGCAAAATGAAATTTTGAGCGAGCTAACGCACTCTAAATTTTCGACATCTTTAATGAAAAATAGAGCAATGGAATTTACTGTAAAAGATGCTGCAGACAAATACATAGAGCTTTTTAAAAATCTCACAAACTAAAGATATAATACTAAAACAATCGTTAGATATATAAAAAGAATGAAAGTATGCTTTGTAGTTAATAAACTATCTTTTTTTTTAAGCCACCGGCTGGATTTAGCCTGCTTTATCAATAAATATTATAACTTTATCCTAATCACTGATCTCTCAGACATGTCTGATTATGATAGGAATATACTAAAAAATAAAAATATTTCAGCTTTTCATGTTGATAGGAGAAATAGGCAAAAAGGCTGGCTAGATTGGTTCAGGTATTTTTTTAATCTAAGAAAAACAATCAAGAGCATTGCACCAGATCATATTTTTTTCATCACTTTGGAACTTTCAATGATAGGTATCGCTTTGCATAATTTTATTAATAGCAAAAAATCATTTTTTGTTATTACAGGAGTGTCGCATCATCTTGTGAGCAATGAATGGAAAATTATAACTAAAAGGTTAATTTTTTTCTTTTTCAATCCTTTGTTGTATCTTCGTAAAAAACATCTTTTTATATTTCAGAATGAAGACGACCAAAAACTATTTATGAAAAAGAATATGGCTTTATCAAGAAGCTCTCAACTAATTAGAGGAAGTGGGGTAAATGGATCTCTATTTTTTTCTAAAGATAGCAAAACACATGATGATCTAATTTTTCTATTTTCATCAAGACTAGTTATTTCAAAAGGGATTATGGAATTTTATGATGCTGCTATGATATTAAAAAAAAATTATCCAGAGGTTGTCTTTAGAGTATCGGGAATATTTGATCCAGACGATCCTGAATGTATTTCGCAAGAGCAGCTTAATTCAATTATTTCAAATTTAGATTATTTTGGTGAAGTAGAGCATTATGATATGCCGGAAATTTTATCCCAAGCCAGTGTATTTGTGCTTCCGTCTTATGGAGAAGGTCTTCCTAAAGTAGTATTAGAAGCGGGTTTAACTGAACTGCCGCTAATACTTACTGATGTGCCTGGATGCCGGGACTGTATTAATCAGCAAAAAAATGGACTGCTAGTTCGCCCAAAAGATGCGGAAGACTTATCGGAAAAAATGGAGCAGTTAATACTTAATAAAGAACTTTTATTGCAAAAAGGCAAACAATCAAGGGACTTCATTTTAAAAAATTTCTCAAATGAAATTATCCATGAGCAATATATTAATTTATTTGAATAGCATAGATGTTATTAAATTAAATAATTGAAATCTTTTTGCTGCTCAAATTCATATTTCGGGTTTGGTTTAAAAATTTATAGATTTTCATATATGCTCCATGCTATAGATTGCTCTAAAAATTTAAGGTTAATGCAGTTTTCAAAAAATGATACAATCACAAAAATTTTATTCATTTTTTATAACTATTTATGAGCACGCTTAAAAAGAAAGCTGAAATCTATTTTGAGAATAATGCAATGCGTTATATGGAAGATCACTATTTAAGAAATGAATTTCATGCTAAATGGGTTCGTCATCAAAAAATATTACAGTTAATTGAAGAATTCCTTCCGTTAAGAGATTCAACATTGCTTGATATAGGCTGTGGTCCTGGATTTTTAGCTCTTGATCTTGCAAAAAAAGGCTATCAAGGTTTTGGCATGGATACATCTCCTCAGATGATTGGACTTGCAACAAATTTATTACAACAGTCAAAGCAAGATGCTTGGAATTTTATATTGGGTGATGCGGAGAATACAAAATTTAAAGATAATCAATTTGATTGCATTATTGCTTCAGGGGTAATTGAATACATGAACAATGATTATCAAATGCTTGAAGAAATGAATAGAATTATTAAACCAGGAGGATATTTAATTATCAATGTAACTAATAAACTAGGTTATTCAACCTCGCTAAATCCAATAACCAACTTATTCAAAAAAATCCCATATGTTATGACTATATTATCTACTATTAGAAAACATATTTTGAATGCAGATTACGGGGCTGATAATTTAGGATTTACCCCAAGGAAACATTTCCTTTTTAGTTTTAAAAAATCTTTGGCTGAATCTGGATTTTTAATACAGAAAAATATTCATCATGATTTTTCACTTCTTCCTGCGCCTTTTAGCACCTTAACTAATAAGTTTCTTGGAAAAATTGATCATAAATTAGACTTTTTAGGCAAAACGCCATTGAAAGTATTTAGCTCATCAAACTTAATTTGCGCTCAAAAGAATGAGTCTTAAAATTATTTTAAGAAAATACTTTTCAATCATCTTAAATATACTTGGTCTCGCTCCAAAATTTTGGCAGGACTCCTCCAAATATTTTGTAACAATAGATTATCACTATTTCTCTGACAATAATGAGATTTCACATCCTAGTTTAGAAATAAATAGAAATATCCTAGAGCTACAACTTAAATTTTTTCAAAAGAATATGCATATTATTGATCCCAAGCATCTTGGTAATAATTTGTTTTCAATGCTCAAGTCAGATATGTCATCTATTTTGTTCACCATAGATGATGCTGATATTTCATTCAAAGAAAATTTCGATCTATTTCAAAAATATAAAATTCCCGTTATTCTATTTGTCCCATTTGGATTATGCTTAAAACAAAATACAAGAGATGGTTTGATGAGTAGAATTCTAAGAAGTTTCTTTGAAATAGAAAAGAATAAATTATTATCATTAAAGCAAAAGGAAGGTTTTTTTAATAGTCTAGAATCTGCCTCCATGGAAAATCTAAACAAAATTTATAAGGATTTGCTGCCTAGACGCGATAAAATTGATCCGATTTCCTCTAGAGTTCTTTTGTCAATTGAGGAACTTCAAAAGCTATCAAGAGATTCGTTAATAACTATTGGATCTCATTCAATGAGCCATCCCATCTTGTCAGAAGTTCCTGAGAAATGGTTGAATTGGGAGCTCTCTACCTCTAAAAAATATCTTCAGATTGTTAATGGTGATGAAAAATATTTTGCTTATCCTTATGGATTTAAGGCCTCAACTAATAGCGAAATTAAACAAAAACTTAAAAAATTAGGCATCAAGTATGCTTTTTTAACAAGGTCAACTGTCATTACAACTGATTCGGATAAATTAGAGCTTGGTAGAGTAGGAATGCTTAATTTTTTTAATGCTCGATATCTAAGAGGGCTTGCTGGAAGAGCATTTGAGGTATACGACAAATTACTACTCAGATAGGTGTTTCTTACTGGCTAAAACTGACTATTTTCATTGCCTTTGATAAAAAATATACTAATCTGCTACCATCGTCATAATCCTTTCGTTAAAAAACTTAGTTAAAATATCCGCAACAAGAAGACTGCCCTCTTCATTTAAATGAGCAGAATCATAAATAAAATCTTTAGTAGAAGGAATTTCTTTTGCTAAATCAATAATTTCAATTCCTTCTGCAAGAGCGGTATCTCTGATAATTTGATTAAATGCATCATATTCACCTATGTACTCTTTTTTG
>CABWYS010000004.1 GCA_902509555.1 uncultured SAR86 cluster bacterium
ACTACATATTAAAACAAACAATGGTAAGTACTCACTATCAACACTTCCCAGCACAGACTTTCCTATCTTTGATATAGATTCTGGAGATTCACCTCTCATTATCCCTGCCAAAGATTTAAAGGAGTTGATAAGGAACACATCTTTTGCTATGGGCAACCAGGATTGGAGACACTATTTAAATGGCCTGTATCTATCAATTAGTGGTGGAGAAATAACAGCCGTTACAACGGATGCTCATAGGCTAGCAGTTGCAAATCTTTCTACCCAATCTGATAATTCTTTTTCAGGAATTATTCCAAGAAAATCAATCAACGAGATGGCCAAATTTTTATCTGATGAAGATGGAGAGGCTGAATTAAAAATTAATGAAGCCTCCTTAGAGCTTGCGGTAGGAAGTCTAATTTTTAAAAGCAAATTAATAGATGGTAAATTCCCAGATTATCAACAGGTAATTCCTTCAGGCGAGAGCTCAGTTTTAGAAATTAATGTAAAAGATTTTTCAGAAACCCTAAGCAGGGTTTCTGTTTTATCAAGCGAAAAATATAAAGGCATTCGATTAATCACTTCTGCTGATGGTGTTAGAATTTCAGCAAACAATCCAGAACAAGAAGAGGCTGAAGAATTTTTCCCAGCTACTTTTAATGGGGAAGAGTTAGATATTGCTTTTAACGTTACTTATCTCCAAGAAATAATGTCGCACATGCAAACAGACACATGCCACATTAACTTCTTTGGATCTGATAAAAGCTGCTTACTTACACCCCCGGGAAGCGATAGCCCAAAATATGTTGTAATGCCCCTCCTTATTTAGGTTAGTGGCCTTTTCAAAAATAGATCTCAGAAACTTCAGGTGTTTTGATTCTTTATCTATCGACATATCCTCTAAATCTAACCTATTTTATGGAAAAAATGGCTGTGGCAAAACCTCAATCCTGGAGTCTATCTATGTCGCAAGCTCAGGCAGGTCATTTAGAACATCAAACCTTGAGTCTCTTATCAAAAAAGGGTCTGATGCTTTTATTATTAAGGCTTATGATGATAATACTGGTTCAGTTTTAGAGGTAAAGAAAGCTAAAACCAAACCCATCAACATCAAAATGAATAACTCTCGGGTGACTATAAGCGAGCTTGTGAGAGCTTTCCCCTCTTTTTCTATTGATAGTAAGACCTTCTTCTATAATGACAATGCTCCAGAATATAGGAGAAAGAACCTAGACAGGGGGCTTTTTGTTGCTTCTCCTGATTATGCAAAAGACTGGTTCGGATATTTCCGCTCTTTAAAACAAAGAAATTCTGCACTAAAGCTTGGGGATATTACTCAAGCCAAAGCTTACGACTCATTACTGGTTGATCATGGAGAAAGATTAAACTCTCTGAGACAAAGTTTAATTATGGAAGTAAAACAAATCTATGATGATATTGTCTATAAATTGATTCAGGAAAACCAACGAGCAAATATATTTTCTAATCTAGATATTTACTTAAAACCAGGCTTTGATATTTCCCAAGGCCTAATGGAATCGTTGTTAAACTCAAACAATATTGATTTAAAAAGAAAAAATACAACAGTTGGACCCCATAAAGCAGATGTTATATTTGAAAGTAAGGGCTTACTTATAAAGGATATTTTTTCTCGTGGCGAGCAAAAACTCCTTTCAATCTTGTGGTCACTTTCACAAAACATCTATCTTGGAAGAGCGTTTAATTTGAACCCAATTCTTCTTCTTGACGATCTTTCATCAGAGCTAGACGCAGAGATGCTGGACTGCTTTTTACCGACATTGAAATATATCGAAAATCGTTTCGTTTTTTCAAACATTGTTGACCTATTTGATAGTAAAATAAACGAAGACGAACAATCATTTAAAAAGTTCCACGTGGAACAATTAAAATAACAAAAATGCCAAAAAAGAAATCAGACAACAAAAAATACGATTCCACCAATATTCAGGTTTTAAAAGGCCTTGAGGCTGTAAAAAAAAGACCTGGTATGTACATAGGCGATACTGATGATGGCTCTGGTCTTCATCATATGATTTTTGAGGTGGTAGATAATTGTATTGATGAGGCAATGGCGGGTCACTGCTCCAAGATTGACATTATTATTAATAAAGATGAATCAATAACGGTTAAAGACAACGGAAGAGGCATACCAGTAGACACTCACAAGGGTGAGGGGGTCCCAGCAGCTGAATTAATCATGACAACCCTTCATTCTGGTGGAAAGTTTGATGATAACTCATACAAAGTATCTGGAGGCCTTCATGGTGTTGGTGTTTCTGTTGTAAACGCCCTTTCCAAAGAACTCACTTTAACGATATGCAGAGATGGCGGCATGTATCAACAAAAATACAGTGAAGGCTTGGCTAAAACCAAGCTAAAAAAAATTAAAGCGTCAAAAGATACTGGAACAGAGATAACCTTTACTGCATCTGAAAAAATCTTTACCTCAATTAATTTTGAGGCTGAAAGGGTTAATAAAAGGGTTCAGGAGCTTTCTTTTCTTAACGCAGGGGTTAGTATTGAGGTAACAGATGCTAGAACTGGTAAATCCAAGAAATTTAAGAATGAAGGCGGCGTATCAAGTTACGTAGATTACTTAAGGGGAAGAAAACCAGCTCTATGCCAGACAATTGAGTGCGAAGGTGGCCAAGAAGGGGTAACAGTTGAGGTTGCAATGCAGTGGAATGACTCTTATAACGAAAGTGTCCTTTGCTATACAAACAACATCCCCCAAAAAGACGGAGGAACCCATTTGTCTGGCTTTAGATCAAGCTTAACCAGGGTTTTAAAAGCTTTTGTCAAAAAAGAAGAGTTGAATAAAAATTCTCCAGTTGAATTGTTGGGTGAAGACGTAAGGGAGGGGCTAATTGCTGTTATTTCAGTAAAAGTGCCAGATCCAAAATTTTCATCTCAAACAAAAGAAAAACTTGTATCTTCAGAAGTTGAGGGAATAGTAAGCGCTGTATTAAACAAAGGCCTTAATGAGTTTTTATTAGAAAACCCCAAAGAAGCATTGGCGATACTTTCAAAAGTTTCTGAAGCAGCTCTTGCAAGAGAAGCTGCCAGAAAAGCTAGAGAAATGACAAGAAGGAAGGGCGTTCTAGAATTGGCAGGGCTTCCTGGAAAACTTGCAGACTGTCAAGAAAAAGACCCATCACTTTCAGAAATTTATCTAGTTGAGGGCGATTCTGCTGGGGGTTCAGCTAAACAGGGACGGAATAGAAAATATCAAGCAATATTGCCCCTGAAAGGAAAAATTCTAAATGTTCAAAAGGCCAGAATTGACAAAGTCCTCTCATCAGCTGAGATAGGAACACTCGTGAAGGCTATGGGTTGCGGCATTGGAGCCGAGGACTTTGATATTGAAAAACTTAGATATCACAGAATAATTATTATGACTGATGCTGATGTAGATGGATCTCATATAAGAACCTTGCTTTTAACTTTCTTTTATCAGCAATATTTTGACATTTTAGAAAAAGGGCATGTATATATTGCTATGCCTCCTTTGTACAAAATTAGCAAAGGAAAATCATTTGTATATGCCTCTGATGAAGCCGAAAAAGACCAAGCTATCAAAGAGTTTTCTAAATCAGGATCTAAGGGTATTGACGTGCAAAGATATAAAGGTTTAGGCGAAATGAACCCCGATCAGCTTTGGGAGACCACAATGGACCCTGAGAACAGAAGAATGATGAGAGTTGATATTAAAGATGCGCAGGATGCGACTGATATGTTTGAAACTTTAATGGGTGATGATGTTGAGCCCAGAAGAGAGTTTATTGAAACCAATGCTCTTTCAGTATCAAATTTAGATATTTAGCAAATTTCAGAATAAGACCTTTCAATCCAAGAACGAGCTTCTTCTGTTAGCTTTTTTGGATGATTGCCTTTGATAGGCTTCCCAATAATTACTTCTATCTCTCCCCCCTTTTTACTGAATGATTTATTGATCCAATATTTTCCTGAATTATGACAAATGGGGATTATTGGAACTGATTCATTTGAAGCTAAAACCCCACAGCTAGTTCCAAACTTTCCTATACCGTCCCCAGGCCTTTTTCTTGTGCCTTCAGGAAAAACTAGCACACAATAACCCTCTCTAATTCTTTTGCCACCAACGTCAATTACTTTTTTTAAACTTTCAAATTTTAACTTTCTGTTTATTGGAATGGGTTTAAGCCTTGAGATTGCCCAGCCAAAAAAAGGAATAATAAGTATTTCCTTTTTCATTATGCTGCTAGTTGGCAAAAATATCGTTTGAAGAAAAAAAGACTCCCATGGGCTTTGATGGTTAGAAACCATAACAAAGGGGCTATTTGGGATATTCTCTATTCCTTTGATATTCCAACCTATGCCGCATAGCACTTTTAGGCTTTTCAAAATAAATAAAATCCAGATTTTTCCAATATATTGAACTGAACGAACAGAAAGAAATAATGAAGTTATTATAATAATTAAAGAGACGCAAACCAGGCTTGTTAAAAAGAGTAAATAAAATATTAAAATATTAATTCTGGATGCTCACTAAATATAAACTTTTGTCTACTTTATTATTAATTCCTCTAAATATTTTGAGAGTTTCGAAATTTTTATTCTTGCTTGTTGCATCGAATCCCTGTCACGGATTGTTACCGAGCTATCGTCAAGCGAATCAAAATCAACTGTAATGCATAAAGGAGTGCCTATTTCATCATGACGTCGATAGCTCTTTCCAATATTCCCTGTATTTTCTAGCAGGACTCTGCCGAGCCTTAGTTTTTGTAAATCTTTCTTTATATTTGAGGCAATATCTACCAAACCAGCATGATTTTTTTTAAGAGGAATAACGGCGGCTTTTATTGGCGCAAGGTGTGGTTTCAGATTTAAGACCGTCCTAGCTTTACCATCATCAAGTTCTTCAGTTTTATATGCTTCATTAAGCACAGCAAGAAAACCCCTGTCCACACCAGCCGATGGCTCTATCACATATGGAACAGTCCATTTTTTTGTTTCTATATCCTGTGTTGCAAGCCTAGCATTTGATTCATTGTTTTCTATGATATGAGATTTGATATCTAATTCCGCTTGATTTTTGCTGTGAGATCCTAAATCAAAGTCTGTTCGGTTAGCAATGCCTTCTAGTTCTTCTAGTCCATGGGGAAATTTATACATGATATCAACAGTGGCTTTTGAATAATGGGCCAGTTCATCTTCCGGGACGTGATAAAGCTCAAGATTGTCCCTGCTAACACCCTGCTCATCCCACCATTTTAACCTAGACTCTATCCAGGACTCATGCCATTCTTCATCCGTCCCAGGGGCAACAAAAAACTCAAGTTCCATCTGCTCAAATTCTCTTACTCTAAATATAAAATTTCTAGGAGTAATTTCATTTCTAAAGGCTTTGCCTATCTGCGCTATTCCAAATGGAACCTGTTTTGATGTTGAATCTACAACGTTTTTAAAGTTTGTAAAAATATTCTGAGCTGTTTCGGGCCTTAAATAAGCAAAAGAATCTTTATCTTCAACAGGCCCTACAGAAGTTTTAAACATAAGATTAAACGGTCTAGGATCTGTAAGGTTCTTTGATCCACATGAGGGGCATTTATCTGACTTTAATTGATCTGCCCTCCATCTAGATTTACAATCTCTACAATCTACCAATGGATCTGTAAAAGTATCTTCGTGGCCTGAAAACCTCAAAACACTTGGTTTTGTTAATATGGAGGCATCCAAGCCCTCTACATCATCCCTATTAAAAACCATCTCTCTCCACCACGACTGCTTCAAGTTATTTTTGAGCTCAACGCCCAATGGCCCGTAGTCATATAAACCTTGTAAACCACCATAAATTTCATTTGACTGAAATATAAACCCCCTTCTTTTGCAGAGAGCCACTAGTTCTTCCATTGTTTTTGCTGTCAAGATAAACCTTTATATTTCATGTTTGAGAAGATTATATTATGCAGTTATTTTAATCATATCTATATAGATTTTTGTCAACTCTTTATAGATAAGCCTATAAAATACTTAATTAAATAAAGATAATTAAAAAAAACTTTATATGAAGATAATTTTTTATATGTTTACAATTTTTCCTCTGAAGTTTGCATTTCTTATGTTAGATACCCTTTTTAGGGTCATACCTTTATATGTCTTAGGGTTCTTGCCTTCATTTAGGGTTACCAAAAAAAATTTATCTATCGCCTTTTCAGATCTAGCCGAGCATGAATTAGATTCGCTCGCCAAAGAAAGTTACAAAGAAACATTAAAAAGTTTTTATGAAACCTTATACACCTGGTCTCGCTCCAGTAAAAAAATAGTCCACGAAATAAAGAAAATTAATAATAGATTCTTGTTTAATAATCCTGACCAGGAGAGCGGGCTAATAATTTTTTCTCTTCACAATAGGAGCATTGATTTTATGTTGAGATGGATTAGCTCTCAAAGAGAGCACACTTCACTTTATAAGAAAATTAAATTAAAGCCGATTGATGATTTTGTAAAAAAATTTAGACAAGAAGGAAATTGCAAAATGGTTGAAACAGGAATAGGGGGAGTAAAAACCATTCTTGCTTCCCTAGAAAAGAACCAAATGACCTGTATGGCATCTGACCAAGTTCCAGCTGATGGGCTTGGGGTCTACTCTACATTTTTTGGCCACGAGTGTTACTCCTTTTCACTTGCTCCCAAGCTTGCAAAGAAATCTAATAAGCAAATCTTAATGTCATATCTATCCTATGAGGAGGATATTGGGCATATCATAAATTTTAAAAAGCCTAGAGGGGACATCTATTCAAATAATGGAGTCGATGTTATGAATAAAGAAATGGAGAATGCGATTCTAAAATCTCCAACAGAATACTCATGGGAATATAAAAAATTTAGAAAGCTCTCTAAAGAACCGAGGGATATTTACAAAACTTAACGGCGCCAGAAAGCAGGCGTAAACAACACAAGAAGCGTAAAGATTTCTAACCTTCCCAGAATCATTGCAAAACACAAAATAAATTTTCCAAACTCATTTACATTAGTATAGTTGCTAGCTACATCACCCAAGCCGGGGCCCAAATTATTTAAGCAAGCGCCGACAGCAGAAAATGCAGTTTCAAAACTTAGCCCTGTTCCAAGCATTGCCATAAGAAGAAACATAAATATAAACACATAGATAGAAAAAAAGCCCCAAACCTTTTCTGCAATTTTTGCATCAATTACCTTGGTGCCTATCTTTGATGTCAGAACAGCATTTGGGTGAATCGTTTTTAATATTTCTTTATATGCCTGGTTAATCATGATCAGCACTCGCCAAGCTTTAATTCCTCCGCCAACCGACTGAGAGCACGCCCCCATGAATGCACCAACCAATAAAAGATATGGCAAAAAACCTGGCCATAGTGAGAAATTCTCTGTGGTAAAACCTGAAGTTGTAACTATGGAAACGGTATGAAAGATAGTTGAGCTAATTAGAGAAAAAATATCTGCAAATGACTCACTTAGAATATGAACAACTATTGACATTGTAATTATCAACATCACAACTGATAAGAAAAATTTAAACTCTGAATCATAAAAATATTTAAGGGGCTTCCCTCCAAATATTGCCGCGTAATGAACTGCAAATGAAGCGGCAGAAAGTAACATAAAAATAATACAAACGGCTTCAATCCATGCGCTATTAAAAAAACCAATGCTTTCGTCATGAGTTGAAAATCCACCTCCGGCAACAGTACTTAAACTGTGAGCAATGGAATCAAATAAATTCATCCCAGAAATTAGATATAGCGTTGCGCAAACAATTGTGAGGCCAACATATATTTTCCATAGGGCTTTTGCACTATCCGTTATTTTAGGGGTTAGCTTTTGATTGCCATGACTTCCCGGGAGCTCCATTTTATAAAGCTGGCCTCCGCCAATTCCCAAAGCTGGCATTACTGCAACGGCTAAAACTATCAAGCCCATTCCACCTATCCACTGAAGAAGTTGTCGATATAAAAGGATTGATTTTGGCAGGTTATCTAAGCCAACAATAGTAGTAGCGCCAGTTGTTGTAATTCCTGAGACTGATTCAAAAATAGCATCACTGATACCAAGTCCAAAAAAGTAAAACGGAATAGATCCGACACAAGCAAGAACAACCCAAAATAAAGTGGTGATAATAAACCCATCAGAAATATTCAGGGGTAAATTTTGTTGACGAGTAGCAGCCCAAATAGACCCACCCAAAATAGAGAAAATTATAAAAGAGTATAAAAATATCTCTATGCCAGATTCTTCATATATAAAAGCAAGGAGCATAGGCGGCACAAAAGACAGGCTAAATATTCCAAGCAGAATGCCCAACAAGTTAAAAATTGATTTGTAATTCATTAGTCTTCTAGAAAAAGATTCTCTATTTTTTCTTTATCTGTTTTCCCGAGAATAAAAACTATGATCCTATCATTTGGTTTAAGAAGTAAATCTCTTGAATGCATAAAAACTTCTTCCTTCCTTATCACCGCTGCAATAACACAGCTGTCTGGAAGAGGTAGTTCAGAAATAGGCTTATCAAAAAAACCTTCAGTAAATTTATTGTTGTGAATTATTCCTTCAATTGCTTCAGCTCCACTCTGCATTTTAAAAATAACCTCTTGAGGAACATCACCCTTTGCAAGATGCTGTAAAACCATAGAGACGGTTAGCCTTTGAGGTGAGAGAGCTATATCAACAAAATTTTTGGGCAGTATATTTATGTAAGTGTAATTATTTACAATAATTATAGTTTTTTTGGCGCCAAGTTTTTTGGCAAGAAAGGCTGACATGATGTTAGTCTCATCATCATTTGTTAGAGCACAAAAAATATCTATATTTTCTATATTTTCACTTTTAAGGAGCTCTTCATCAGACCCAGCACCTTTTAGTACAATTGTTCTATTTAATTCTCTTGATAGGACCTCACACCTATCTTTGTCTGGATCTATAATCTTAATTTTATAGTCCTCTTCAAGCGCTTTTGCTAATGCAAAGCCTATTTTACCACCGCCTATAATCATTATTCTTGAGGAGGATGTATCTTGCAGCCTCATTTCTTGTACTACACCATCAATATCATTCTCTGCAGCTAAGAAGTATATTTCATCATTCTCTTTTATGATTGTTTTTCCTTCTGGTATCAAGGGCTTCCCTTTTCTATATATTGCAGGAACATATGTATCTGTGTCTGGCATATCACTTTTTATGCTTTTAAGCTCTCTATTAACTAACATCCCATCTTTTTTAGCCTTGACCGAAACAACTTTAAGGGTGCCATTTGCAAATGACTCAATTTGTTCTGCACCTGGATGCTTAATTAAATCAACAAGATGTTCTGTAACTTCATTTTCTGGACCAATGGCAATATCAATATTTTTTTTACCAAATGCCTCTAAAGATTCAAGGTAAGATGAATCAGAAAGCCTGCAAATTGTTTTTTTAACATTGAATAGAGATTTTGCTATTTGGCAAGAAGTGATATTACATTCATCACTATTTGTTACAGCCAACAGAATAGTGTCTTGATCTGCTCCAGCCCTTTGAAGGGTATTGGGGTGTGAAGCATGGCCAATTTCAGCAGCCAAATCATAATCTTCTTGAAGACTTAAAAGCCTATCTTTATTTAAGTCGACTATGCTAACTTCATATTCTTGTCTTGAAAGTGTAGAGGCAAGACTGCTTCCAACTCTTCCGGCGCCAAGTATTAAAATTTTCATTGTTATAAATTAAACCTCTTTTTAGAGAATTGGAAGAATTGCTGAAATTAAATTATTTCTCAAAAAATTTTGCGTGTGAATTCACGGCATCTGATGCGGAGATAATACGTTTTCCTGGGAGTTGTAAGTGAGTAATAACTATCGCAGAGTCGATTGTTTTAACGGCAAGTCCTTCTGATATAAATCTAAAACTATTTTCCTTAAATGCCTCATTGTCGCCATTATATTCCTTCAATCCATGGATTTTTATCGCTATATTATTTTTTTCAAAATACAGTCCGGGCCATCCAACAAACGCTTTAAACTTTTGAAATATTTCCTTAGCGCTTTCTTTTGTGAAATCTATCTTGCCAGATGATTTATCTATTTTTGAACAATAGCTAGCCTCATCATTATTTTGCTCTATAAGAGTTAGTTTATTATTTAAAATATTATGTAAATCATCTTCAAGGTTTTTAATGCATAGTGAGGCAAGCTTATTTTCAAGATCTATTTTGTTATCTGATTCTAATATCTTCATTTCATGAGAGCAGTAAACCGGTCCCTCATCCATTCCCTTAGACATTCTCATAATTGATATTCCAGTTTTATTATCGTTATTTAATATCGATGCTTGTATTGGAGACGCTCCCCTATATTTTGGCAACAAAGAAAAATGGATATTTATTGGTGCAATATTTGACGCATCAAGCAACCATTCAGGAAGTATTTTTCCATATGCTGAAACAACCAAGAAATCAAAGTCTAGGTGTGCAATCTCTTGTTTGAACAAATTATCAAGTTTGGTGGGTTTAAAAGTTGGAATTCCAAGTTTTAAAGCTTCTGTTGATACAGAAGATGCTTCTTTGCCCTTATCTCTCTTTGACCTTTTATCCGGTTGGCTTATTGAGCCTACAACATCTAATCCTGCATTTACCAAGGAATTTAATATTTTTGCCGATGATTCGGGGGAGCCAGCAAATAAAATCTTCATATTGTCTATAAATTCGTTTAATTTCTATAAATTTCTTCTATTTAGATACTTTCTTCCTAATTCTGTCTCTTTTGAGAGGAGAAAGATAGTCAACCATTAGTTTTCCCTCCAAATGGTCTATTTCATGCTGAATACATACAGTAAGCAAGCCCGATGGCTCCTCCTCATGCTGTTTGCCATTAATGTCATGCCAGGTTAAATAAATATTGTCCGGTCTCGTTATCTCCTCAGTGATCCCAGGCACAGAAAGACAACCCTCTGTAAATGAAAGTAGACTTTTGTCGTCTAAAATTTTGAATTCTGGGTTTATAAATATTTTTGGATCATTTCTTTCCTCTGAAAGGTCCATTACTATAATTCTTTCATGGATATTAACTTGAGTTGCAGCTAGCCCTATACCGTCTTCAGCATACATGGTTTCAAGCATGTCAGCAGTTATTATTTCGAGACTTTTATCGAATTTGGTAACAGGAACAGCAACTTTCCTTAACCTGGGATCAGGAAATGTTAAAACTTTTAGTTTAGCCATATACACATTATATGTTCACTCTTTATAATCAACATATTTATTTATAGGAAAAGGAGTTATTTTATGTCCGATACTATTAAAGTTTCAATATTTATGGGTTCAAAATCTGATTTACCAATTGTTCAGGCTGCATCAGATACTCTAAATGAATTCAATGTGCCTCACCGCATGTTTATTCTTTCTGCGCATAGGACGCCTGAAGAGGTTGTCAAAAGAGTAAAAGAGTCTGAAAAAAATGGAGCTAAAGTATTTATCGCAGCGGCGGGTATGGCCGCTCATTTAGCAGGCGCAATTGCAGCTCAAACAACCAAACCAGTTTTAGGAATACCTCTTGGAGGAGGAGACTTGGATGGAATAGACTCGTTGCTAGCCACAGTTCAAATGCCAAAGGGTGTGCCAGTAGCCACTTTTGCAATTGGGAAATCTGGAGCAATAAATGCTGCATTGTGTGCGGTGCAAATGTTGGGAACTTCAAACGAAAAAATTGCAGCCATGCTTACTGAGTATAAGTCTAAAATGCATGATGATGTTTTGGCTGCAAATGAGTCAATTCAGTAATTAATTTGAAGGAATTTTCATCTCCTGCCGAAGCATCAAATTGGCTAAAAGAAGGCAAAATTTTAATCCACCCAACAGAGGGGGTCTGGGGTCTTGGCTGCGATGCATCAAATATAAATGCATGTGAGAAAATAGCCCTTTTAAAGCAAAGACCC
The DNA here is from genome assembly GCA_902509555.1 of uncultured SAR86 cluster bacterium. Lineage (GTDB taxonomy): Bacteria > Pseudomonadota > Gammaproteobacteria > Magnimaribacterales > D2472 > D2472. The sequence goes on from CABWYS010000004.1 coordinate 11,926, forward strand.
AAGAACAAAAACTTTATCTTACTCGCTCCATCAATCTCTTTTGCTATAGGCTGTTCCGAGAAAATTGAGTCATCAAAAATTGAATTTTTAGAGTCCATATGGCCAGGCCATGTAACAGTTATCTTGCAACCAAACAACTCTATAAAATCCTTAATAAAAGCTTTAGATAAATCTATTGGATTGAGAGTAAGCAATCACTTACCTATTGTAAATTTACTCAATTCTTTTAACAATTTAATGGTTTCCACATCAGCAAATATAAGCAACTTTCCAACCCCTAGTTTGCTTGCCGAGGTAAAAGAAATATTCGATGATCCGGACGTTGCAGCGTATGCTCATGATAATGGAGGCGCCTTAAAACCATCTTCAATAATAGACCTAAACACCATGGAATATATTCGTGAATAAACTGAATAAAAATAATCTTATGATGATTGAATCAAGGTTTAAATCTGTTCAAGAAAATATAGATAAAAAACTAAATTCTTTGAATAAAAAATCATTTCAACGAATTGCAGAAAACTGGAATAGAAAACAGGGCGGAGGAGGAAAATCCATATCTATAAATGGAGATGTTATAGAAAAAGCGGCTGTTAACTTTTCTTCTATTTTTGGGAGCAAATTGCCAGCCTCATCGCTTGCAACCAAATCAAAATTAAATGGCTCTTCTAAATTTCATGCGGTTGGAGTTTCTGTTATTTCACACCCATTCAACCCACATTGCCCAACAAGCCATATGAACATAAGGATTTTTTTAGAAATAGGCAAAAACTCCACAATCAATAATTGGTGGATAGGCGGCGGCTTCGATTTAACCCCTTATGTTATCTCCAATCAAGATTCATCACTTTGGCATAATGAAGCCAAACTAACATTAGATAAATTTAGCAAAACATATTACAAAAAATTTGCAAAAAAATGTGATGAGTACTTTTTTCTTCCACATAGAAATGAAAATAGAGGAATAGGAGGCGTCTTTTTTGATCAACTCCAGCATAAAGATATTGAAAGCAGCCTATCTTTATTAGAAAAAATTGCTGAATCTTATATTAATAGCTATGAAAAAATTATTTTGAACCATAGAAACACTACATTTTCTAAAGATGACAAAGATTTTCAACTGTATAGGAGGGGCAGGTATGTTGAATTTAATCTTCTTTTTGATAGGGGCACCAAGTTTGGGATCGAGTCTAACGGAAGGGCAGAATCTATATTAGCCTCTCTTCCACCTCTAGTTAGCTGGCCTTGCTCTAATAGCAAAGGCATTCAAAAGAAAAACAAATCGTTGATTTCATTTTTTAATAAGAGTTGGAAAGAGAGGATATAGGTGGGCAATCAGATAAAGCTTGGAGTTATAGGAGACCCGATTGACCATTCAATGTCTCCGCTAATTCATGCTCAATTTGCTGAAGCTTTAGGACTAAAAATAAACTATAAGCCTTTTCATGTCGTTGAAAGGGATTTAGATGAATTCATTGAAAGTTTTTTTGCAGAGGGTGGTTATGGGCTTAATATAACTTTGCCACACAAGCTAAATTGTGTTCGCTCAGCTAACATTTTATCAAGCGAAGTAGAATTGCTTGGTGCCGCAAATACCCTAAGTAAGAATAGCAATAATGAAATTATTGCATCATCTACAGATGGCCTTGGATTTATAAGGGATTGCTCTGATAAAAATATAGAAATTAGTAATAAAAGAGTCTTAATTCTTGGAGCAGGCGGTGCAAGTCAAAGCATAATCCCAGCTATTGCAAGGATGAACCCAACAAAACTTATGATCGACAATAGATCCCCAGATAAAACTGAGCACTTAGTAACAAAGTTTTCTTCTCTTGGGCTTCAGCCTTTTCAGCATGATAATGAACCTATAGACTTATTAATTAATGCAACTTCAGCGGCTCTATCTGGCTCTTTTAATTGGAATATTCAGAATCAACTTAATGAAGAAACCATTTTTTATGACTTAAGCTATGGAAAAGCGTCAGTAAAATTTTTTTCTTGGGCTAGTCAGTTTTCAAAAAATAGATTCGATGGAACCGGCATGTTAATTGCTCAGGCGGCGTTTTCATTTCAACTATGGTTTGATACATTTCCCGATATATCAAACATAAAATTAAGCAACACTGATGACTAAAAACTTTATTAGATTTATTGCTGGCGCAGTATGCCCAAGCTGCAAAGAATTGGATAAAATAGCGATAACCCCAGACGACCAAACCATTTATTGCCTTAGCTGTGATTTCAAGGAGCATAAACTATTAGAAAGTACCATCAGTAAGGCAAAATCTAGTGAGCCACAGGTCTTTAATATTGAAGATTTTAGGCTTAAAAAATCCTAGAATTTCACAACATTTAGAGCTATTATAGCCCCATAAAAAAACCAGTTTTTTAAAAGCTTTAATGCTAAAAAGCTTCTAATAAACATAATTTATAGTTATAATTAGATATATCAATTATTTATTTTAAAAGCTTTATATGAAGCAAAGGATTACTAATGTTTAAAAAAGCTACCACAAGCCTAAATAAAACACTTCTTACTGGATTCGTAACGTTGTTCTCAAGCAACATGTTTGCTGCTTGGGGCGACTTAAATATGACTGAAGGGGTAACAGCAATCAGCAAAGAAGTCTTTGATTTACACATGTTAATTTTTTGGATTTGTGTAGTCATAGGTCTTGTTGTATTTGGAATTATGTTTTATTCGATGTTTGCCTTCACCAAGAAAAAAAATCCAAGTCCTGCATCATTCCATGAAAATACTAAAGTCGAGCTAGCCTGGACAGTGGTTCCTTTTTTAATCCTGGTATTTATGGCAATACCAGCATCAAATACTCTAACAAAAATCTACGATGATACAGAGGGAGATATTAATATTCAGGTAGTTGGTTACCAATGGAAGTGGCAGTATAAATACTTAGAAGATGACATAGATTTTTTCTCCAACCTCACAACTGATTGGGATGAAATATATAACAAAACTCCAAAAGGAGAATTTTATTTAGAGGAAGTTGATGAGGCGGTAGTAATACCAGTAGGCAAAAAAATAAGATTTTTAATTACAGCTAATGATGTTATTCACTCCTGGTGGATGCCAGATTTTGCCATTAAGCAAGATGCAATACCAGGTTTCATAAACACCGCTTGGACAATAGTAGATGAGCCTGGAATATATAGAGGCAAGTGTACAGAGCTATGTGGAAAAAACCATGGATTTATGCCAGTAGTAGTTAAAGTAGTTACCCAAGATGAATATGATGCATGGGTTCAGGATAAAAAAGATGCTGCTTTCAGAATGGCTGAACTTACTGAAAAAGATTGGAGTGTAGCCGAGCTCACTGAAAGAGGAGAAGGAATATACCTAAAGAATTGTGTTGCGTGCCATCAAGTTAATGGACAAGGCATCACAGGAATATTTCCAAACTTGGCCGGCAGTGATGTTGTTTTAAATGACAAAGCTAGAAATATTGAAATTTTGATGGAGGGTGTTCAAGGAGCCGCCATGCAATCATTTGCAAACCAGCTCTCAGAAGTTGATATGGCTTCGGTGATCACCTATACAAGACAAGCTTGGGGTAATGCCGAAAACGGCGATGGAGAAATCGTTGTTCCCAAAGACATTGTCGAATATAAAAAACCTAAAGTTTAAAAAAAGGAAGTAATATGAGTGCAGTAATAGAATCCCACAATCATGATGATCACCATCATGGTCCTGCCAAAGGATTGACCAGATGGTTATACACCACAAATCATAAAGATATAGGAACACTATATCTATGGTTTAGCTTTGCAATGTTCTTAATTGGTGGAGCAATGGCAATGGTTATAAGAGCTGAGCTTTTTCAACCAGGCATGCAAATTGTCGAACCAGAATTTTATAATCAAATGCTTACATTGCATGGGTTGATTATGGTCTTTGGGGCTGTAATGCCTGCATTTGTTGGTCTGGCAAACTGGCTTGTACCAATGATGGTAGGAGCTCCTGATATGGCTCTCCCAAGAATGAATAACTTAAGTTTTTGGATACTTCCATTTGCATTCTTTGTTCTATTATCATCTTTGTTTATGGAGGGTGGAGCTCCTAATTTCGGATGGACATTTTATGCCCCACTATCTACAACTTATGCCCCTCCAAGTGTTACCTTTTTTATATTTTCTGTTCACATCATGGGAGCATCATCGATCATGGGATCTATCAATGTGATCGTAACTATTATGAATATGAGAGCACCCGGCATGACTTTAATGAAAATGCCACTTTTCGTATGGTCGTGGCTAATAACAGCGTATTTATTAATAGCAGTTATGCCTGTTCTTGCAGGAGCAGTAACAATGATGCTCATGGATATTCATTTTGGAACAAGCTTCTTTAATGCTGCTGGTGGTGGAGACCCTGTTTTATTTCAACATATTTTTTGGTTTTTTGGTCATCCAGAAGTCTATATCATGATTCTTCCAGCTTTTGGTATCGCCTCTCATATCATTGAAACATTTTCAAGAAAGCAGTTATTTGGATATGCGTCTATGGTTTGGGCCATGGCTTCAATTGCAATTTTATCATTTGTTGTATGGGCGCATCATATGTTTACAGTTGGGCTTCCATTAGCTGCAGAACTATTTTTTATGTGGGCAACAATGTTAATTGCAGTTCCAACCGGCGTAAAAGTTTTCAATTGGGTCACCACAATGTTTAAGGGCTCAATTACTTATGAGACACCAATGCTCTTTGCTATAGCTTTTGTTGTGCTGTTTACCATAGGTGGTTTTTCTGGGCTAATGCTTGCAATTACACCTGCTGATTTCCAATATCATGATACATATTTTGTAGTGGCTCATTTCCATTATGTTCTTGTACCAGGATCAATTTTCTCAATTATGGCCGCTGTCTATTACTGGATTCCAAAATGGACAGGAAATATGTATGACGAAAGACTTGGTAAATTACATTTTTGGCTCTCCTTTATAGGAGTTAATGTAACCTTCTTCCCTCAGCATTGGATTGGTCTTGCTGGAATGCCAAGAAGAATTCCTGACTATGCGTTGCAATTCGCAGACTGGAACATGATCTCCTCAGTTGGAGCATTTTTATTTGGGGCTTCTCAAATCTTGTTTCTATTTATTGTTGTCAAAACCGTCATGGGTGGTAAGAAGGCGACCCCAGAGGTCTGGGAGGGTTCAAGGGGCTTAGAATGGACTGTAGAGTCACCAGCTCCATACCATACATTTACAACTCCACCCAAGGTAAGTTAATGAACGAAGGATCAAAAAAAACGATTAAAACACTCTGTTTTGCAGTTCTGGGAATGTTTACCTTTTCGTTTGCTTTGGTCCCTCTCTACAATGTTTTTTGTGAAGTAACTGGGCTTAATGGAAAAATTGAACTAAGGGCTACCAACGATAAAAATATTGAGGTTGATGATGGGCGAGATATCTCAATTCAGTTTGTTTCTCATAATAATGAAGAGATGCCGTGGACATTTAAACCTTCTGAAGACAACATTCAAATTCAGACAGGCAAGTACCATACAGCTACCTTTTATGTAAAAAATACAACCAACAAAAGAATGGTTGCACAGGCAATCCCAAGCGTAGCGCCATCAAACGCAGCTGCGCATTTAAAAAAATTAGAATGTTTTTGTTTTGAGCAACAAGAACTTGCTCCAGGTGAGGAAGCACTCTTGCCGGTAAGGCTTATTTTTGATGATGAGCTCCCAAGTTCAATCAACAGTGTTGTTCTTTCATATACGATTTTTGATGTTACAGATTATAATGATGTTGAATTTACTCAACATCACAATGATGATCACCATGCTGATCATGAAATGGAGCCTTCAATATGAGTTATCAGAAATACTATGTACCAGAGCAAAGTAAATTTCCTATATATGCTGCAACAGCCCTCTTTTTATTGGTAATGGGTGCTGCGGGCACAATTAACGACCTTGGAAAACCTAGCAGTAATTCTGTATACATTCTTTATTCAGGATTTGCCGTTTTTGCAGCAACTTTATATTTTTGGTTTAGAACAGTAATTAGAGAGCATATTGCAGGTTTAGACAGTGCTCAGCTCCAAAAATCTTTTGTCTTTGGCATGGGTTGGTTTATTTTTTCTGAGGTAATGTTCTTTGCTGCATTCTTTGGAGCATTATTTTATGTAAGAAATTTCTCTGTGCCATGGCTTGGTGGCGATGGTGAGAAAGGTCTTGCAAATATGCTGTGGGAAGGTTTTGAGGCTTCATGGCCTGTTATGTCTACCCCAGACGCTGGATCAGCATATGTTCTTGCAGACAAAAATATGAGTTGGCCGGGTTGGGGCAATGCTCTAAAGTGGCTGCCTTTGTGGAATACAATTGTACTTCTTAGCTCAAGTGTAACCGTTCATTTTGCTCACCTTGCGCTTAAAAATGATAATAAAAAAAGCTTTAATATCTGGCTTGGCATAACTGTTACCCTTGCGTTAATATTTGTTGGATTACAGGCCGCTGAGTATTATGAAGCATATGCTCATTACGGTTTAACACTTAACTCTGGTATATATGGCTCAACCTTCTTTATGTTGACAGGATTCCATGGCTTCCACGTCATGATGGGTGGGTTTATGCTTGCTGTAATGCTGTCTAGATCAGTTTTTTATAATCACTTTGATCCTCATAGCCATTTTGGGTTTGAAGCTGCCTCTTGGTATTGGCACTTTGTTGATGTGGTATGGGTGATGCTATTTCTTTTTGTTTATATACTTTAATTAAGAGCCCCAAGGAACAGTATTTCCTAGCTCTCCAGTATATAGGCCATAAGAGACCAAGATTAGTAGCAGTGCTGCAAGGCTAACCCTAAACCCAAGACTGTATACAGAGCGTTTGCCTTGTCCCTGGTCTTTGAAAAGAAAAAAGAGACTACTGAACAAGCTCAAAAAGATTAAGATAATAACAACTGCAATAAGAGGTTTAAGCCACATACTCGAACTATAACATTTTTATAATGAAAGATTTATCAACAATTGAACTTATAAAACATAACAAAGCATTAACCGCTTTTTCATGCCTGTTTGTCGTTGTATTTATTTTGTTAGGGTTTTGGCAGATAGAAAGAGCTGGATCCAAACTAAACCTTATGCAGGAATTTGCTTTGGAACAAGCCAAAGCTCCCAAGCCTATTTCTAGCACTTCCTCACCTTGGAGCAGAGTATACATAGAAGGCTTTTATGATCCTGCCCAACAAGTTCTAATAGATAACCAAATTAAAAATGGGAAGGTAGGCTACAAAATATATACACCATTTTACTATGAGCAAGATCAAGCAATATTCGTTGATCGTGGCTGGATCTCTCAAGGCAAAACAAGAAATGATCTGCCTAATCTAAATTTTAATGCCACCAAATTGCGCGTAATTGGAAGTCTGATAAAGCCAGAGAAAGAAGTTTTAGCAGGCGATGAATTATTGACCAATGAATGGCCTTTAGTTTCTCAAACCAAATCACCAAAAGTCATTCAAGAAGCCTATGAAAAACAATTTTCAGAAATGGTCCTAATTTTAGATCCTGGCTCTCAGTTTATGAATGAGCATATTGCATTAACACCATTTGTCATAACACCAACGAAACATTACGGCTACGCTCTCCAATGGTTTACCATGAGCCTCGTTTTAGCTGGAATGTTTATATATGCAATTAAGAGAGAATCATGAGAAGTAAGATATTTTTAGCAATTTTATTATTAACACCACTTTTAGTTTTGTTGATTTCAACACTATCCTTTCAGTCAGGCTATTCACCACAAAATACTAAAAACAATGGAGTATTTTTTACTGAATATTTTGATGCGACTCAGCTTGATCTTGTTGATGATTCAGAAAATTTAAAATTTGAAGATGGTAAATGGCTATTTGCAACCTATGCCTTAAAAGATGCTGAGCTAGAAACAGCACTTTATTTGATGCGACAGCTTAATGTAGCCCTTAATAGAGATATTAATAAATTAAAAAGAGTAGTTTTCTCCCAGGATGTCGAAATGTCAGAAGATAAGCTGATTGATTATCCAAGAACCCAAGTTATCTTTGATGCTGAAGGAAAATTATTTGAAAAGTTATTAGAGACAAGCAATGAAGAATTTTTTCTTGAGCAAAAAATTTTTATAATCGATCCATATGGAAGGGCTGTAATGTTTTTTCCGGTTTCCATGGATCCTAAGTTAATACTAAAGGACTTAAAGGTTTTAATATGAGTTTAATTAGAGGGCTTTCATTTTTTGGATTATGTTTTGCATTTGTTGTGATTGCATTGGGAGCATGGACAAGACTTGTTGATGCTGGTCTTGGCTGCCCAGATTGGCCAGGGTGTTATGGTTTTGTAGTATTTCCTACAACTGAAGCTGAAATCTTAATAGCTGAGCAACGATACCCTCAATTTCCTTATGAAATTGATAAAGCAATTCCTGAGGTTGTGCATAGATACTTTGCAGCAGCTCTTGGATTTATAGCAATATTGCTAGTTGCTTTTTCATACAAGCACAAATTGCCGACACGAATAAAAGCTATAGCATCTTTTCTTTTATTCTTTATTTGCTGCCAAGGATTATTTGGCTATCTTACTGTGAGTTTGAAGCTCTTACCAATTATAGTAACTGGCCATTTGTTTGGCGGTTTTATTACCCTCAGTTTATTTTTTTACTTATTTTTAAATACCAGTGATGGCATTAAAAATCATCAGATTGGGCATTTAAAGGTTTTGGGCGGCATTGCTTTGTTTGCCCTTTTAATTCAGATTTTCTTAGGAGCCTGGACAAGCACCAACTACGCATCTTTGGCTTGTGTTGATTTTCCAACATGCCAAGGAACATATACGCCTGAGATGAATTTTTCTGATGGATTTAATTTGTCACAAGAAGTTGGCCCGAACTATTTATATGGCTTACTAGACAATGAAGCAAGAGTTGCCATTCATTATTCTCACAGAGTCAGCGCATTAATTTTGACACTAATCTTTATGGTTTTAATTACTAAGCTTTGGTTTTCTAATGCCGCTCCGCTGGCCTCTACTTTAGGGGTAATATTGGTCACTCAGATTTCCTTGGGGATTATGAATGTTGTTTATGTGCTTCCTTTGTATATTGCTATCGCGCATAATTTAGTCGCAGCATTACTACTATTAGCCACCCTAATGGTTAATCTTGTGATTTGGAAAGATGAATAACACGATCAAAAACTATTATGAACTATGTAAACCCAATGTAGTTCTAATGATGCTAATCACCGCCCTAGTTGGATCGTTGCTGGCTAGCAAAACCTTGGCTCCATTATCATTAATAGCATTTGCAATGCTTGGTATTGCCTTGTGCGCATCTTCAGCAGCGGCAATCAATCAAATTATAGATAGAAAGACAGATGCTAATATGAATAGGACAGAGAATAGGCCTATTCCTCAGGGGGAAGTCAGCCCTGTCAATGCTTCAATTTTTGCATTTATCTTAGGCTCACTTGGTGCGGCCATTTTAGTGATCTATGTAAATACACTAACCGCATTGCTTACGCTGGCATCTTTAATAGGATATGCATTTGTCTATACAGTTTATTTAAAGAGAGCAACACCACAAAATATAGTCATCGGGGGTCTCGCGGGTGCAGCCCCTCCACTATTAGGATGGACAGCAGTTACAAATTCTATTGATCCAAACTCTCTTTTGTTGGTATTAATTATTTTTGCTTGGACTCCACCACACTTTTGGGCTCTTGCAATCCACAGAAAAGATGATTATGCAAAAGAAAACATTCCAATGCTTCCAGTGACTCATGGAGTCCAATTTACAAAACTGCAAATTATCCTTTATACGATTATTTTAATTCTAGTCAGTTTGCTGCCCTTCGTAGTTATGATGTCAGGAATTTTTTATTTCATATCAGCATTAATTTTAGGTGTTATTTTTTTATACTATGCAGTTCGCCTGTACTATGAAGAGGATAATGTCTCCGCTTTTCCCACTTTTGTTTACTCCATTTATTATATTTTTCTTATCTTTGCCGCTTTACTCATTGATCACTTCATAATTTAAATATGAGCAAGAATATTAAAATTTCATTAGTGTTAATCATTTTGTTCATGATCGCAGTTTTGTCTTTGTTCATTAATAAATTAACCACTCCAAGATATTTATCTGCACCGGAGTTATTAGTAAATGGATATTATCAATTTCCTAACCCAAAGGAATTCTCTAATTTTCAAATCCTTACATCTAATGATGAAACGATCGATAAAGATATTTTTAGAGGAAAATGGACTTTAATATACTTTGGTTATACTCGGTGCCCTGCAGAGTGTCCTGTTGCTATGTCTCTAATTAAAGCACTTTATTCAACACTGGGGTCAAAAGGCTTTAATATGAACGATAAACAAGCCCTTCTTGTGACCATAGACCCTGAGAATGATACCCCTAATGATGTAGATCAATATGCCAAGGCATTTAATAACTCATTTATTGGAGCTCGTGGAGACAGGCCAATGCTTTTAAGTATGGCAACACAATTAAATGTGATGGTGGTTGAGCCCCCAATGAATATGAGCTCCAACCATATGGATCACCTAGAAAATCATTCAAATAATATTTTGCTAATTAACCCTGACGCGCAATATGTTGGGTTCTTTAGACCTCCGTTTGATGAGGAGAAGTTTCTTCTAACTTATCAGTCGGTTGTTACGCCTCGTTAGCTTTCTAGAAATTTATTTCTTAGCTTTTGAATATCTTCATCAGAAATGTTCAAACCATCTTTTATAAAATTTTCTAAACTTCCATATTTTTCTTCAGCTGTTTTAAAAGCCGTTTCAATGTAGATACGCTCAACTCCTATGAGAGGTCGCAAAATCTCAGCATCGGCCTGATACAAGCTCATTAATTCTATTTGATCTAAAATTTCTTCAATTCTATCTTCGGTAAAAGCATTGGTCTTCATATAGTCTTCAATTACATTCTCTCTGGATACTCCCAAAGCAATAAGTGTAATTGCTGCGGCAAAACCAGCTCTATCCTTACCAGCAGTACAATGAAATAAGGTTGGCGCGTCTTCATCTATTAGACCCCTTAGAAAATTTTCATATACACCTGTATAGCTTGTTACAAATTCTCTATTTGCATCTACTAAAAAGCTCTTAACCTCTTTATCAGTTTCACCTTTTAATACTGCCTCTATCTTTGATCTCATGGCCCCATCAACACTAATCGGCATTTCGATGTAGTTTATTCCCTCCGGAATAATATCTGGATCTTCAGCTTTCTCTTCTTTTGACCTGAAATCAACAATTTTTTTAATACCAAGACTTTGAAGGTACTCTTGATCAGTATTAGAGATGTCACTTAGTTTATCTGAGCGATATAGCATACCCCATTTCACGGACTTACCATCAGTAGTTTCATAACCACCAAGCTCTCTTGTATTATGGGAGCCATCCATTGGCAGCAGCCTGTGCTCTTCATTTTGAAAAGAGGGATTATTTTTATGAAGAGGTCTATCCATTAAATCTATTGTTTCTGAACATTGTGTAATCGCCAAGCAAAGAAAAATAATTCCCGCTTGCTTATACATCAATAATCACCTTTCCTTTAGCTTTTCTATCTTTTAAATGAGCAATGGCCGCTGCTGATTCTTCAAGTGAGAATCTGTCTGAAATTTCAGGGTTAATTTTGCCTGCAGAATGAAGCTCAAAAAGCTCTTGAAAATTTTTTTCATTTTCATCTGGAAACATCATTGTCCATGCACCCCAAAAAACCCCAACTATTTGACAGCCTTTAAGAAGAGCTAGATTAAGAGGCAGCTTTGGTATTTCTCCAGCTGCAAATCCAATAACAAGAAATCTTCCTTCCCATGCAATTGATCTTAAAGCTGGCTCACTAAAAGATCCTCCAACTGGATCATAAATAACATTAGCTCCTTGACCTCCAGTGAGCTCTTTGATTTTATTGGAAAGTTCTTTTTGCTGATCTCGATCAAGATTGCCCGAGGGGTAGACAAATGCTTCATCAGCCCCATGTTCTAAACATATTTTAATTTTTTCTTCAGATGATGCTGCTGCTATAACTCTTGCGCCCATTGCTTTTCCAAGCTCTACAGCACTTAGCCCAACTCCTCCGGCAGCCCCTAGAACCAGCAACGTTTCTCCAGGCTTGAGGCCCGCTCTCTGCTTTAATGCATATAAAGAAGTTCCATAAGTCATTGGAAGAGCTGCAGCAACAGGAAAATCCATTTCCTTTGGTATCAAAACCACCCTGGCAGCTTCAACCACAATTTTTTCAGCAAAGCATCCATTTCCTGCCATAACAAATACATGATCGCCTACATTGCAGGAATCGACGCCTTCACCAATTTCAGCTATTACCCCAGAACATTCAGCTCCTGGAATAAATGGCATTGGTGGCTGGACTTGGTAAAGGCCTTGAATCATCAAGACATCTGGAAAATTAACACTAGCGGCTTTGATTTCTATTAAAACTTCGCCATTGCCAGGTTTTGGATCTTCTATGTCAGACACTATGAGTTTTTCAGGGCCGGCTAATTCTAAACACTGCAAAGCTTTCATTGTATTTCCTAAATTTTTGAATTATACAATTCTACATATTTATTAATGTCCATGCCCGCATTTTTGTTAAGATTTTTGAAATCTTTTAATGATTTTTTAGCATTGAGAGCGAACTTTGAAAAATCATCGCTAGCATGTGATTTTTGCTTCGCAGCAATTTTCTTGCTCTGGGCTAAACCATATTCTTGAAATGATAAATTTTGAGCATTCATCTCATTCATAATCTTTTCGCTTGGTAGCAAATTTTCACTCATTTCAGCACTTAAAGCATTTGAATATCCTGGACAATATTCATCCATAGCAGTTGCAACCTGTTCTAGCTCATCATAAAAGATCTTTTTTAATTCTTTTAAGGGAGTTGAGACTCCATTTTGTTCTAAATTGACATTTTCTGATCTTCCATTTTCAACCATGGTTTTTTGATTGGCTCTTATCTCTTCAATCTCCTTATCAGAAACTTGAGGGCTTTCAGAAATTAGGGAATGCATTATAAAAATGTCTAAAAGTTTAATTTTATTCTCATCAATACCTTCAGGTATAAAAGGGTTAATATCGATTCCTCTCAATTCTAAATATTCTATTCCTTCATTTTTTAGAAGGGTTGCTGGGCGAGAACCACCTGGGCCAGATCTTTTTGGCCTAACTGTGTCATATAACTCGTTTTCAATTTGTAAAATCCCAGTCGATATTTGTTGCGGAACACCCAGTTCATCAAGCAATCCTATTTCTACAAAATTCTTTACTGGAGTGTTAATTCCTTTGATTATTGCATCTATAAATTCATCTAAATTGTTATAGTTTATTTTTAGGGCATTCTGCATGCTACTTTGATAGCCAACATCACTCATTCTTAAAGATGTGGCGCATGGTAAAAATAGATCATTGCTTCCATGCTTTATTAGAGAATGCTCTCTATTTAGCAAGTAAGACTCATGAGCAATAGGTGAGGCGCCAAGGCGCTCTAATAAAAACCAAAAATTTCTTTTAATGTTTCTAATTGCTCCAAGGTACTTTTGATTTACAAAGCTTTGATCAGGGATGTTAGTTAATGTATCCCAAGAATCTGTTGATAAAGAAAAGTTAAAGTGAATCCCGGATACACATTGCATGATAGATCCATACCTCAATCTCAAACCTTTTCTGTATATATGTTTTAACATTCCGCTATTGGTGTCACCATATTCAGCAATTTTTATTTCTTTCTCGTTCTGAAATGCACACGGCATGGAGAAATTCCATAATATTTCTTCTTCCATTTCACTGTAAAGAAATTTATGCAAAAGACTAAGATGTTCAAAAAGCTCTTCTGCAGATTCAAAAGTAGGAGTCACAAGTTCCACTAGCGCTTCTGCAAAGTCAGTTGTAATGTCTTCGCTTGTAAGAGGGGAGCCTAGGTTCTTGGGGTGATTGCTTTGAGAGATCTTTCCTTCTTGAGTAACGCGTAAAGATTCTCTTTCAATGCCACGTAAAATTTTGAGATTCTTAAAAAAGCCTCTATCTTGATGATGTTTTAAAGAGCGTTTAAACGCATCTGCAGTCATAAGTTTGGGCTAAATTGATGGGCCCGCTGCAACTATTGCTTCACTTACTGAAAATTTCTTAAAGTTTTCTTGGAATTGCCCTATTAGATTCTTAAGATATTCATCGTATTGGCTTTTGTCTGTCCATGTTTCTTTTGGATTTAATACTTTTGAATCAACGCCATCTACTGCTACAGGAACTTCCAAATTAAGACCATCTATATGAGTGGTTTCTACATCACTTAATTCACCATTTTGAATAGCATTTACTATTCTTCTTGTTATTGGAATATCAAACCTTGAACCAATTCCATGCGGTCCACCGGTCCAACCAGTATTGACCAGAAACACCTTAGAATTAAAAGCCTCAATTCTTTTCATAAGGAGATCAGCATAGACTCCGGCCGGCCTTGGAAAAAATGGTGCCCCAAAACAGGTTGAAAACGTAGTACCAATTGATTCAGTTGATCCAACCTCCGTTGATCCAACTTTTGCGGTATAGCCACTCAGAAAATGATAGGCTGCAGCTTCTTTTGAAAGAATAGAAACAGGAGGAATTACGCCCGTTAAATCACAGGTTAAAAATATTACCGTTTCTGGTTCACCTGCAGAGTTTGATTGAATTGCATCGTCAATGTGTGATCGGGGATAACAACAGCGCCCATTTTCAGATAATGAGGTATTAGTGTAATCAGGAGTGCCGCTTTCATCTAAGTAAACATTCTCAATTATGCTGCCATGTTTAATGGCCTTCCAAATAACAGGCTCATTTTTTTCGGAGAGATCAATAGTTTTTGCATAGCAACCACCTTCAAAATTAAATACAGTGCCCACTCCCCAGCCATGCTCATCATCTCCAATGAGCGAGCAAGTTGGATCAGCAGAGAGCGTGGTTTTTCCAGTTCCTGAAAGCCCAAAAAATAGCGATACGTTCCCGTCTTTATTTACGTTAGATGAGCAGTGCATTGGTAATACATCTTTTTCTGGCATTAGAAAGTTTTGAACAGAAAACATAGATTTTTTCATCTCGCCAGCATATTTCATTCCAGCAAGGAGAACTTTTCTAGCTGCAAAGTTAATAATGACACATCCCTCTGAATTTGTTCCATCTTCCTCTGGAGAGCATTCATAGTTTAAGGCGCTCATTATTTGCCATTCTTTCTTTGCTTGAGGGTTGAACTCGTCAGGACTGATAAAAATTAATTGTGAGAACATGCTATGAGAAGCGCTCTCAGCGGTAACATTTACGGGGATGTAATGATCTTCATGCGCACCCACATGAACTTTCGACAGGTAGCGATTTTTTTCTGCAAGATAGGCATCTACTTTATCCCAGAGAAGTGAGAATTTGTCAGCATCAAAAGGTCTATTAATTTCACCCCAATCTATCAGATGAGAGGTGCTATCTTCTTTAACAATAAACCTGTCATTTGGACTTCGTCCAGTTCGAGCTCCGGTCTCCAAAGAAAGCGCTCCATTGCTCGCAATAGTGCCTTCACCATTTTCAATTGCAGCGTTGATCAGATCCTCGGTATTTAGTTCAAATGTTTCAGCCAATGCATTACTTTCCATAAAAATTTATTACTCTTAAGATTCTACAATATTCTACATCTCTGAGAGAAGTATAATTTAAGAATTTGATGTAGTGGATTTGAAAATATTTAGCAATTTTTGTCAACAAAACTACAAATACATACTTTAAAGCCTTAAATCGTATTTTTGTATGTAGCAATACTACAGATTTAGACTTTTTTAGACTTTTGGAACAAAAAGTAAAAGTTATAGCACAACAAGAAGATAAAGAATATTAATGCCCATTCTGCAAAATTAAAAATAAATCTCCATTCATATTCAGCGCAATTACCATCTCCAAGAAGGATAGTCTGTATCACCTCAAAAATTGGAAGAGTATCCATTAAAAAGTCCATTGGGGGAGCGCAAGTTGGAACCTGATCACTGGGAAGATTTTGTAAGTATATTTGTCTACCAGCAATCACTCCGCCACCCATTGAAAATAAACCAGCTAAAAGCAGAAGAGCTTTTCTGATTGCTAAATATAATCCTGGAATTATTAATAGAGCTCCACATAACGCAATTAATCCAAAAGACCAACGCTGAAGGATGCATAGAGGGCATGGATCGTAATAGCCAAAAACTTCAAAAATATAAGCCCCCGCTATTAACCCTATACCCAGTCCGCAGTTAACTAATGGAGGCGCTAGTAGAATTTTTTTTAGGATATTCATATTTTTTAAAGCAGCATTAAATGCATAGTGATCTTATATTATCCATGGCTTATATAAAAACCTAATGACATAATAAATTTTTATGAATACTCCTGCAAAAAAAATTTTTTTGATAGACGGCTCCTCTTACTTGTATAGAGCTTTTCATGCTATGCCACCTCTAACAACCTCAAGAGGCCTTCCAACAGGCGCAGTTAAAGGGGTTACAAATATGTTACGCAACTTACGCAAGGAAAACCCTGATTCATATTACCTTTCAATCTTTGATGCAAAGGGCAAAAATTTTCGTCATGATATTTATAAAGACTATAAAGCAAATCGCCCCCCAATGCCTGAGGATTTAAGAGAGCAGCTTGCTCCATTAAAGGAAATATGCAATGCAATGGGAATGCCGGTTATTGAAATCCCAAAAGTAGAAGCCGATGATGTTATCGCCACTTTGGCTGTGATGGGTTCGCAGCAAGGAATGCCTATAGTTATATCTTCTTTGGACAAAGACCTCATGCAACTGGTTGAGGACCCGCTAGTAAAGATGATGAATACCATGAATAATCAAATTTATGATGTTGCGGGAGTTGAAGAAAAGTTTGGCGTTCATCCAAATCAGATAATTGATTATCTAGCGATTGTTGGAGATACATCTGACAATATTCCAGGCGTGCCAAAAGTAGGACCCAAAACTGCTGTTAAGTGGCTTGGTGAATTCAAGACTCTTCAGGGAATTATTGATAATGCAGATTCACTTACTGGGGTTGTAGGGCAGAATTTCAGAGACTCTATTCCAGATTTAGATAGAAATATTGAGCTTGTTACCTTAAAAAAAGACGTTGATTTAAAAGTTTCTCTTGAAGATCTACTTATGGCTGAAGAGAATCAAGCGGAGTTAAACAAATTATTCGCATCCCTTGAATTTAAAACATGGATAAAGTCCTCTCGAAGCTCAGGCAGCGAAGTTTCTGAAGCTCCAAAATCAAAAAAAGAGTATCAAGCTGTTTTAACAGAAAATGATTTAAAAGCATGGGCTAAAAAAATTGATAAGTGCAGTGTCTTTGCCATTGATACCGAAACTTCTTCTTTGGATACAATGACGGCAGATCTTATAGGGATATCATTGGCATGCAATGAAGGAGAGAGTTGTTATATACCTATTAAACATTCATATGAAGAGATGCCAAAACAGATGCCGCTTACTCAAATTCAAAAAATCTTGGGCACCACCATTACAAAAAATCAAAAAAAATTAGTTGGCCAAAATCTTAAATTTGATTTACCTATGCTCAATAGACATGGTATAGAGGTGGAAGAGTTCCTAGGAGATACCATGTTGATGTCATATGTTTTAAATAGTACTGGTACGAGACATGGACTAGATAGGATGGCTTTATATTACTTAAATTATGAGCCTATGAAGTATGAAGAAGTTGTAGGCTCTGCCTCAAAGCAAATTAACTTTGCTCAGGTTGATATTCCAGCTGCAACATTCTATGCAGCAGAAGATGCTGATGTAACCCTAAGGCTTTTTAATCTCCTCAATGGAATGCTTAAAGACCAACCCAAGCTTATCAACCTTCTTCAATCTATCGAATATCCCATGCTTCAGTCCCTAATTAGGGTCGAAACTAATGGAGCAAAGATTGATGCACGAATGCTATCAGAATATTCAAATGAGCTAGCAATTAAGATTGAAGATCTATCTAAATCTGCATTTAAAGTGGCGGGAGAAGAATTTAACATGGACTCTCCAAAACAACTTGTTGAGATTCTTTACAATAAATTAGATTTGCCCGTTCTTAAGAAGACTCCAAAAGGCCAGCCCTCAACTAATGAAGACACTCTTCAAAGACTAGCTGAAGAATATGACCTTCCAAAAATTATTATCGAATATAGAGGCTTAGCAAAATTAAAATCCACATATACAGATAGCTTGATTAATATTCAGCATCCTGTCTCAAAAAGGATTCATACCTCATATCAACAAGCTGTAACCTCAACTGGAAGACTCTCCTCTACTGAACCCAATCTGCAGAATATTCCAATCAAAACTCCCGAAGGAAGAAAAATAAGAGAGGCTTTTATAGCTGAAAAGGGCAATGTATTGATTTCAGCTGATTACTCGCAGATTGAATTAAGAATTATGGCCCATCTATCTGGAGATAAAAATTTAACTCATGCATTCAATAATAATATAGATGTTCATTCAGCCACTGCTTCAGAAATTTTTAATATCTCACTCGAAGATGTGTCGCCAGATCATCGCAGAAGTGCTAAAGCAATTAATTTTGGACTAATCTATGGCATGTCTGCCTTTGGACTCACTAGACAGCTAGGTATTCCACGACATGAAGCGCAAGCATATCTTGATACATACTTTGAGAGATATACGGGCGTAAGAAAATATATGGACTCTACAAAAGAATTAGCTAAAAAAAATCTTTTTGTTGAGACCATCCTTGGAAGAAAACTGCATGTATCTGCTATAAATGATTCTAACGGACTAAGGCGTCAAGCGGCAGAAAGAGCTGCCATAAACGCTCCATTGCAGGGTTCTGCAGCAGACATTATTAAAAAGGCAATGATTGATGTTGATCATTGGATTGGAAATAACAACTCAGATATAAAAATGATTATGCAGGTTCATGATGAGTTAATTTTTGAAGTAAAAAAAGGTTTTGCTGAGGAGGCTCTTAAAAATATTACAAGCCTTATGGAAAGCTCAGTTAAATTAGACATTCCTTTAATAGTGGATGCAAATACAGGAGCAAATTGGAACGAAGCTCACTAATGATTTAGTTGGTTATAGTTCCAGACCATATTAATGGCTTTTTAACCATTCGTTCTGCTGGAGTAAGTATCTTGATTCCGAATTCTTCACGTAAGTCACAAACCCTTTGATCCATTAAAGAATCAGGCGACACAAAAGGCCACTTTTTATTCATTTGCTTAGCACGCTTTCTTATTTTAAATTTAATGGGCACTAGTTTAATAGCAACCATTAAGAGTCGAAAGTAACCAGGATCGCGCCAAAAATCTTTATATAGTTGCTTTAGTTCTGGAAGTTTGTTGTACGCAAGTAATTCTTTAAGTTTCCATTTTGTTCCCAGGAATACCCATGAATCTAACATAGATTCTTGTTCCAAAGAGGTATCAAGACCAAAAATTACATGAGTTGCATCATGATCTCTGATAATTGTTGAACCAGGCTCATCAATAAGCTGTTTTTTGCCATTTGATTGTAAGTAGGCTCGATACTCCTCTAACCCCTCAGCAAGTGTGATCTTGCAGTCTTGAGACTGAAAAGATAAATTAGTCATCCCTGAATCCTACCAGAATCTTTCTTAATTTATCAATCCCAGTTTCTTTTGACGATGAAATTGCCAAAACCTCTATAGCATTAGTTGCTTTGCTCACTTGCTTAATTGTCTTCATTAAAATATTTTTAGATACCTTATCCGATTTAGTTAGCACAGGAACATAAGCAACATCAAAACTTTCACACAATTCAATCATTTCAAGATCAATTGGTTTAAGTGGATGCCTTATATCCATAAATATTAGTACTGCCTTGAGGGCTTTTCTATTTTTAAAATATTCTCCAAGTAATGGTCCCCAATCTTTTTTTCTTGAGTGACCTGATTTAGCAAAACCGTAGCCAGGTAAGTCAAGAAGCTTAAATCCATCTTCCATTTCAAAGAAATTAATCTCAGTTGTTCTTCCAGGAGTTTTGCTTATTCTTGCTAATTTTTTATTACCTGTTAAAGCATTCAATGCACTTGATTTACCCGCATTTGATCGACCGGACAATAAAACCTCTATTCCAGTATCTTCTGGAAGATTTTTATGCTTTGTTACGCCAAATAAAAAAGCAGTATTTTTGAAAGGATTTTTCATAAGATCATTTATCTCGCGCCACGCACGACATATAATATGCCTTCTTAACCACAACGTACAATTTATGTTAAAAACTTATTTAATCATTGGCTTAAGCATGACTTCTTTGGCAATCTCTGCAGCCGAAGTTAAGATGCCTGATTTGTTGGCCACTGGAGATGCTCAGGCGGGGGCAGGATTAGTTGCAACATGTTCAGCATGTCATGGAGCTGAAGGCCAAAGCATTAATTCTGACTGGCCAAGTCTAGCTGGGCAAAATCAAAGATATATAAGTGATCAACTCAAATATTTTCAACAAGGCGATAGAGAGAATGCTTTGATGATGGCTGTTATCCCATATCTTAAAACCCTTTCAGACTCTGAGCTTCTTAATATAGCTGCATTTTATAGCTCCCAGTCCCCGGCGGTCGGTCAAGCCAAAGATGATGCTGAGCTATTGGCCTTAGGGGAAAGTCTTTATAGGGCTGGAGATTTAGAAAGAGGCATACCAGCATGTACAGCATGCCATTCGGTAAATGGCGCGGGGAATGCTCAAGCAGGTTTCCCAAGAGTTTCAGGACAGCAAAAAGGTTATTTAATTACCACCCTTAAGGAGTATAGAAATCTCTCAAGGAATGCAGGTGATTACTCTTTGGTTATGCAATCAGCATCCCAGAATTTAAAAGATTCAGACATAGAAGCCCTAGCTAACTATATGCACGGACTATATCAACAATGAAAAAAAATATAATTCTATCTACTTTTTTACTAGTTATTTTTTCTGTTTCTGTTGCCTCAGAATATAGGCTTGGAAGAGATTATGGCTCCTTATCAAGGCCACTACCTGTAAAAGAGGATGGCGTAGTCGATGTGGTCGAAGTATTTTGGTATGGCTGTGGACATTGTTTCAACTTAGCACCCATTACCGCGAAATGGGCCCAGCAACAAGATGCATCTGTGAATTATCAAAAAATGCCAGTTACCTGGGGCCCTGTTCATCAGCTGCATGCAAAGCTATTTTATACCATTGAAGCATTGGGCATAGGTGATACTGCTCACTCAGCAGTTTTTACTGCCATGCATAAAGAAGGTAATTTTTTAGGCAGCGAGAGAGCAATTTTAGAGTTTCTTGAAAAACTTGGAACTGATAGAAGCGAAACCATTAAATACATGAACTCTTTTTCTGTTAGGCAGAAAGTTAAGCGAGCAATAGAACTATCAAAACAGTTTAAAGTTACTGCAACCCCAATGATTTTTGTAGATGGAAAGTATAGAATAGAGGCCAAAGGAGGCCACTCAAAAATGCTTAAGGTGGTTGATCATGTGATCAAAATTCAAAAACCAGTTTCTTAGAGCAAAATTTAAAAAATTATGAAAAAATTTATCCCAGTTTTTGTTGTGACTCTAGCAGTAGTCTTATTCTTTAATGGTAAGAAATATGATGAATTAGTTAGTTCACGACTAAGCTCCTCAATTGCAGTTTGCTTAGAAGGTCAAACTTGTGGTCAGGCCACAGCAATGAATGTTGTTGCAAGTGGAGCTTCCAGATCTGCTGAGTCAATCTATTCAAGCGGGTGTGCGGCTTGTCATGATGCTGGTATTGCAGGTGCGCCAATGATGGGCGATAAAGCTGCATGGGAAACACGGCAAGCCAAAGGCTACGAAATGCTTGTAGATAATGCTTACAATGGAATTAATGGTATGCCAGCTAAGGGCCTTTGTGCAGATTGTACCAAAGAGGAAATAGGTATAGCTGTTCAGTACATGCTAGATACTATTTAGTTTTAGATTCGTCTAATAATTCTTCCAGTTTAGAAACCCTTTGTTCTAGTCTTTTGGCCAAGTCTTTGAGGGCCTCATATTCTTCATTTGATACATAGCCTTGAGATTTTACAAGATCATCAAACCTATCTTTCAATTCATTTTGAATAATCTTTATATTTGGTTCATTCGCATCCTCAGAGAACCCATCAATTTTGTCACGAAGAATGCTAACAAAAGCATCAAAAGAATCTTTAGCTGCCATAAGTACTTTCTACTAGATTTATAAATTGAGACCATCTATTAAATTGAATAGGAGGTTTTTTATCAACCTCCCAATTTAGATTATTTAGATTAAACCACATTGTATTTATGCCCAAGTCCCTTGCTCCCAAAACATCATTCACTGGATGATCTCCAACATGAAGAGTGTCTCTAAAATCTACCTTAGAGAGCTCACGGGCTTTAACAAAATGGCCTTTATCTGGCTTATTGCTTTTTACATCCATTGAAGAGATTGAGAAATCAAACAGGTGGCCGATGCCCAATTTATTAACATCAGCATTACCGTTTGTAAGAACACCTAGCATATATTCTGAAGACAATTTTTCTAAAACGGAAAGCACATCATCATAGAAAGTTACTTTATGTCTTTCCTCCAAGAAAAAGTTATAAGCATCTTCAATAAATTCATTCAAATCTTTTGTGTCTTTAAAAAATTTTTTAGTATGATGAGCAATTGTTTTTTTCCTTAGCATTCCCAGATCATATTCTAATGATGGGTCTTCTTTTACCAGCCCACCTCTAATTTGCATAAAATCTTCAAATGTTCCCCATTCTATTTTTTCTCCAATTCTGTCTTCTGACCATTTTCTAGAATTCATTTCTGCATTGATAATGGTGCTTTTGATGTCCCAAAATGTGTCATCTAAATCAAAAGTAATGAGTTGAATTCTAGACATTTTTTTTGTGGGCGCGCGGGTGAGAATTTTCATATACCTTTATTAGATGTTGATAATCAAGCCTAGTATATATTTGAGTGGTCGATAAAGAACTATGTCCTAGTAATTCTTGGATACTTCTTAGATCTCCGCTTGATTCAAGCAAATGAGTTGCAAAACTATGCCTCAACATGTGAGGGTTTACAGGTGGTAACCCTTGCACAAGAGCAATATTTTTAATTCTTTCTTGTACACTTCTTGTGGTGATTCGGCTGCCTCTCAAGTTAACAAATAAAGCATCATCTCTTGTTAAAAGTTTCTCTCTCTCAATAATCCAATCGTTAATAGCGCTTTTTGCATAACGTCCAACCGGCACCAGTCTAGTCTTCGAGCCCTTGCCCAGGACTCGTAAAAATTTTTTATCCTCTTCGAAATCACTTAAATTTGAGTTCACGGCCTCAGAAACTCGCAAGCCACTTGAATAAATAAGCTCAATAATTGCTAGATCTCTTTTTTCTTGAGAATTCTTAGGTTTGAAATTAAGCAACTGAGATACTTCTTCAGGCGATAAAATATTTGGTAAGTGGCTTGGAGATTTCGGCGAGTTAATTAATTCTAATGGCGAGTCTGATACCAGACTATTTTTTTTTAAATAATTAAAGAACCCCTTGGCGGAAGATATATGTCTTTGAATGGAACGCGCGCTAACATTATTTTGAAAAAGGTCTGCAATCCAAGATGAACACATTTCCTCTGTGAGATTTTCAAAATCATTAATGTTAGAAGTTTCTAAAAATTTTGAAAACTTTTTTAAGTCTCTTTGATATGAATTAGTGGTGTTCTTGCTTAAGCCTTTAATATTTTCTAAAAAATCTAAATAATTAGAAATTAACGGTAAAAGAAAATATTTTTCTTCATTCATGCCTCTTTTGATGCAAGCACTCTAACAATAATATCGCGAATATACTCTATAAATGTTGTATCTCCATCACCTAGGTATTTTGTAGGCTCATTAGACCCTATCTTCAGAAGACCAAAACCATTGTTTAATTTCATTACGCTTATTACCGCAGATTTAACCGACTTACTAGAAAAGAAAGCAGCCATTTTTTCTTTGGATAAAGGCCCCATATGGATCGCGTCCTTATTCATATTAAAACCAGTTTCATTTTCAAGCTCTTGTAATTCAGAGTCTGAGAGAATTTCTAAGATGCATGAATCAACCTCAAAGTTCTCTTCAAAGAACAGCTCAACTGTTTTCTTTATCTCATCAAAATCTTTAGAGGTAATTAGCGATAGAGTTAAATTTTTAGACTTAAAGAAAAGCTCTTCATTTTCTTTTCCGGTTGAAACAAACCCTGAAAGCATCTCCATAAGCCTTGATTGCTCATCTCTTAGTTTTCGTACTTGCATTTCTAGCAGTGAAGTTGCCCCATCTGCATCATGCTTAAAGCTTAACTCGCTCACAAGAGATTCTCTAGAAAGAAAGAAATCAGTATTTTCTAATAAGTAAAGTTCAACCTCTTTAGCATCTATTTTTTTAGCCATGTTCCCTCGCAGATAAATTCAGCTGGCCCAGTCATCTCAAGCTTATCATTTATTTTTCTAAGACTCAGCTCGCCCCCAGCAGAAATAATTTTTATAGGCAATCTGTCATTGATATTAAAGCTAGCAGTTGCTGCAGCAGCCGAGCCACATGATAAGGTTTCTCCAGCTCCCGCTTCATTTGTTCTAAGCTCAAGATTTTTTTTATGCTTGGAAAATAAAGAAATATTCACGCCTGTAAAAAATTTTCTTTTCCTCAGCTTTGAAGAAAGCCCATCAAGGTCAAAAGAAAAAATTTTTTTTGTTTCAATGATTAAATGCTGATTGCCAGCATTAATAAATTTATATTTTTTTAAACCACATTTACCTAAAAACTGTGCTTCTATTTTCGGAACTTTGTTTTGCAAAGGACAATCTAAGAGAATTTTTACTTTTTTAGTGCCCATTGGCTTAATTAATATAGGTTTTGATTTAGTGCCCAATAAGAGAGGTTTTTTTGGGGCAAGTCTAGCTTCCCAAAGAAACGCACCAACAGATCTTACTCCATTCATACACATGTCAGCCTCAGAACCATCTGAATTAAAAAATTTTACATAAAAATCATGCTTAGAATTTTTTGGAGGATTGATAGTAATCAGCTGATCAAATCCCAGGCCTTTTTTTCTATCTCCCATCTTGATTATTTGAGACTTTGATAACGCATGCATTTTGGTAAGATTCTCTATGACAATAAAGTCATTGCCATTCCCATGCATTTTTTTAAACTTGACCATCTAATCCCTCTTCAAGAGCAGTGAGAGATGAATAGTCCTCTCTTTTTCTAATCAAATAAAATTTATCTTTGTCGACAATAATTTCAGCAGCCCTAGGCCTCGAATTGTAGTTTGAGCTCATAACAAAACCATATGCACCAACTGTCTTTACAGCCAAGAGATCTCCTTTGAGACTCTCGCTATCAATATTTGTTGCTAAAAAGTCTCCTGTTTCACAGATAGGACCCACAAGATTAACAGCGGATTGCATGGCGCCATTATTTTTTGTTACAGGCCAAACATCATGATGAGCTTGATAGAGAGCAGGTCGCAATAAATCATTCATGGCAGCATCGGCAATAAGAAAATCATTTTTTTTGTATTCAACTTTGGTGAGCATGACTCCAGCATTAGCTGAAATAGACCGTCCTGGTTCAAGAATTAATCTTTCAGACCTTCCAGAAAATATTTTTTCATAACATTGAATTAATTCAATTGGTTGAACGGTTTCCTCTCCCACATAGCTAACACCTAGACCGCCACCCATGTCTATAAAATCTAAATTAATATTTAATTTATCTAGTTCAACTAAAAGTTCCAAAGCTTGTTTAGCAGCTTGTTCAAAGGCATTGAGTTCCATAATTTGTGATCCAATGTGGCAAGTTAAACCTACAAGGTTAAGATTGCTGTTTTCACTGCAATTTTTTATTAGATCTTTTGCAGTTTCAATGCTCACACCAAATTTGTCAGATTTTCTGCCTGTTTTCGTAAATTCATGGACTCCTGCATCAACATTAGGATTAAACCTTATTGCCACAGGGGCTATTCTTTTCATTTCTGCAGCAACCATGCCAAGTTGATCAAGCTCTTGCTCAGACTCGATATTAAAAGAGAGAATATCATTTTCAATACCTGCCACCATTTCAGCCTTTGATTTCCCAACGCCTGAAAAAATAATTTTCTTTGGATCTGCGCCAGCTAAAAGCGCCCTATGAAGTTCGCCACCAGAAACAATATCAAATCCGCAACCAGAATTCTTTAAGGTTTTTAAAATTGAAATATTTGATAATGCTTTTACTGAAAAACATACAAGTCCATCCATGGATTTAAAGGAATTTATGTATGCTTTAGCATGTCTTTCAAGAGTAGCTTTACTATAAACAAAGGTTGGAGTCCCATATTTTTCTGCTACATCCTTTAACGAAACTTCTTCAGCAAACAGCTCGTTTTCTTTGTAATGAAAATGATCCATAAAGGAATTAAATATTAAAAAGAGTTTCAGATGGTATGGGCGCTTTCATCCCACAACCTATAACAAGAAAAGAAACTAGTACTAAAAGGAAGAATAGGCGGACTTTCATCTACCTATTATGAGTAATTTATTAAAAAAAAACTAATAAGACTAGTATTTGTACTCTTCTTCTTTAAACGGCCCATCAACAGGCACATTAATGTATTCGGCTTGCTCACCTGTTAATTTTGTTATTGTGCCTCCAAAACCTTGAACCATAAGTTCAGCAACCTCTTCATCTAATTTCTTAGGAAGAACTTTAACGGTTAGCATTTCTTTCTTTTTGTCTGCATCATTAATATTTGCAAAGCCTTGCTCATACAAATACATCTGAGCCAAAACCTGATTCGCAAATGACCCGTCCATAATTCTGCTCGGATGTCCGGTTGCATTACCAAGATTAACCAGCCTGCCCTCAGATAAAAGAATTATGTAGTTTTTACTTTGCAGATCAGGATTGTCTGATGGGCCAGTATCTCTGAATATTCTATGAACCTGAGGTTTAATTTCTTCCCAATACCATTCATCTCGCATAAATTGAGTATCAATTTCATTATCAAAGTGACCAATGTTACAAATCACCGCAGTATTTTTTACTGATCGCAGCATTGCCTCATCACAAACATTTACATTTCCAGTAGTTGTAACTATTAGATCAGTGTCTTCTAGAACCCTGAGATTAATATCTTTAGTATCTCGCGTTACAACACCACCATTATAAGTTGAAACAACCTCAAACCCGTCCATGCAGGCTTGCATTGCACATATAGGATCAGATTCAACCACTCTTACAATCATCCCTTCTTGCGCTAAACTCAAAGCAGAGCCTTTTCCAACATCACCATATCCAATAACCAAGGCCTTTTTTGAAGAAAGGAACATATCTGTTGCCCTTTTTATCCCATCATTGAGGCTGTGTCTGCATCCATATTTATTATCGTTTTTCGATTTAGTTACTGAGTCATTTACATTAATTGCTGGTACTTTAAGGCTATTACTCTCAAGCATTGCTTTTAGTCTATGAACTCCAGTAGTTGTTTCCTCTGATACGCCATGAATAGTATCGAGCATATCTGGAAATTTAGTATGAACCATATGCGTAAGATCACCGCCATCATCCAAAATCATATTTGCATCCCATGGCTGCTCATCTTTAAGTATTGTTTGTTCTATGCACCAATCAAACTCTTCATCTGTTTGTCCTTTCCATGCAAAAACAGGGATTCCAGCAGCAGCGATTGCTGCGGCTGCGTGATCTTGTGTTGAGAAAATATTGCACCCAGACCAGCGAACTTCTGCGCCTAGATCAACCAGGGTTTCAATTAAAACAGCCGTTTGTATAGTCATGTGAATACAGCCCATTACTTTTGCGCCTTTGAGAGGCTGAGCATCTTTGTATTTAGTTCTCAGAGCCATTAAAGCTGGCATTTCGTTCTCAGCTAAAGATATCTCTCTTCTGCCAAAATTAGCAAGGCTCATATCAGCTACTTTATAATCATTTTCCATTATTGCTCCAGTAATTTTAAGTGTGCATTCTACCTAAAAAATAGGTACAGATGTGTGTTTATATGGTGAAATCAAATACTAACTTGAAATTTTATCTGCTTTATCTGTTTTTTCCCAAGTTAGATCAATATCAGATCTTCCAAAGTGCCCATAAGCAGCGGTTGGAAGATAAATAGGCCGCTTTAAATCAAGCATATTTATAAGGCTTTTTGGTCGCAAGTCAAACTCTTCCTCAACTATCTTTACAATGGACTCTTTAGATATTTTTTCACTATTAAAAGTTTCAACGTGAATGGATGTTGGTTTTGCGACTCCAATAGCATATGAGACCTGAATCTCACAATAATCTGCAAGCCCTGCAGCAACAATATTTTTTGCCACATATCTGGATGCATATGCAGCAGACCTATCTACTTTTGATGGATCTTTTCCAGAAAAAGCACCCCCACCATGACGAGCCATACCTCCATATGTGTCGACAATTATTTTTCTTCCCGTAAGACCACAATCGCCAACTGGACCACCTATAACAAACTTACCTGTTGGATTAATATAAATATTTGTTGAATCAAGAATCCATTCCTCTGGGACAATAGGCTTAATAATTTTGTCCATTACCTCGGCTTTAATTTCTTCTTGAGTTACATCTTCATCATGCTGTGTTGAGAGAACAACAGCAGAGAGGCCCTCAATGGTTTTGCCATCATCAGAATAAATAACACTTACCTGACTCTTCGCATCAGGCCTCAACCACTTAATCTCCCCACTTTTCATAATATCAGCTTGTTTTTTAACCAATCTGTGAGAAAGATCTATTGGAAGCGGCATCAATGATTCTGTTTCCTTGCATGCATATCCGAACATCAATCCTTGATCCCCAGCTCCTTGCTCAAGGTTTTCACCCTCACCCTCAGTGACGCCTTGGGATATATCAGGAGATTGCTCAAAAACAAGATTAGTAAACTCACAGGTATCACCATTAAATCCATACTCATCAGAGTTATAGCCAATATCATTAATTGTTTTTCTTACAATAGGCTCAAGATCTGGACTTCCTAAAGAAGTAATTTCTCCAGCTATGAAGACCATGTTATTTTTAATCATGGTTTCACATGCAACTCTGCTGTTAGGATCTTCAGTTAAATATGCATCTAATATTGCATCAGATATTTGATCGCAAACTTTATCGGGGTGACCACCAGAGACTGATTCAGATGTAAAGATATAGCTCATAATTTTTTTTAATAATTTAGCTTGATAATTTAATTTTTTACCTAATTTAGGTGTCCTATTTAGCAGTTTAAGTATGCAAGCAGGAACAAATCACTTATTTGAATGAAATATTAGTTCTTTTCCTAAATAAACTCAAATTTATCTATAAATAATTCTCACCTCATATTATGATGAACATGCCCTAAACTATTTGCAAAAACATGCACAAAGAACTTGCTAACGCTATTAGGTTTTTATCCATAGATGCTGTTCAAGCAGCTACATGTGGCCACCCTGGCATGCCGATGGGAATGGCTGATATCGCAGTGGCTTTATGGAAATACAACTTAAAACATAATCCACAGAATCCCCATTGGTTTAATCGAGATAGATTTGTTTTATCTAATGGCCATGGCTCAATGTTGCTCTACAGTTTGCTTCATTTAACAGGATACAACTTAAGTATCGATGACTTAAAAAATTTTAGACAAATAGGCTCTAAAACTCCAGGTCATCCAGAGCTAGATTTAGACATAGGCGTAGAAACTACAACCGGTCCTTTGGGTCAAGGAATAGGTAATGCGGTTGGCATGGCCT
The DNA here is from genome assembly GCA_902509555.1 of uncultured SAR86 cluster bacterium. Classification (GTDB taxonomy): domain Bacteria; phylum Pseudomonadota; class Gammaproteobacteria; order Magnimaribacterales; family D2472; genus D2472. Next base: position 41,720 of record CABWYS010000004.1, read on the forward strand.
TAGCAGAAAAGATGCTTGCAAGTAAGTTCAATCAGGTTAATGGATTACAGCCAATCGATCATTATACCTACACATTTCTTGGTGATGGCTGCTTGATGGAGGGAATCTCTCATGAGGTTTGCTCTTTTGCGGGCACGCATGGTTTGGGCAAACTTATTTGTTTTTATGACCAAAACGGAATCTCAATTGATGGGGAAATTGAAAACTGGTTCACAGATAATACTGGTCAAAGATTTGAAAGTTATAACTGGCAGGTGCTTGAAGTAGACGGTCACAATGTTGAGCAAATTTTAGAGGCTATAAAAAATGCTCAAGAAGAATCAAGTCGTCCAACCTTAATTTGTTGTAAGACAGAAATTGGATTTGGATCACCAAATAAAGCAGGAACATCAGGTGTTCATGGATCTGCTTTAGGCGAAGAAGAAATTATTAAAACTAGAGATCAATTGGGTTGGCAGCATGAAGCTTTTGATATTCCTGCGGATATTAAATCTGAATGGGATGCCAAAGAGACCGGATTTAAGCATAATTCTGAATGGGATGAGCTGATGAATGAATATTCTAAAATGCATCCAGAGCTTTCCAATGAATTAGAACGATTAATTAACAACGAACTTCCCAGTGACTTTGAAAAACTTTATCAAGAATTTCTAGAAGGGTTAGTTTTAGGCTCTCAAAAAGATTTAGCAACCAGAAAAGCCTCTGAGATTTGCTTGAATTTCTTTTGCAAGCAATTGCCAGAGCTTATTGGTGGATCGGCTGATCTTACTGGATCAAATAATACTTATTCTTCAGCCAGCTCTGAAATGCTTCCCGATAATCCACAAGGAAACCATATATTTTATGGTGTTAGAGAATTTGGAATGACTGCCATGATGAATGGAATGTTGCTGCATGGTGGCCTAAAACCATATGGCGGTACATTTTTAGTATTTATGGATTACGCTAGGAATGCAGTTCGTTTGGCTGCTCTCATGGAAATCCCAAATATTTTTGTCTATACCCATGATTCCATAGGCCTGGGAGAAGACGGCCCGACTCATCAACCTATTGAGCATCTTGTCACCCTGAGGGCCACACCAAATTTAAATAACTGGAGACCAGCAGATATCATAGAGACTGCTGTAAGCTGGAAAGAGGCTATTACTTCCTCAGACACTCCTCACAGCTTAATTTTATCAAGGCAAAATCTTCCATTTGTTCAGAGAACAAAAGAGCAAATAAGCTTAATACAAAAAGGAGGCTATCTGCTCTCTCATGAAGAGGATGCAGATATTACACTGGTTGCATCAGGAAGCGAGGTGCAGTTAATTCTTTCGGCTGCTAAATCAATTCAAAATGATGGATTTAAAGTAAATATCGTATCTATTCCATGTCTTGATAAGTTCTACCTGCAAGATCAGACTTATAGAGATAGCGTTGTAGCTCCAGAGATACCAAAGTTAGTTGTTGAAGCCCTTCACCCAGATTCTTGGCATGGCTTAGTTAATCTCAATGATAAAATTATTGGAATGAAGACTTTTGGCGAGAGTGCTCCAGCAGGTGAGCTGATGGTTAAATTTGGTTTTACAGAAGAAAACATAGTTGCCGAAGCCAAGAAACTGCTTGCAAAATGAGGAAATTGGGCGATACAGATGTCTTAAATAAGACAGTTGCTCTTAGAGTTGATTTAAATGTTCCTGTAAAAGATGGTAATGTTTTGGATGATGCTAGGATACTTGCGATCATTCCAACCCTTCAATATCTTCAAAAACAAAATTCTAAAACAGTCTTGATTTCACATTTTGGAAGACCTGAGGCAGGAGTATTTGATTCAAAATTTTCATTATTGCCTGTAGCTAAAAGTCTTAGAGAAATTTTGAATCAAGAGATTCCATTGTTTACCTCAATAGATGAAGTAAATTTCAATGCAGATATCTCTCTTATTGAAAATATTAGATTTTTATCTGGAGAAATAACTAATGATTTAGATCTCTCAAAAAAATTGAGCGATCTAGCCGATGTATATGTTTTTGATGCATTTGGAACATCTCATCGCCCTCATGCATCAACCTATGGAGCAATTCAAGCCGCCCATTCATCATGTGCTGGATTTTTATTGGAGGATGAAACTCATGCATTGAAGAAAGCGACAGACTCACAAGAGACGCCCACTCTTTCTATTGTTGGTGGTTCAAAGGTATCCTCAAAATTAGAAGTAATTAAAAGCCTTGTAAAAATCTCGGACGAAGTTCTGACCGGCGGGGGCATTACCAACACCTTTTTAAAAGCGAAAGGAAACAATATAGGAATTTCACTTTGTGAAGACTCAATGCTAAGTCATGCTAAGGAACTTCTAGAGACAGAGAAAATATTGCTGCCAAATGAAGTTGTGGTTAGCAAAAACATTGACTCAAACGAAACAAGGGTTTGTAAAATTGACTCTGTCCAAGATGATGAAATGATACTTGATCAAATCCTTAGTTCAGCTGCAGCTGAAAAGATTTCTATTGCTAAAAAAATTATTTGGAATGGTCCTGTGGGAGTATTTGAGTATAAGCCTTTCTCAAAAGGAACCCAAGATCTCGCTGACGCAATTGCTTCATCACAAGCTTATAGTTTGGCTGGTGGAGGTGAGACTCTTTTAGCCATTAAGATGTTTATAGACAAAAGTAACATCTCATATTGCTCTACTGGCGGAGGCGCCTTCCTTGAATTTATGGAAGGAAAAGAGCTACCATCATTGACTGCCTTAGGATTTAAATTTTAAAAAGGAGAAAATTATGTCGTTGAATACATTAGAAGAAATAGCTGAATACATAGTCTCAGACGGTAAGGGAATTCTGGCAGCAGACGAAAGCAATCCTACCTGTGGAAAGCGTTTTGATTCTATTGGGGTTGAGTCTACAGAAACTAATAGGCGAGATTACAGGGAAATGCTTTTTAGAGCTACCGGCATGAAAGACAATATTGGAGGGGTAATCTTATTTGATGAGACGATTAGACAAAACGCTGAAGATGGAACTCCTCTCGTAGATTTAATTAAGAATCAGGGAGCATTGACTGGCATTAAGGTTGATAAAGGCTTGGCTCCATTAGAGTCTTCTCCAGAGGAAACAGTTACTCAAGGCTTGGATGGACTGGACGAACGTTGCAAAGAATACGTTTCTCTTGGTGCAAAATTTACCAAGTGGAGAGCAGTGATAAAGATATCTGACACAATCCCTTCTGATGAATGCATTGAGGCTAATATGCGAGCATTGGCAAAGTACGCAAAAATTGTTCAAGACAATAATATGGTACCTATGGTTGAGCCTGAGGTTTTGATGGATGGAGTCCATTCAATTGAGCGATGCTATGCAGTAACCAGCCAATCTCTAAAATCACTCTTTGATTGTTTAAAGGATGAGGGAGTTAATATTGCTGGGACAATTTTAAAACCCAATATGGTAACTTCTGGATCCATGTCTGAAAGCCAAGCTTCAGTTCAAGAGGTAGCAGAAATGACAGTTAAGTGCCTCAATGAAAATGTTCCATCAGAACTTCCAGGAGTAACATTTCTTTCAGGCGGCCAATCTGATGTTGACGCTACTGCACATCTAGATGCTATGAATAAGATCGGTGATTTTTCTTGGAAGTTGAGTTTTTCTTATGGAAGGGCATTGCAGCAACCATCCCTAAAGGCTTGGCTTGGCAAGGAAGAAAATGTTTCTCTTGCTCAGGACGCGCTTTCCCATAGAGCGTTAATGAACAAGCTTGCAGCAAATGGTGCTTGGAATCCAGGGCTAGAAAACTAGGTTTAATTTCATTGCAAGCTTTAGCTCAGCGAGTCTCATCTGCAAAGATATGCATTAATGCTAAGACTTATTCTTTAATCAACGAAGGAATTTTGGCATACGTATGTTTTGAAAAAGATGATAATGAGGAGGTAATAGAAAAATTTATATCTAAAATTATCAATTTTTCTTTTTTTACAGGAGATAGAAGCATAATGTCTGAAAGTTTAAAGGAGATAAAAGGAGAATTAATGATTGTTAGTCAATTTACTTTATCTGCTGTAACGCATAAAGGCAACAAACCCAGCTTTCACAAAGCAGCAAGCACTGAAAAAGCTAATTATCTTTATGACTTGTTAATAGAAAGGCTTAATGATTGCCCTATACATTGTCAATCAGGAGTGTTTGGATCTGATATGGATATTCATTCTGTCAATGCTGGGCCTGTAACTTTTTCCTTTAAGATATGAGTTTATGAGCAATCAATCAGATAGTTTTGTAACTGAAGTAGATACATGGATTGAAGAAAATTGTCCTAAATCAATGAGAACACCAATGCCTGTTAATGAGCAGGTTTGGGCCTCTTCTGAGATTCAATTTCCCACTACTGATTCTAAGATCTGGTTTGATGCAATGGTATCCAAGGGATGGTGCACACCAGAATGGCCGGTGGAATATGGAGGTGGAGGTTTATCTTTTGATGAAGCAAAAATTTTACGAAGTCGTTTAAAATTTTTTGGATGCAGACCAGCTCAAATTAATTTTGGGATCTCGATGTTGGGGCCTGTTATTTTAGAATTTGGAACTGATGACCAAAAAAAAGAATTTTTACCAAAAATTTCACGAGGTGAAATTTGGTGGTGTCAGGGATTTTCTGAACCAGGAGCTGGATCAGATCTGGCAAATATTTCGACCTCAGCTGAGCTTAAAGGCGATGAATACTTAATTAATGGATCCAAGATTTGGACATCTGAAGCTAATAAGGCTGATTGGATGTATTGTTTGGTTAGAACTGCTAAAACAGAAAAGAAACAAGCAGGCATATCATTTATTTTATTGAATTTAAAGCAGTCAAATATTGATATTAAACCAATTAAACTTTTAAGTGGCCAATCTCCTTTTTGTCAGGTTTTTTTTGATGATGTTGTAGCCAGGGAGTCTCATAGAATTGCAAAAGAAAACAATGGTTGGAAGGTTGCAAAAAGACTTCTTGAATTTGAGAGAACCATGATGGCAGACCTTGGCAGTGAGGGAGCTGTCGACATTGAGCCCATTAAAACTTATAAAAATAGTGAAGCTTTAAATGCTCCTGGTCAAACTAAGCTGCATAAGAAAATAATAAAACATGAAATGCGCAACCATTTAATTGATTTAACCATGGGAAGAACGGCCATTGAATCAAAGAACGGCTTTTCTCCTGCAGCCCTCTCATTGAAATATATCAGCACAGAGGAAACTCAGACCAGGTGGGAACTTAATGTTGCAAGTCTTGGTGCTGGAGGCCTAGAGATTGTTGAAAAAAGCCAAGGACCAAAACAAGAAATTGCTAAATCTTTTTTCTACTCTAAGGCTTATACTATTGCTGGAGGAAGTTCAGAGGTTCAGTTGAACATTATTTCAAAACATATTTTAGGACTCCCATCATGACAATAAAAAAAATATCAGTATTTTGCGGCGCCCATCTAGGTAAATCGCCTGATTATAAAATTGCTGCTCAGCAAATTGGAAAAATGATGGCTGAGAAAGATCTAGAAGTAATTTTTGGAGGCGGTAATGTTGGCTTGATGAAAATTGTTGCTGATACCGCTGTTGATAATGGTGGAAGAGCAACAGGCATTACATTGAAATCACTGCATGAATTTGAACTTACTAATCCCAATATCGATGAAACTATCATCACACATTCTCTTTTTGAGCGAAAAGAGAAATTTTTAGACATCAGCGACGCTTTCATTGTTTTGCCTGGAGGTGTCGGCTCTATGGATGAGCTTCTAGAGGTGATGGTCAGCAATCAACTGGGGGGGATCAATAAGCCCGTAGGCCTATTAAATATTAATGGTTACTATGATGGCTTTCTAAGCTGGTTACAGCACTCAGTTGATGAAGAATTTGTGTCTATCGAAAACCAAAATCAAATCCTAGTTCATGATGACCCAAAAGAATTATTGGAAATGATTTTATCTGCTCAAATGCCCTCTTCAGATACTTGGATAGAAAGACTTAATGTAGATTTTCCAAAAGACTAGCTTTTTGGGTCTCGAGATATTAATAGCCCCACCTCAAAAAGCAGCCACATAGGTATAGCCAAAAATAGTTGAGAGAAAATATCTGGCGGCGTTAAAAACATTCCAATTACAAAAAAACTAATAATCAAATATGGTCTTATGCTCTTGATGTGATCTTTTGATATTAATCCAGTAGTGATAATTAAAAATGTTGCTATGGGAATTTCAAAAGCAAAACCAAAAGCAAAAAAAAGTTTTAATACGAAATCTAAATATTTATTTATGTCTGTCATTACCTGAATTGAGTCAGGAGCAGCTGAAATAAAAAAGCTCAAGATGATAGGGTTGACGACAAAGTAAGCAAAAATAACACCAGCATAAAAAAGTATTACTGAGGAGAGAATTAATGGTCCGACAAAAGCTTTCTCTCTTTTGTATAGTCCTGGAGAAACAAAGCCCCAAAGCTCAATAAAAAAATAAGGCACCGATATCAATAAGGCTGTATAAATTGTTACTCTTAATGGCGCAAGAAATGGAGAAGCCACTTCGGTTGCAATCATGCTACTTCCAGGAGGCATCAGTTCCATTAATGGAGAAGAGACAAAGGCATAAATGTAGTTAGTGAATGGCAAACAACATATCAGGATAAATCCCGCAAACAAAAACATTCTAATTATTCTTGCGCGCAATTCTTTTAAATGCCCAATGAACGTCATGTCATTTGGATCTGCCATCTTTTTCCTTATCGAGCTCTTCCATCCTCAGCTCATTAAAAATGTCTTGCTTTAGGTCCTCAGCACCAATATCTCTCTCTATGGAGGATCTAAATTCAAAAAACTTGTTTTGCAACCAGGTAAAGTTTTTCATTATGGACTTTATGAATCCTGGCAGTTTATCTGGGCCGATCACAATTATCCCGACAAGCAGGATAATTAGAATCTCAAGAAATCCAATTTGTAACAATTTTTATTGATCGTCTGATTTAGACTCAGAATCTTTGGTTAAGTCTTCATCCTTAATAGCTTTTTTAAACCCTTTAAGGCCCTCTCCTAGATCTGAACCCATAGTTCTTATTTTTTTTCCACCAAATAAAACAAGTATCACAACCAATATGATTAATATTTGCCAAAAACTTATCCCACCTATTCCCATAATTAACTCCTGATTCTCATGTCAATAATGTTCCAGTAAGAATCATAATAATACCTATAAGTGTAAGTATAGTTAGATTTTGCCATTTTCGCTGATTTTGAAGGCTGCCTTCAAGGTTTTTAATAAGTTCAGTATTTTTTTTCCCATCATTTGCTAGAAATTTCATGTTATCGAGTAAGTCAAAAATTTCTCCTGGCAAAGAAGACGCTTTATCTAATATTTCGTAATGATTATTTTCTAAAAACTCTTTTAGTTTTAAAGGGCTGAATTGCCTATCAATCCATTTATCAAGGTATGGCTCAGCAAGACCCCAGAAATCAAGATTAGCATATATCTCCCTACCCATACCTTCTATGTGTATGAGTGTTTTTTGTAAAAGTATAAGTGAGGGTTGAACCGACAAACCAAATTGCCTTGTTGAGTCAAATAAATAAAGCAACAAATTTCCAAATTCAATTTCTGATAAAGGTTTTTCAAAAATTGGTTCGCAGGTAGCTCTCAAGGTTTGTTCTAATTCCGCTTTGTTAGTTTGGCTTGACACCCACCCAGCTCCTATAAACAGCTCAGATAATTTGTAGTAGTCTTGTTTTAATGTAGCTTGCAGCATTCTTGCTAAATTGTACTGATCCTCCCTGCTAAGGGACCCGACTATGGCGCAGTCAATTGCTATATAGCTTGGCTGGGCTATATTTTCTTTGCTAACAAAAATATTTCCAGGGTGCATATCGGCATGAAAGAAATTATCTCTGAATACTTGATCTAAAAATATTTTTACTCCATTTTCAGCAAGAGTTTTTCGATCAATGCCAAGCTCATCCATTAAATCAATATCTGTGCATGCTATTCCATCAATTTCCTCTAAGGTTAAAACATTTACTGCAGTTTGATCCCAGAACACTTTTGGAATAAATAATAGATCTGAATCAGCAAAGTTTTTCTTAGTAACGGTAGTATTTGCAGCTTCAATTTTTAAATCTAACTCTTTAAAAATTGTTTTTTCATAATCATGAATAACATCTTTAAGCTTGAGTCTGTGACTTTCTTTATAAAACAAGTTAATTAAAAAGCCCCCAGCTTTCATCACCCTTATATTCCTGTTGACTTGCTTCTGGATGCCCGGTCTTAAGACTTTAATTACAACTCTCTCAGATGAGCTTTTCAGTTTCGCCCTGTGCACCTGAGCCAGTGATGCAGCTGCCAATGGCGTATCTTCAAATTCCTCAAAAACATCATCAATTTTGATTTTTAGACTCTTTTCAATTATTTCCTTGGCTACCTTGGTTGAAAATGGATTGCATTGATCAGTTAAGCCTTTTAAGTGAGAGGTTATTTCAACTGATACAGCATCTGTTCTAGTTGAGAGTAATTGACCAAATTTTATGAACATCGGGCCCAAGCTCTCTAAAAAATTTCTAATTCTTAGACCGTGTGGAATTTTTTTATTAAGTAAATAAAAAGGATTCAATAGCCCAATTGAATTTATTAAAAAGGAGTTGCTGTTATCACTTGGTATATTAATAACACCATACCTAAATGCCTGAAAGAAAATTTTTACACAATCAAGAATTGAAAGAAGAATGTTCATTGATTTATTAAAACATGTTCAAGTCTATCAAGCCTTATTGAAATATCTCTAAAAGATTCAAGGATTTTATTTGCCTCATCTTCCTGTGCCATTGAATTCTTTTCTAATGATTGAGTAAGAATTATTTTTCTTAAAATTAATGCAGGGATATCTCCAAAATATTTATAGACTAGAAGCTCTACATCAATATCAATATTTGCTATAGCACCTAGTAAAATTAATGCATTCTCAACATCCCCAGAAATCGATTTTGTTGGAATTTGTTTATTATTCAAACCATTCAACACAGTATAAATACTCAATTTTAATGAAAAGCTTGGGTTTGGATGTTCAAAGAAATTAAAAGTTTGCTTGTCATGATTTAAAGCAATAGAGAATTTAGATACTGAAGAAACTTCTATATTAAATTCCAAGGGGTATAGGTTCTCAATTTGACTAAAAGCTCCGGGAGATAAAGATTTCAGTTCCTTTAAAAATTTATTTAATGCTACTTGCATAATTATTTTGCTTTATGAATAGACACAACACCATTCACAAGATTGTAAAATTTACAATCATCAAATCCAGCATCAAGAACTATATCTTTTAATGTTTCTTGATCAGGATGCACTCTTATTGATTCAGCCAGGTATTGATAGCTTTCAGAATCATTGGCCAGAAAACTACCCAATTTAGGTATGATATTAAATGAATACCAATCATAAATTTTAGAAAAAAAAGAATTTGTAGGTTTAGAAAATTCTAAAATTAATAGGACACCATTAGCTTTCAAGACTCTTCTCATTTCTTTCAGCCCCCTTTCCTTGTCAGTAAAATTCCTCAGCCCAAATCCAACAGTAACCAAATCAAAAGTTTGATCCTGATAAGGAAGGCTCTCGCCAGATGCTAAGGCAAAACTGCAATTATGAAAGAAGTTTTCATTAATTGCTCGATCTTTTCCAAGAGCAAGCATTGATGCATTAATATCTGTTACATGCATTGATACAGATTTAAATTTTTTGTTAATTAATCTTGGAATATCAGCCGTGCCACTTGCAATATCGAGAGCTGTAGAGCCTTCGCTTAACTCTGAGAGCTCAATTAACATTTTCTTCCATAGTCTATGCATGCCAAATGACATGGCATCATTCATCAAATCATATTTCTCAGCAACAGAATGAAAGACATCTCCAACATGCTCAGCTTTTTCATTAACATCGACTTCTTTAAAGCCAAAATGTGTTTTTTCGTTCATTTGCTTTTCTCTTGATTGCTTAAAAAGATAAAATTATTGTATCTACTTTCCTCAATATCACCATTTTTTAGAGCAGCCATAACTGCACACCCTTCATCAATTTGATGAGAGCAATTTGGAAAAGCGCAGTTTAAAGAATAATCCATGATTTCAGGAAACCCTAATATGATTTCATTTGGTTTCAAATGATCAATGCCAATGTCTCTGACCCCTGGAGAATCAATGATCTGCATTTCTTTTGCATAATAAAGAGTAGAAACTGAGGTGGTATGGACACCTTGATTGTTAGACAGTGCTTTCGATAATATTTTTTTACAAGTAAGTGCGGAGGTTAAGGTAGATTTTCCTGAACCAGAGTTCCCAACAAATATTGTAGTTCTTTTGTAAAGATATTTTTTTAACTCATCTATGTTCGTAAATAATTTTGCAGATATTTGAAAGTTTTTTATTCCAATATTCTCATAAACTTTCTGTATTTCATTAAATGCATCATCTTGCAATAAGTCTATTTTATTAAAAATAATAAAAGGCTCTATCGAAGCATTCTTTGAAATGATTATCCATTTATCAATAAACTCAAGATTTGTTTTGGGGTTTTGAGTGACTAAAATACCAATGTGCGAAATATTCGCAGCTATTGGTTTCTTAACTTTTTCCTTTGACTTATATAGAGCGGTGACTCTATTTAGGCGCTTTGTAACTAATCCTTGCTTGGTATCATCATCGGCAATTATCTTAAACTCAACAAGATCGCCTACCACAAGATTAATTCTTCCCTGTATTGTGCATTTAAATTCTTTGCTTGCAGATGCAACACAACAGGAGTTTGAGTAGAACTCAATTATTTGACCGGTTTGAACTTTTAACATCTTGGGCTCAAAATACACTATAGTTAAAATTTAACAACATTTATGTCTACTCAAAAATCAAATCAAAACCTGATCTGGATTGATCTTGAAATGACTGGATTAGATCCAGACAAAGAGAGAATTATAGAGATTGCTACTATTATCACAGATAGTAATCTTACCATTGTTGCAGAGGGCCCAAATTTAGTTATCAATCAACCTAAAGAACTTATTGAAAAAATGGATGAGTGGAATACCAGGCAGCATGGAAACTCTGGTCTTACTAAATCAGTCCACGAGAGTAGTATTTCAGAGCAGGCTGCGGAGATAGAAACTCTAGAATTTATTTCAAAATATGTAGGAAACAAGATATCTCCAATGTGTGGGAATACGGTCTCTCATGATAGAAGGTTCCTAGCAAAATATATGCCTGATTTAGAATCATATTTTCACTACCGGCATGTTGATGTTTCTTCAGTCAAGGAGCTAATTTCGAGATGGATGAATGATGCTCAAACATATGAAAAAAAAGGCTCACACAGAGCTCAGGATGATATTAAAGAATCTATTAATGAGCTGAAACTATATAAGCAAATGCTATTTGATTGAGTTAGGCTTTTGTTTCTTCTAATCTAAGATCTTTTCGATGAAGAACAAAAGACTTAGATGAGCCAATATCAGAATTAATTTCTTCTAATCCCTTGATGTAATTAAAAGAAGCTATGATTTTGTCCTCTGCACAATTTAAATATAAATATCCTCGATTGGAGGGATCCATCCATTGAAGTTCTTTGTTAATTTTTACAATACTATTAACAAATTTCTTTTCATCTAAATTTAACATATCTGTAATGCCAGGTGAGGTTACAGAGGGAGCCCCCAATTCAATACCTACTTTTCTGCCTGACTGATCCTCAAGCTCAGAAACCCAGCTATTATGAGTATCTCCAGCAAGGCTAATGAATCTTTTTTTAGCATTTATCATCAATTGATAAAGCCTATTTCTCTCTGCGGGATATCCATCCCATGCATCTAGGTTTGAAGGAATGCCTAAGCCTAAAAATTTTAAATAAGGTTTTAGGAAACTTGGGATTTCTTCTGATCTGAGCATTTTACTTATATCAGGAAACTTCAATTTTACCATTAAGACCTGTTGACCAAAAATAGTCCAGACAGCATTCGTACTTAAAATACTATTTTCAATCCATGAAAGCTGCTCACTGCCTAGGAGTTCTCTATTATCAGAATTTAGATCGTTATAAAATTTTGCCTGGTTAAATCCTGATTTGGTTAAATATTCCTTTGGTTGAATTTGCTTGTCCCTTCCATATTGTCGGGTGTCCAGCATTATTAAATGTATTAGTTTGCCAATCTTAAATTCTCTAAATATTCTTCTTTTATTTTTCTGCTCTCTTACTGGCATCCATTCATAGTAAGCTTTGATAGCAGAAGATCTTCGAGCATAGAAATCTCCCTCTGCTCCATCCTCAGAATGATTTTCAGCTCCTCGCTTCCATGCATCATTTGAAAACTCATGATCATCCCAGACAGCAATTAGTGGTGCATGTTTGTGCAAAGCTTTGGAGCCCTGATCTTGTTTATACTGAGCATGTCTTTGTCTGTAATCAGACAGAGTGATCATTTCATGCTTGGGTTCAGGAACTCTTCCTAGAATTTCTGCCTTATCTGTCGCATAGCCCCCCATTGGATATTCATATAAATAATCTCCTAAGTGCAGCCACAGGTCTAAGTTATTTTCTTCAGCCGCAGCTTGATAAGCATTGAAATATCCTGCAGGAAAGTTGCTGCAACTAAAAATTCCAATTTTTGCAGTTATTGTATTTTCTGAAAATGTTTTTGACTGACCAGTATCTGAGATTGCGTTCCCAGCCCTAAATCTATAAAAAAACCCCCTGTCACTATCACAATACTGCTTTGCTAAAAAATCATATTTGATTGTGTAGTCTGATAGGGAAGAAGTTTGTAATTTCTTTGAAAAAATAATTGGGGAAAAATTTTTATTTTCTGAGACTTCAAGAATGGCTTCGAGTGGCCCTGCTTGTTGGGGAGTTACCCTAGTCCACAAAATCACCCTATCATTTAGAGGATCTCCACTGGCAACGCCATGATGAAAAAAATAAGTATTTTTTGAGCAGCCAGAACTTATTGATGCCGTAAGACCTACTGCACCAATCGAAGAAATTTTTAGAGCCTGCCTTCTTTTCATAACAAAATATTAACAGTCATTTGCTTAAATGCTAAGCAAAAAAATAGTCTATTCTTGTAGAGCTAATCTTGCTTGTTTACAGGCTGAATATTAATAGGCAAGGGAGATACCTGACTTTTATTTTGCTTGATCTTTGCTTCGCCAGACTCAATTACCTCGTCTATCCTAATCACTGAATTGATTGGGATATAAGATCTTTCAACAGACTTGAACTCTTTTTCTAGTTTTTCTGATGTTGGGTCAACTACTAGCTGTTTATTTTGATTAAATATATACTCTTCGACCTCGATGAAACCGTACATGTCACTTTGATAAATTTGTTTTGCAAAAATCTCGTAGATTTCTCCGAGTTGCATAAAAATTATTTTATATGTGGTTTTTTTCTTCATAATTAGATATATGGGTACAAAACTTTATATTAAAACCTATGGTTGTCAAATGAATGAATATGACAGCCAAAAAACGTTAGAGATGCTTAAAAAAGATCCTGCTGTTGAGGAGACGGATAATCTTAACGATGCAGATATTATTTTGCTTAATACCTGCTCCATAAGAGAGAAAGCTGAAGAAAAAGTTTATTCAGAATTAGGAAGACTTAATAAATTAAAAAAAATTAATCCTAATTTGAAAATTGGAGTTGGTGGCTGCGTTGCTAGTCAAGAAGGAAAAAATATTTATAAACGTGCGCCTTATGTAGATTTAATTTTTGGACCCCAAACAATACACAAAGTTCCCTCTTTACTTAAAGAAGAAAATAAAATTCAGGCTGTAGATGTATCCTTTCCTATTGAAGAAAAATTTGATTCATTGCCAAAGCCTGATGCTACAGGCGCATCTAGCTTTGTATCGATTATGGAAGGCTGCTCAAAATATTGTTCTTTTTGTGTTGTTCCATATACCAGAGGAGATGAGGTCAGCAGGAAGCCTGAGCAAATATTTGATGAGGTTGCCAGATTAGTTGAGCAAGGAGTTTCAGAAATAGTCTTTGTTGGGCAGAATGTAAATGCATACAAATATTCATTGAGCGGAAGATTGCTTGGCTTATCAGATTTAATTGAGGTATGCGGGAGCATTGATGGAGTTGAAAGGATTAGATATACAACATCTCATCCGTTAGAGATGACTGATGATTTGATAGATGCATATGGACATGTTCCTCAATTAGTTAGCCATTTACATCTTCCTGTTCAGTCAGGCTCGAATGATATTCTTATAAAAATGAAACGCAACTATTCAAGAGAAGAGTACATCGAAATAATAAATAAGTTACTTAAGGTTAGGCCAAATATAAAAATTTCTTCTGATTTTATCGTAGGGTTTCCCAACGAGACCGATTTTGATTTTCAGCAGACTATGGATCTTATTGAAGAGATTAAGTTTGATGCATCTTTCAGCTTTATATATTCAGCAAGACCTGGTACTCCTGCCTCACAACTTGAAGATATGGTCCCGTTAGAGGTAAAAAAAGAACGTTTGTATCTTCTTCAGAAACGCATTGATAAACTCCAGCTCGACTATAGCAACGATCTTGTTAACACAATTCAAAGGTGTTTGGTTACAGGAGTATCAAAAAAAGATGTCAACCAATTGCAAGCGAGAACTGAGTGCAACAGAGTCGTAAATTTTGACTTCCAAAATATCAATATTCTAGGTAAATTAGTAGATATTGATATTACCAAGGCATACCAGCGTTCATTGACAGGCAAGATTTTAAATTCTAGAGGAGTTTCTTAAAGCTTAATGGCAGAAATCAACCAAACTCTCACGCAACTCAAGCTTGAACCAGCAAACACCAAAAACCTTAAATCTTTTGTTGGAGAATTAAACGGCAATCTTAAAATTCTTGAAAAGGGGTTTGGAGTAAAAATTTTCCAAAATGGAAACAAGGTAAGCATTTCTGGTAATGAAGACAGCATCAAGAAAGCCTCTAATGCAATTCAAGATTTATATGCAACAACTACTCAAGGAATAGAGCTTTCTAAGGAAACCATTCAAATGGCAATAAATAACAATGATGACATCAATCCAACCCCTATTTCATTGAGCGGTAATGAATACATAATTAAGACGCCAAAAAGAACAATCAAGCCCAGAGGAAGAAATCAAAATGATTATTTGGGTAATATGAAAAATTTTGAGGTTAATTTTGGGGTTGGTCCCGCAGGCACTGGAAAAACATATTTAGCTGTAGCAAAGGCAGTAGAGATGCTTGTTCAAGAGGAAGTAAAAAAAATTATCCTTATACGACCTGCAGTTGAGGCTGGCGAAAAGCTTGGTTTTCTCCCCGGTGATTTATCTCAAAAGGTCGATCCTTATCTTCGGCCTTTGTATGACGCTCTATACGAAATGTTAGGTTTTGAGCAGGTGGTACGATTGCTAGAAAAAGAAATTCTTGAAGTCGCCCCGCTCGCATATTTAAGGGGAAGAACCCTGAACAATGCCTTTATTATTATGGATGAAAGCCAAAACACGACTGTCGATCAAATGAAAATGTTTTTAACAAGGATGGGTTTTGGATCATATGCTGTTATTAATGGAGACATGACTCAAATTGATTTGCCTAAAAATATTGAGTCTGGGCTCTCTCATGCCTTAAAAGTCTTAGATGGGGTAGGAGATATTGGCTTTACAATTTTTAATTCTAAAGATGTCGTTAGGCACCCTTTAGTCAGAAAGATTGTTGATGCATATGACAATTTTGATCAATAAAAAATTGAGCCTTAATATTTTAAATCATAACTACAAAGAGATATCATCAGAGTTAGAGTCTAGGCTAGAGTTATTAGCTGAGCATATTTTATGTGATCAAAACCAACATAAATTAAAAATAAATCTTAAGCTTGTTTCAAGCAATGAAATGATTAAGTTAAATAGAGATTTTAGAGCAAAAGATTTAGATACGAATGTTTTATCTTTTCCTGCAGAGAAAGATATTCAAAGAATTTCAGGAGAACTTGGAGATATCGCAATAAGTATGCCCTACATACAAAATGAGTCACAGAACTTGAATCGAGGCCTAGACGATCATATGATGCATCTATTAGCTCATGGAATACTACATTTATTAGGTTTTGATCATCAAAAAAATCAGGATGCCAATATAATGGAGGCTCAAGAGATTAAATACCTAGAGTTTTTTAAAATAGCTAACCCCTACTTAATATGACGAATCAAGATACTGAAAAAGACCAACCTCCGTCGAGTTTCTTAAATAAAATAAAAAGATTTTTTACGATAAAGCCATCAAGCTTAGATGATGTGTCTGTGCTTCTAGAAGACGCGCTTAGTGCAAGGCTCATAGACAAAGAGGCCCAATTTATTGCAGAGCGAGCAATTAGATTAGGAGATACAACTGTAAAAGAAATTATGGTGCCCAGGGTTGAGATGGTCATACTTGCGCCTGATGA
The DNA here is from genome assembly GCA_902509555.1 of uncultured SAR86 cluster bacterium. GTDB lineage: Bacteria > Pseudomonadota > Gammaproteobacteria > Magnimaribacterales > D2472 > D2472. Next base: position 58,153 of record CABWYS010000004.1, read on the forward strand.
AGATCCAATGGGAATGATCGCCAGAATAATTGATTCTGGCCACTCTAGATATCCTGTTCTTGGACCGGCTAAAAACGAAGTTCAGGGGATATTGCTCGCCAAAGACCTGCTTCCTATTATTAACAAAGACTTAGAGGACTTTAATCTTCGTAATTTCATTAGAGAGATTAAGGTTGTACCAGAATCAAAGAAAGCTGACTCATTGCTTGAGGAATTTAAAAAAGATAGATCTCACATGGCTATTGTTATTGATGAATACGGAACAATATCAGGATTGGTAACCATTGAAGATATCTTAGAAGAGCTTGTGGGCGAAATAGAAGATGAGCATGACTCAGATGAAGAGGATCTAATCCAAGTTAGTGAGTATGAATATATAGCTGATGCAACATTGGAACTATCAGAATTTGAAGCTAAATTTAATAAGAATTTTAATGGAATGGATGCAGAAACTTTAGCAGGGTTATTTATTAATAAATTAGGATTCCTTCCTAAAGTTGGCGATAAAATTGAACTAGACGATATGATTTTAGCAGTCACAGCTGCCGACAAAAGAAAGATAAAAAAAATTGGCATCACTATTAAAACAAATACATAAAACCTCTTTAATTCAATACATATTTTTAGGATTTATTGGCGCACTTTCTACCCTCGCCTTTAGCCCATTTGATATTAAGTTAGTTATTCCATTAACCCTGACAGTTCTCATTTACTCTGTAGTCAATTCAACGAATTTTGTTGATGCCCTGAAGCTTACTTTATCTTGGGGAATGGGTTATTGGATAAGTGGGACCGGTTGGTTGATAGTGAGTATTTACTATTATGGAAATACAAACATTATAATATCTATCTCTATAATAATATTAATGGGAGCGCTATTATCAGCAGTATTCATTGCCCCTTTTGCTGCGATAAAATTTATAAAATTTAAACCTAATATCTTTTTCTACAGTCTTGTGCTTTCAAGTTGTTTAATATTACTGGAGCTAGCTAGATTTTTATTATTAGGTGGCTTCCCATGGCTATTACCCGGATTAGTATTTTTAGATACTTTTGGCGAGGTTTTAATACCTAATTTTGGAGTATATGGAGCCTCATATATTATTTATTTTATTTCATCATTCCTGGCCTTAAGTATAGTAAACAATAAGAAGAATTATTTATTTACAGGATTAATCTTATTAGCCATTTTTTTGCCATATCAAAACAACAACAGTGAATCATTTGAAGAGAGTTTAAGTCTTTCAATTATCCAGCCATCGTTAAATCCTTTCGATAAATATAAGCCCGGATCAGACGCAAGCATCGAAGATGTTTTGGTGAATTTAACAAATAAGAATAAAACGGAAGATCTAATAATTTGGCCAGAATCACCATTACCCTATTTAAGCTCAAATCTAAAAATGGAAAAGCTGATTGCAAGGATTGAAGAGGGGCCAGAAGTTTTATCTGGGTCATGGAAATATAACAATAACAGCCTATATAACTCAATGAGTATTCTGGGGACCGATCAAACCTACTTAAAGAGACATCTTGTACCTTTTGGTGAGTATGTGCCTTTTGAAAATATTTTAAGGGGATTGATCGATTTTTTTAATATGCCTATGTCATATTTAAGTGAAGGAAGCTCAAATCAAGATCTTCTGGAATTTAAAGATTTTAGAATCTTGGGAATGATATGTTTTGATATTGCTTTTCCCATAAGCTATTTACAAGAAATAAGAGAGTCTGATTTTATAGTGAATATCAGCAATGATACATGGTTTGGAGGCTCGTATGGGCCATATCAACACCTGCAGATAGTTAGAGCGCGTGCTTTAGAGTCTAACAAATGGATTGCAAGAGGAACCTCAGATGGAATATCGACAATAGTTGATAATAAAGGAACAATTGTTGATATTTTAAATAAAGGTAAGCGAGGCTTTTTAAATGGGAAAATATATAAAACTTCTGAATCTAGCTTTTTCTACTCTTATGGGTTCCTGCTAGCGCCAATCTTATCGATTATTGTTCTAATTAGCGTTCTTGTATTAAGATTTAGATCATGAAACTTCTAGTATTAATATTGACCCAGTTTATATCTATATCATTATTTGCAGATTATTCAATAAATGTAAGTATTTCAGAGCAAAGACTCTATTTGCTAAGCGATGAAAGCATTATTAGGAGTTACCCTATATCTAGCTCAGCTTATGGGGAAGGCCAGATAGAGAACTCCTTAAAAACTCCCCTTGGTAAACATGAGGTAAAAACAAAAATTGGAATAAATGTTTCTAAATATCAATTTTTTGTTAGCCGAGAACACATACCTCAGGAAGTTAATATTATCCATGAACCCATTGATTCTCCTGATGACTTTATTACAACCCGAATTATGTGGCTTACAGGTTTAACAGAAGGTTTTAACAAGGGCGGAAACGTTGATTCTTTTGATAGATACATTTATATACATGGTACCCATGAGGAGGGATTAATAGGTAAAAAAGCATCACATGGATGCATCAGGATGCTGAATCATGATGTTTTAGAGCTTTTTAGAATAGTTCCAGCAAAAACAACTGTTAATATCTATTTATAGGGTCAATATAAACTATACACCGCCCATGTTAGCGTTTTTAAAGCTTAATAAATCTGATCTATCCTCTGCAGCAGGGGCTTCACCAAATGCGCCTGATTCTTCGGCTAGTTTTTTCAATAATGGAGCAGGTTTCCAGAAATGCTCATCTAACTCAGAGAAGCCACTCATTTTATTAATAACTTCTGATAAACCCAGTTGATTTGCATAGAACATTGGCCCGCCTCTCCAGATTGGAAATCCATAACCATTTATATAGACTATATCCATATCACCGGATCTTTGAGCTACACCCTCTTCTAAAATCCTCGCACCTTCATTTACAAGAGCCAAAATACATCTATCTATAATTTCTTGATCAGATATCTCTCTTCTTACAATATTATTTTGATCAGATATCTCTTTGTAAATAGACTCATTTTCTGGCGCAGGATTTGGAGCTCTTGAGCCTTCTGAATAATTATAAAAACCTTTAGAAGTTTTTTGACCAAACCTATCTTGTTCACACAAAGCATCTGAAATTTTATTGGCTAGCGGAGTTTCCATATTAGCTAGTTTGCGAGCTCTCCATCCAAGATCTAACCCAACCAAATCCATCATTCTAAATGGACCCATGCTCATGCCAAAAGATTCTAAAGCGCTGTCTACTTGATTTGGCAGAGCGCCTTCAAGCAATAGCATATTTGCTTGGTAAGTGTATCCAGCTAACATCCTATTTCCTATAAACCCTGGAGCATTTAGTGAAACAACGGCAGCTTTACCCATCCTCTTCCCCAGAGACATTACAGTTGCCATGGTTTCGTCTGAGGAAGCCTTTCCTCTAACGACTTCAAGCAACCGCATCACATTTGCGGGACTAAAAAAGTGAGTGCCCACTACTTTTCCAGGCCTATTAGTAGAAGCAGCTATTGCATCAATATCTAACCCTGAAGTATTGGATGCCAGGATGGCATGATCTTTTGTAATCGCATCTAAGCTTTTAAAAATTTCTTGTTTTAAATCAAGATTTTCATAAACAGCTTCAACCACAATATCGACATCAGATAAATCATCATATGTAAGTGTTGGAGTTATTAGACCCATAACAATATCTTTTTGTTCTTGAGACATCCTTCCTCTATCTACCATCATTTGATAATTTTTTTCTATGACTCCCATCCCTCTTTCTAGATTCTTTTCATCTTGATCAAGAACTAAAACGGGTATACCAGCATTTGCAAAGTTCATTGCAATTCCTCCTCCCATTGTTCCCGAGCCAACAATCCCAGCAGAATTTATTGGAAGAAGAGGCGTATCTTTTGGAATATCAGAGATTTTGGAAGCAGCACGTTCGCCAAAGAAAATATGAATCATGGCTTCACGCTGAGGATTCATTAAACATTCTAGGAAATATTCAGACTCTTTTTCCATACCAACATCAAAATCATCTTCATTAATGGCAGCTTCTACACAAGCTATAATTTGACCAGGAGCAAATTGACCTCTTCTGCTTTTTGCTGCCAATGCTTTGGCTTCGGCAAGAATATTATCATCACCCCTAGCTTCAAGAACCTTTTCATTTTTATCTCTTACCTTGGGATGCACCTCTGATCCAATCTTATCTTGAAGAAATGCTATCGCATCATCCATAAGAGAATTTTCTGAAATTGCATCTATTACTCCTTGCTGTAAAGCCTTTTTAGCTGATATAGGCGTACCAACGAGCATCATTTTTAGAGCTTGTGATGGTCCAATTAGTCTTGGCAGTCTTTGTGTTCCCCCTGCGCCAGGTAATAAGCCTAAATTGACCTCAGGAAGACCTACTATGGCTTTGTTTGTGCCCATTCTATAATTACATACTAGTGCTGTTTCCAGTCCGCCGCCTAAAGCAGTACCATTAATAGCAGCTAAAACAGGTTTTTTGCTAAATTCAATGTCTTTTAATGTTGTGTGAAGGTCAGGCCCATCAGACTTTTGGCCAAATTCAGAGATATCCGCTCCAGCAATAAACGACCTTCCAGCTCCAGTGAGGATAATTCCTTCAATTGAATCATCTTCGTTTGCTTTTGCAATATATTCTGCTAAACCGGCTCTGACGCCGCTACTAAGGGGATTAACCGGGGGATTATCTACCTCTAAAATAGCAATATTTCCATTCACGCTGTAATTAACCTTACCCTTTAACTCATTTGTCATAATTATCTCTGGATTAAAAAACTAATCTGAAATTATATATATATTTAGAGCTTTGGGCTCAAAATATGTTGATTCTTAGTCGACTTCTTGCAAAAATAATAAAAATTTATATATTAAAATAATTTATATTTATTTATCATTTATATTGATATTTAATTATAAGTATATATAATATATTTTTTACCAGCATTTCTCTCCCCCTATGATTTGTTGGTACTTCTCTGGAATTATGGAGGGCTTCGGCCCTCCATCTCTTAATTAGAGGTTTATTACTATGAAAGCACAATTAGTTGAAAAAGTTGAATTAGTTACATTGGTCTCTATATTCATCTCCTCTGTTTACGCTATATCTCCATTAGTGTAGTATTTAAAACATGAAAAATCTTTTTATCCTTACATTTTTAATAAGTTCGTTCGGTGTATTTGCGTGCTCTGAATTGCTTAATAGCAACCTAAGAGTTTTAGACTCAGATGACGAGAAAAACTTGTGTGAATACTCAGGAAACGTAGTATTAGTAGTAAATGTTGCAAGTAGATGTGGTTATACCCCTCAATATGCAGCTCTTCAAAGGGTTTACTCTAAATACAAGGATGATGGTTTTGTAGTCATAGGGATCCCATCCAGAGATTTCAAGCAAGAATTTTCTGAGGAAGCAAAAGTTGCAGAATTTTGCAGTACCGAATATGGAGTTGACTTTCCAATGTTTGCTACTGCTAAGGTGAAAGGTAAAAATGCTCACCCTTTCTACAAAAAACTTATAGCAGCTTCTGGCAAAGAGCCTAGATGGAATTTTGCAAAATATTTAATTGGAAGAGATGGCGAGGTAATCGATCATTACAAGTCTAGAGTAACACCAGAATCTGAGAAACTAATTTCAGCTATCACAGCAGTACTTTAGCCCTTCCCTACAATTACTTTTTGCGGTTTGCAATTTGCAAATAATCCATTATCTAAAACCCCTGGAATTAAATTAATTCTTTTCTCTAAATCTAATGGGTTTTCAATTGTTAAATCTTTAACATCCAAAATCTGGTTACCTTGATCAGTTAGGAAACCTTTTCTTAGTTCGGGTAACCCTCCAATTTTTACAATTTCACGAGCGACATAGCTTCTGCTTTTAATCATTACCTCGACCGGAAGAGGGAAATTACCCAGCGCTTTAACTAGCTTTGATTCATCAACAATACAAACAAATTCATTTGATGCTGATGCAACAATCTTTTCTCTAGTGTGGGCCCCACCTCCGCCTTTTATTAGATTATAAGAAGTGTCTACTTCATCAGCCCCATCTACATATACCAGAATTTCATTAACATCATTTAATTCAAATACCTCAATTCCAGATTCTTCTAATAATTGTGTAGATGCTTCCGAGCTAGATACCGCGCCTTTAAATATATGCTTAATTTTTACCAGCTCTTTAATAAAATAATTAACTGTTGATCCTGTGCCAACTCCGATAATTGAGTTCATGTCAATTTTAGGCTTTATATATTCTATGGCCTCAATTGAAGCATTTAATTTTGAATTGCTCATTATGGGTATAATACTTAAATTATTATGCGACTTAAAATAAAAAAATCCGACTCATATAAATTTTCTAAAAAATATCTAGATTTAATTCTTAAATCTAGAGTATATGACGTTGCAAACAAAACACCCGTAACATTTGCTACTAACTTATCAAGTAAATTAAAAAATGATGTTTTTTTAAAGCGTGAAGACATGCAGCCAATTTTTTCTTTCAAGATCAGAGGCGCATACAATAAGATTGTCAATTTAAATCAAGAGCAACAAAAAAGGGGAGTCATAACAGCGTCTGCTGGGAATCATGCACAGGGAGTTGCAAATGCATGTAAAAAATTAAAGGTCCCATGTTTCATTGTAATGCCAGTCACCGCGCCTGAGATAAAAGTAAAGTCTGTTAAAAGATTTGGTTCTAAAGTTTTGCTGCATGGAGATAATTTTGATCAAGCCTCCAAAAAAGCAAGACAAATAGCAAAAGAACAAAAACTTGAATTTATTGAAGCATTTGATGATCCATTAACTATAGCTGGGCAGGGCACTGTTGGAAAAGAAATCTTCGATGAGCACAATGACCTAGATGTTATTTTTGTTCCAGTTGGTGGAGGTGGGCTTTTAGCAGGCATAAGTGCATGGGCAGCTCAAACTCAAACAAAGACAAAGATTTATGGAGTTGAGGTTGAGGACTCGGCATGTTTGGTTGAGGCAATCAAGGCGGACAAAAGAGTTAGGTTGCGAGAGGTTGGATTATTTGCAGATGGAGTGGCAGTCGAGCGCATTGGCAAACACAACTTTGATGTTATTAAAGAGTGTGTTGATGGAGTGATTACTGTAAGCATTGATGAGCTATGTGCTGCAGTAAAAGATATTTTTGAGGACACAAGAGTTCTTTCTGAGCCGGCTGGAGCTCTTGCCTTAGCAGGGCTTAAAAAATATGCTACAAAAATTTCAAATAAACGTCTGTTAGCTATTAGCAGTGGAGCAAATGTTAATTTTGAAAGACTGAGCTATATAGTTGAGAGATCAGAGGTTGGAGAAAATAGGGAAAAACTTCTTAGCATTAAGATTCCAGAAAAGCCTGGAAGTTTTTTAAAGCTTTGCAAAGTCTTTGGCAGATCTCAGATTACAGAGTTTAACTATAGATTTGCCAACAAGACAGATGCTCATGTTCTTGTAGGAATAAAAACTGAAAACGAAGGCGCATTCAAACAAATTAAAACAAAGCTTTCAAAGAGTAAGTTTAAATTTAGCGATCTAACAAAGAATCAAATTTCTAATGACCACCTTCGTCATATGGTAGGAGGACATAAGAGCATTATTTCAGAAAGAGATTCTGAGAGATTATATAGATGTCAATTTCCAGTAAGACCAGGAGCCTTGATGGGGTTTTTGAAAGATTTTGGCTCAAAATGGAACATTTCTTTGTTTCATTATAGAAATCTTGGGGCTGCGTTCGCCAATGTATTGATTGGTATAGAGGACAAAAGCAAGTCTAAGGATGCTTTAGAAAAGCATCTAAAATCTCTTGATTACAGCTTTGTTGAAGAAACAGACAATACAGCTTACAAAGAGTTCTTAAGATAATGATTAAAGGATTTGAAATTTTCATTCCTGATGAAAAAATTGAACTCTTAAATAGAAAGATTGATTTAACTAGGTGGCCTGATGAAGTTAATGATGAAAGGTGGACCTTAGGTGCAAAAAAATCTTATTTGCAAGAAGCAGTTGAAACTTGGAGAAATAGTTTTGATTGGAGGAAGCATGAAGCGAAACTAAATGAAGCTGGAAGTTTTAAATTTAAAACTGAATCAGGCCTTGAGCTCCACTACTTACATAAAAAATCAGGCTCAAAAAATGCAATTCCATTATTATTAACTCATGGTTGGCCAGGAAGTGTTCAGGAATTCCTTAAGATTATCCCTTTACTAATAAACGGTAAGGATGGAATAGAATTTGATGTAGTCTGTCCAGCTATTCCGGGGTATGGATTTTCAGATAAACCAAGCGAGCAAGGAATGAATGCTCAAGAAGTTGCTAAACTTGAAAATGAGTTAATGCTTGCCTTGGGCTACAAAAAATATGTTGCTCAAGGAGGGGACTGGGGCTCAATGATAACAAAGTGGATAGCAGAACTTTTTCCAGAAAACTGTATAGGAATTCATTTAAATTTAGTTATAGCTTTTCCACCCGATGGACAAGATCCCATGGAGGGAGTTTTGCCTGAAGAAGCTGAAGGAATGAAAAATATAGAAAAATATCAAGCGACAGGATATGGATATTTTGCAATTCAAAGCACAAAGCCTCAAACAGTTGGTTATGGTTTAAACGATTCTCCTGTTGGCTTGGCCGCCTGGATTATTGAGAAATTTCATGGTTGGACGAAGGATGATACAGATAAACTTGTTGTTTCTCTAGATGAGATTCTAGCCATCGTATCTCTCTACTGGTATACAGAATCCATTACATCTTCGGCAAGATTTTATTATGAGAATGGTCCGTTAGGATTTACATTTAATCCAGTATCTCAGCCCATGGCTGGAGCTATTTTCAAAAATGAAATCGCTAGACCGCCAAAAGTTTGGGCAGAAAAAATCTATAATATTGTCCAATGGAATCAATATCCAGGCGGGCATTTCGCTGCATTGGAGAACCCAGAGATTCTTTCAGATGATATTTTTAGCTTTGCTGCCAAATTAGAAATTTAAAGTATAAATTCTTTAATCAAGAAAATTTTTTACTTTGTTGCTCGGAAAAGACTATGTCTAATTTAATATCATGCAATTCATTGAAAGAGTCATCAATAAATTGAAAATCATAAATTAAACCCACAAGCAGGGGCCTTCTATTCTTTTGAGTAACAGATTCCAAAAATCTGTCATAGTAACCCCCACCATATCCAAGTCTATAACCATTTTTATCTACAGCAACTGTTGGAATAATAATGATTTTATGATCAATTGGATTTATCGCATCTCCGTCTGATGGCTCGAAGATATTATATTTATTTTTACTGAGTTTCTTAAAATTTTTTGGAGCAATTAAACTCATTGAATGATTTGGCTCAACCCTTGGGAAGGTGGT